>JBBQQT010000113.1:0-12224 GCA_038215555.1 Burkholderiales bacterium | reverse complement strand
CACGTTAAGAATGCCGCGATTCTTCTACCGAACAATATCTGGCAAGCCCTGTTATTGCAGGGTTCTTCGTTTCTTCAAAATCCTTGTTACTGCATTTGTTACTGCATTTGAATGCACTTCCTGTCCGCCTATCTATCGCTTTTTGATTCGTGAAAGCGGCTTTCGATCAGTTGCTAAAACCTTCGATTTTCGTTTTCAGAGCGTTCAAAACCGTGGTCACAGTTGCCACTTTCCGCCGGCTTTTTCTCCACCTTCACGCAGCTCCTTCTGCCCGTTTTCCCGCCCCACCTACTTTCAAAACCGGGAGAACCGGGAAGCCGGGAAAACTCGGTATGCGCACGGGCGTTCAACAAACTAATCGAGGCGCTAACGGCCTCGATGCAGACACAGGCTGCAGTTCGGTCTTTCTCGGAGATGCTCACTTGCCAATTGGAAATCGAAAAGCTGGCAGAGAACGCGCTATGCCAATTTTTCCAGTACACCGGTGCGGCCGGTGGTTTGATTCTTTACGAGGGCGAAGGTGAGTTGAAATTGGCTGCTTCGCTGGGATTAAGGGAACCGCAAACGATCGCCACAAGCGACCATGTGCACGCTGTGGTGCGGACCGGCGAAAGGCAGATACTTTTGATACCAGATGGCGTCAGGGTCGAAGGCGTCGTTACGGATTTCCGTCCGCGGGAGGTGGCTGTTTACCCGATCATCTACAAAAGTGTGCCCTTGGGAGTAGTGATCCTGGCGACTGGACACACCTTCAATGCTGACCACTTGGCCCGTATCGATTTATTCCTGCATGGTCTAGGACTGGCCATGAACAATGCTCTAGCGCATGAACGCTTGCAGCGACTGGCTGCGTTGGATCCTCTGACTGGAATCTATAACCGCCGATTCGGCCTAGTACGTCTGCGTGAGGAGTTCGGCAAGGCCGTTCGAGCCAATTCGCCTCTGGGTGTCCTGATGCTCGACATCGACCACTTCAAGTCCGTCAACGACACGTATGGTCACATGGTTGGAGACAGACTGCTGAAGTCAGTCTGTGTGGTGGCGCGATCGGCTTTGCGCGAAGGCGACGTGTTGCTCAGATACGGTGGGGAAGAGTTCCTTGCGATATTGCCTGCCGCATCGGCGGAAAACCTGCGCGAAGTTGGTGAGCGCATCCGGAAATCGGTAGAAGACAGCACGATAACGGAAGGAGCTAAGACTGTGCGCGTGACGCTGAGTGTAGGTGGGGCCTCCTATCCGAACCAGAATGTGGGGAGTGACGATGCTTTGATCCAACTGTCAGACGAGGCGCTCTACCAGGCAAAGGATTCTGGTAGAAACCGTGTGCAAATAGCCACCTAAAGTGGCGGTTGGTGACCGCTCAGAGATCAGTCTGCGAACAGACGTGTTGCGCCGGGTTCGCGAGCAGGGAGTGCTCGACATAGCGCGGCACGGTTTAGTCGGGCGGTAAAGTCTTCCGGTCGCAGGCGCAGGGCCTGATCGTAGGCAGCCAGCGCCGGCTCCGGTCGGCCGGCATTGGCGAGGGCGTGGCCGAGATTGTTGAAGGCGCGGTTGCTGGTCGGGTTCTTGTTTGCGATGTCCTGCCAGAACGTGACTTCATTGCGATACACCGGGTTGCGCGCCTGCGTCGTCCAGGCCAGCGCAAGCAAAACAATAGCGGCCAGGCCGCCGCGCAGATGGGGGCGATCCGGCAACGCGAGGATCAGGGCATGCGCTGCAATCAGGCAAAGACCGAAATTGGCAAGGTAGAGGTGACGTTCATTCGCCAGGTCCAGACGCGGCAGCAGCGAGTTGGTTGGCGTTAAATGCAGCAGGAACCAGAGCAGACCGAAGCCGATCCAGCGCGCCGGTCCGCTGCTTCGCCAGAGCCATAGCGCGCTGCCAAGCAGCCCGAGCGCGAGCAGGCTGGTGAGGGTCCAGAAAATATTCCAGGCAGTAAAGACCGGTAGCAGCGGGTCGGCATCGAGCGTGAACGGCCAGAGCGCCTGCTTGAGCAGATACAGCACAGCGGCCGATTGGCTGATCAGGTTGTCGGCCAGCGGCCGCGTGGCCAGGCTCACCG
This sequence comes from Burkholderiales bacterium, assembly GCA_038215555.1. Lineage (GTDB taxonomy): Bacteria > Pseudomonadota > Gammaproteobacteria > Burkholderiales > Thiobacillaceae > PFJX01. Next base: position 10,162 of record JBBQQT010000113.1, on the reverse strand, counting down.
CCGCCAGATGCCGGAACCAGGGCAGCATCAGCAGCATGGCGGCGGCCAATGTGGCCAGCAGCCAGTGCTCCCGAGTGCGCTTCAGGTTGCTGGACAACGACTGGGTCGGCGCCCGCAAGTGTTCAATCAACATCAAGGCGAGCGGCAGCGTGATGGCGGTTTCGCGGGCGGCCAACGCGGCGGCGAAGGCGGCGAGCGAGAGCACGCGACGCTGATCAAGATAGGCCAGCAGGCTGATCAGATAGAACAACGTCATCAGCGACATCGAACGGCCGGAAATGAGCATGACGGCTTCGCTGTTGACCGGATGTGCGGCGAACAGCAACGCCGTCAATAGAGCGATCGGCGCAGCGCGTGGGTGGTCAGCGAGCAGACGGCGCGAAATGCCATGCAGGAGCAAAGCATTACCGATATGCAGCGCGAGATTGAAAACATGGAAGCCGAACAGCGCGTCGCCCGACACCGCGCCCCAGGTCTGATTCAGTGCGTACGACAGTTTCAGCAGCGGCCGGATGCCTGGCATGCTTTGCCACCAGGCTTCAGGTGATGCGACGGCGGGGTTGTCGACGATGACCTTGAAGTCGTCGAACTGAAAGCCGCCGCTGAAGCTGTTCCAGTAGGCCAGCAGCGCCAACCCGATGATCAGCGCGGTTGTGATGCGGCAATCTGGAACGGACGACAAGGCATCAACACCCATGTCGCCGTGAGTTCAGGTCAGAAGCCGAAAAAGCCTTTGAGTTGTTTGAGCCCTTTCTGGACCTTTTCCACGGCCTTGTCTTCGGTTGTTTCGGGCGCTGGCGCCGCTGCGGAGGCGCTGGATTCGCCGCCACTGATGTCAGCGCTGGCGTTGGCGCAGAAATTGGCGAAGCGCGGCTCGATGTCGCTGCTGTATTTGCGACCTTCGCAGTGTTCCTTGATCAAAGCCGTTCTGTCTGCCGGGCAGTTGGCGTTGACATAATCGAGCTGGGTCGTGCTGACTGCTGCGGCGCACAGCTTGGGCCGATCGGCTGCGCAATGACGCGAGACGAAGATGAAATTTTGGCCGCTCACCGCGTTCTTGCAGAGCTTTGGTAACAGCTTGGCATTGTCGAGCTTGCAGATACGGGTCAACGCCGGCGCACCGCTGGTCGTGTCGGTCAGCATCTCGTCTGGCAGGTGACGGGTCGCTTTGTCGTAGCCCTCCGGCGTCGCCAGGCGCTGACAGAAAAGGGACTTTTCCTTCGGACACTGATCGCCCAGCAGTTGCCCCTGCATTTCGTCCAGCGCGTTCTGGCAGAAACCTTTCATCGTGTCGTCCGATCGTTTCTGCAGTGCTGCCAGTTCGCCGCTGCGATCCTGATAGTCACAGCTTCCCAGTCGTTTGCCAGTCATTTTCATCGACATCGTCTCGCCCGATTTGTCGGTCATTTTCATCTTGCCGGAATAGCTGGTCGGGGTGCTCGTGATGTCGGCGATCATCAGACCGTCCTTGCATTGCGCTTTCCAGAAAAAACGATTGCCGGTCTGCTTCTTCTCCAGCACCCGGCACTCCTGGTCGTCCTGGCTGACTGGCGGTTCCTTGCTGTCTTTTTCAGCGCAGATCTTCTGCTTCGGCATGGCAAACGGCATGCCTTCCATCTCCATGCCGATTTCCCACAGATAACCTGGCGCGGCGAAAGCGGTGCCGGCGAACAGGCTGACGGAAAGAAAAATGCGGGACAGAAAACGGACCATGGATGACTCCCGAAGCGTTGGCGGAGGAAAAATGACGGCTACCGGAACAGTGTCATGGCCTTGCTTCGGGAATGCAATATCGGCGTGACGGCGGCGCGTCTGCAGCAGGCGCGCAGGAGGCACATGCCGCCGTTGGCTCGCTTGCGTGCTGGGTCGTTGACCAGGCGGTGTCGAACCTTTGATTACGCCAGCGAATAGGGAAACTACAGGGTATTCAAGCCCGCGCCTCTGGCGTTAAGCCAGAGGGAGGCGCGGTGACTCGACTTACTTCATCGCATCGTTATATCGCCGGGTGACTTCGTTCCAGTTCACCACGTTCCACCAGTTGGTGGCGTACTCCGCGCGCTTGTTCTGATACTTGAGGTAATAGGCGTGTTCCCAGACATCGAGTCCGAGTATCGGCGTGCCGCGCTGCACTTCCGGCAAGTCCATCAGCGGGTTGTCCTGGTTTGGGGTAGAGGTGATGGCGAGCTTTTTTTCGGGGGTAACGATCAGCCAGGCCCAGCCCGAGCCGAAGCGTCCGAGCGCGGCTTGGTCAAAGCGTTTTTTCATCTCGCCGAGCGAGCCGAATGCCTGATCGATATCCGCAGCCATCGCTGCGCCGGGCGCGCCGCGCTGCCCAGCCGGTGCCATCAGTTGCCAGAACAGATCATGGTTATAGTGGCCGCCGCCGTTGTTGCGGACAGCGGTATTGAAGCGGGAAATCTGCCCCTGCATCGCTTCCAGCGAAAGATTCGCCAATTCCGGGTTGTTTTTGATCTGGGCGTTAAGGTTGTTGACGTATGCGTTGTGATGCCGTCCATGGTGGATTTCCATGGTCATCTTGTCGATATGCGGCTCCAGCGCGTCAGCTGCATAAGGCAGCGGCGCCAGAGTGAACTGTGCGGCGGCCAATGCGGGCAGGCAGGCACCGATGAGACCGATCAGCAAATTGCGGGGTACTGGGTTGATTTGGATTGCAACTGATAAATGCATGGGTCGCTCCTGTTCGATGTGGAATTGTTTTGTCGCTAGCCCTGAAGGGGGAAAGCACCTGCATTCTGGCATGACGGGTTATATGAAAGTTATGCGGCTTGATTCAGGTCAATTTTTATATCCATTGCACTGAAATGAGACTCTGGAGGACAGTTTTTTCAGTAGGCAGATATTGGACCGGTCGTGCGCTTCAACTTACGAATCCCCACTCCTGGCTATACCCAAGACTCGCTTGTCCGAATATGCGCCGACGCATGCGACAGCGCCCGCCATGTCGCGTGCATTGCATCTACCATCGATTGAAGCCCCGAACGTTCCAGCGGCTTCTTGCCTGGAGTCGATATGCCCCCCCTGTTTCAATCCGTTCAAAACCTGTTTGCCATCGCATTGATCCTGATCGGCACCTTTGGCGCCGCATCGGCGAACGCCACATCGCAATCCGGCTTCTGGGGCAAGCTAACCTGGGAACACCGCAAAAGCCAGATGGATGGCGCGCGATTCGCTGTCGTTGAGGACCAACACGCCGAGCGAAAACGGCAGCGGCGAGGCGATCCAGAGCTGGAACAGCGACCAGACGATGGCCACCGTCGCGAGAAAAATCGCCGTCAGGCCGACCGGTTTGCGACCGCCGGTATCGGCTTCGGCGACGAGCCGGGCGAACGCGTCGTCGCCGGCCGGCTTCAGCGCAGCCAACCCCGCTCGCGGTAATACTTGCGGGCGCCGTCATGCAATGGCGCCGAGAGGCCGTCCTTGATCATGTCCTGTGGATTCAGGTCGGCGAAGGTTGGGTGCAAGCGTTTGAAGGCGTCGAAGTGGCGCAACGTGTTCAGGTTGTAGACCGAACCGCCAGTGGCGTAATACACGCCGGTGACGCCGCCGGTGCCGATGCTGACGAAAGACGGTTGCGCGTGAACCGGCGTGGCGAGCAAGCCGAGGAGGGCGAGGGTGACAAAGGTTTTCATCTAGGCTTCATCCTTCCATTTGCGTTACGCCCGCTGGCAAACCGCTGACGATGCGCAGATCGCGTTGCGGGTATGGGATGACGATGCCGGCTTGCTTGAAGGCGCGCCAGATCGCGATGTTGATGTCGGATCGCACGTTGGCGAGACCGGCTTCCGGGTCCTGGATCCAGACCCGCAATTCGAGTTCGATGCCGTTGTCGCCGAAGTTCATCAGGCGGGCGGCAGGGGCGGGATCTGCCAGCACGCGTGCATTTGCACTCGCGCAGGCGAGCAGAATCTGCATCGCCTGTTCCGGGTCGTTGTCGTAGCTGATCAAAACCGGGATTTTCTGGCGCACGTTGCGGTCGCTGTAGCTCCAGTTGATCACTTCGGTGGTGATCAGCGTCTCGTTGGGAATCAGTCGTTCGACGCCGTCGCGGTCGCGCACTACCACATAGCGGGCATGCAGTTCCTGCACCCAGCCGAAAGTGTTGTCGATGGTGATGACATCGCCGGGGCGAATCGAGCGGTCGAACAGCACGATGAAGCCGCTGATGAAATTGCTGGCGATGCGTTGCAGGCCGAAGCCGAGGCCGACGCCGAGCGCGCCGCCAAACACGGTCAGCGCGGTCAGATCGATACCGACCACGTTCAGCGCCAGCAAAAAGGCCAGCACCAGCAGCACGAACTTGCTCAGTTTGACCAGCGCCACCCGCATGCTGATGTTGACGTACTCGGTCTGGCTGATGCGGTTCTCGATCAGCGCCGCCAGCCAGAGCGCCAGAATCCAGAGCAGGGCGACGGAGAGGATCAGCTTGCCGACCGCCAGCACCGAAATGTGGTGGGTGCCGATATCCAGCGCCATGGCGTCGAGTGCCGCCAGCGCGGCGGGCAGCCAGCCGAGCAGGTGCAGCGCGACGACGATCCAGATCGACATGGCGATCAGGTTTTCCCAGGCTTTCACCGCCGGACTGGGTTTGAACGACTTGCGCAGGAAATACACCACCAAGCGGATCGCCGCCATTGAAGTCAGCAACGGCACAGCCAGTTCGAGCAGGTTGACCGGCCGCTCCAGGTGCGCCATCAAACCGTGCCCGGCAAGTACGCCGATCAGCATGCTGATCGGGAACAGGATGCGTTGCAGCGTCTTCAGCGCCATCCGCCGCATCGCCTGTTCCGGTCGTTCCTCGGAACGCGCGAAGATGCTCTGGCCCAGCGTGAGATGCACCAGCATCGCCCCGGTTGCGGCCAGAATCAGGACGCCGATCTGTGACCAGAACGCCGGCGTCTGGATCAGTTCCTGAATGTTGATGAACAGCGTCTGGAGATTGTCTGGCAGCGGGATGGACATGCGGGCGCTCGTGCGGGTGGGAAGCCGCAACATACCGGAAATGGCCCAGGCATGGCAGCACCGGACGTGCGGCCGGGCATCGGTCCGCTATCACTCATAGTCTTCCGGGTGGTCCGCCGCCAGGTTTTCGCGGTAGCACTGTTCCAACTCATCCTGATAGTAGAAGCGGGCTTTGCCAAAGGCAGGTTGCAGATCGTTCAGCCAAGTGGCGTTTTCGTCGTACTTTGCCAGGAAGGGACGATGCACCCAGTCCGGATTGGCCGAATGCGACCTCGATCCTTGTCGATTCAAGCGACTTCTCACCTGCGCGGCAACGACGGGACCGGATTTGATCGGCGTCTGCCTGACCGGGTTTTGCCGCGAACGCCGAACCTGCGGGCGTTCGCGGCGGTGCGATTTACTTGTCCAGTCGGACCGAGACGTAATGCGCGTCTTCACCCCGCTTGACCAGCAGCGCGGCGCTTTTGCGAGCCGGGTCATTGACCAGGCGGTCGAACTCTTCGACGCTGTTCACTTCCTGGTTGTTGACCGCGACGATGACATCGCCGTTTTCGATGCCGGCACGGCCGGCGGGTCCGTTGACCTCTTCAACCAGCACGCCGTTGTCGATCTTGAGTACGCTTTTCTGCTCGCGTGTCAGTGCGCTGACAACCAGGCCGGCACGGTTTGATTTCTTCGCTTCCGGTGCTTTGACCGCGACTTTGTCATCTGCCATTTCGCCGATCGTGACGCTGAGTTCCTGTTGCTTGCCTTTACGCCAGATGGTCAGGTGGGCTTTCTCTCCCGGTTTGGTGGCGCCGACCAGGCGCGGCAGTTCGATCGAGGAATTGATCGTTTTGCCGTCGAATTTGAGGATGATGTCGGATATCTTGATGCCGGCCTTGTCTGCCGGGCTGCCGGCTTCGACATCGGCTACCAACGCGCCTTGCGGTGAATCGAGGCCGAAGGAGTCTGCCAGGTCGGCGGTGACATCCTGAATCATCACGCCGAGGCGGCCGCGATTGACCTTGCCGCGCGATTTTAGTTGTTCGGCGATGTCCATTGCGACGTCGATCGGAATGGCGAATGACAAGCCCATGTAGCCGCCGGAACGCGAAATGATCTGCGAATTCATGCCCACCACATCGCCGCGCAGGTTGAACAGCGGGCCTCCTGAATTGCCCGGATTGACGGCGACATCGGTCTGGATGAACGGCACGTAATTTTCTTGCGGCAGGCTGCGCCCCTTGGCCGAGACGATGCCGGCGGTAGCGGAGTTCTCAAAGCCGAACGGCGCGCCAATGGCGAGCACCCATTCGCCGACGCGCAGCTTGTTCGGGTCGCCGATGCGAACGGCAGGCAGATTGCTTGCATTGATCTTGATCAGGGCAACATCGGTACGCTGATCGGTGCCGATCACCTTGGCGCGGAACTCACGTTTGTCATGCAGTTTGACGACCACTTCATCGACGCCATCGATGACATGGGTGTTGGTCAGAATGTAGCCGTCCGAGGAAATCATGAAACCGGAACCCTGGCCACGCTTGGGCGGCAACATGCCACGGCCTTCAGGGGGAATCATGCGGCGGAAGAAGTCGAACATTTCTTCCGGCTCCGGCATTTTTCGGGCAAGTGAGCGTTGCTTGCTGTCCTGGGTGGTGGTGATGTTGACGACAGCGGGGGATTGTTTTTCCACCAGTTCGGTGAAATCGGGCAACTGCGCGCTTGCACTTCCGGCAACCAAACTCAGGGATAAGCCCAACAGGGCGAGCCATTTGTTCATTTCACACCTCGCAAAAAGCAGAAAACTTGAGTCAGTCAGGTCAGTCAGTGTTTTTGACAACCGGCATTCGCACCGTGACGCAGGATCATCGGTACTGTTTTTGCACCTTGATGTGGCCAGACGTTCATTCGGGATGAAAGTTTGAGCCAGAGCGCTGCCAGAACCAGGCCGGAAAGACCGCCGATGACGGCGCCAGGTTCCCCGGAAAAAAAGCTTCCCGCTGCGGCGCCGATGAGCAACATCAGCAAGGGCAGGCCATAGCTGGCCAGCGTGGCATGCAACAACACGCCATCCGGCAGGCCGATGACGACGTGATCGCCAGCGCTGGCGCCAATTGGGTTGGCGACCGGATATTCGGCTTCATCGGCATGCCAGAAGCGGGCGAAGATCGATGAGCCGCAGCCTTTGCCGGCGCAGGCGCCGCAGGAAGAAGGCGCCGCGCTGACGACCCAGGCGGTATCGCCTTGGATGCGACGCACTTGAACCGGGGATTCGATCAACGCAATGCCTCGCTTACTTTCTGGCGCTGCTCGGTTGCGCTTCCAGCCCCATCGCAATCGCTTCGATCGCCGGCCAGGGCGCATCGCCGATGACGGTGGCCTGCATCGGGCCGACTTGCAGCTTGACCATGTTGATCATGCCTTGCTTGCTTTGGCCGCGAATGCTTTTGATCGGATGCGCAGCGGGTTCAAGGAAGAGGGAAACATGGGTCAATCCATCACTGAATACCCAGTGTTCGACTTCGTCCGCCTTGTTCGGCAGCCGGCGTTTGACTGCGCTGATCCGGCTGAAACCCGGTGGCAGGTTTGTCACATTCACCGTCTCCAGGCTGATCGGGCGGGTGGTGGCGTGCGAAGCCGGCATCGACCATTCCGATTGACGCGCCTTGTTGTCTTTGCCATTGTCGATGCGGGGATGACCGCCGATGCGGATCTCGGCAAAGGCATACTGCATCAGCGGCTGGCCGGTTTCGTTGATCATCATCGCCTTCAGTGGCAGGCCGCTATCCTTGTCTGCACACAGCACGTAACCCCAGCGATAAGCGTCCTTCGGCACAATCTCGATCTGCCGGCATTCGAGTCCGGCAACGCGCGCGCGCTCGCCCAGTTTGACGCCGTACCAGTTTGCCAGCGCGGCGGCATCGGGCGGCAGCAAGTCGGGGAAATAACGACTGTTGAGCCGCTTTTCCAGCCGCACCTGGCCGCCTTCCATGACTCGGCTGATGGAGCCGGTCTGGCTGCATCGGATTTCCCGCTCGATGCCATCCATTGCGGCCAGCCGGCTTTCCTTGGTGGAGCCGACCGGACGATTGACAATCGACAGGGTCTGCATACCAGCGCCGTGTTGCATGACAAACACGCCTTCATAGCTGACCTTGCGCGCGGCATCCGACATGCGTTGCAACCAGACGGCGGCATCATTCGTGGCCATGGCCTCGGCGGCATGCGCCGGCACCAGGTTCAGCGCCAGCATGCTGGCCAGCAGAGCGACAGGCAATACCGCTGCCCGGTGGTTCATTGGCGAATCTCCAACGAGGCTTTGGTGAAGCGCATTTCCTGCGTCGAAATCACCGCCTGGGCAAAATCCTGATGCGCCGCCAGGTAAGGCATTGCTTCAAGGGATTGATTTGCTGGGAGTTGTGCTGGCTGTTGCGCAGCGGCAAGTTGCGGGTTGATTTCATCGCGCGGGTTGCTTTGCCAGATGCCCCAGGTAATCGCGGCGGCGGTGGCGGCGGCCAGCCAGAGCGTGGGACGGCGTTCGCTTTTCTTGGCGACCGGGGCCAGTACGACCGGTTCCTTTTCCAGCGCAGCCATGACTCGCTGGGTGAAGTCGGGATGCTGCACATTCAGGCCGCGCATCGCGTCACCAATGGCGATGTATTCATGATGGCGGGCAAGTTGAGCCTCGTTCTGACTGAGTTGTCTGATGCCCAAGCCAGCCATGTCATCGGCAAGCTCGCCGTCGATAAGGGCTGAAAGATTTTCGAAGCGACTGTCTGCCGGCGGCAGGTCAGTCGCTATGGCGTCAAGGGTTTGCATCGTCTGTTCGGTCATTTCCTGTGATCTCATCGTTACCACCTTTTATCTTCCGGCGTGCCCAGAATTGGCCGCAATTTAGTTGCGATCGCTTCACGCGCCCGGAAGATTCGGGAGCGGACAGTGCCGATGGGGCATGCCATGGTGTCGGCAATTTCTTCGTAACTCATACCTTCAATTTCACGCAAGGTGATGGCTTGGCGCAACTCCTGCGGCAGCGCGTCAACCGCTTGATTGACGGCTATGGCAACTTGTTTCGACAAGAGTTCCGTTTCCGGTGTGCTGATGTCTTGTGCGACCAGTCTTTCATCCGGCTCGTCGTCGTCATTCATGGCCTGATCGGAGACGGTCGGCATCGAGCGTTTGCGCGAGGACAGGTAGTTTTTCGCGGTGTTGACGGCGATCCGGTAAAGCCAGGTGTAGAACGCCGCGTCGCCGCGAAATTGCGGCAGCGCGCGATACGCTTTGATGAACGCTTCCTGCGCGATGTCCTCGACTTCGTGCTGGTCGCGCACCATGCGTGACAACAAACGCATCAGCTTGCGCTGATATTTTTCGACCAGAATCCCGAAGGCCCGCTGGTCGCCTTGGCGCACCCGCTCGACCAACTGGAGATCAATGTCTCGGTCGCTCATGGTTGTTCGCGTGTTAAATGTGGCGGCGAGGAGTTGCGCCGACAGCCCGCAAGACGGGGGAATTCATTGGCCCGCATAGATCGCCTTGGCATACCTTATGATTTATTCAGCGGGCGAGTATAACCGCCCTATTCCGAGGCAAAGGCCAGGTGGCTTGTTGCCGAAATCGCTCTCCATGGTTTTCTCTTATGCAACGCTACGACGTCCTGATCATCGGTTCCGGCCTGGCTGCCGCCACGCTGGCGCTTTCGCTACCGGCCAGCATGAAAGTGTTGCTGGTCACCAAGAAACTGCCGGTCGACAGTTCCAGCTACTGGGCGCAAGGCGGCATCGCGGCGGTCACCGGGAGTGACGACAGCTTCGAGGATCATGTCCGCGATACTCTGCTGGCCGGGGCGGGGCTGTGCCATGAAGACGTGGTGCGGCAGGTTGTCGAAGCGGCGCCGGCGGCGCTGCATTGGCTGGTCGAGCAGGGTGTGCCATTCGATCTGGAAGGCGGTGAATACCATCTCACCCGCGAAGGAGGCCATTCGCGACGACGCATTCTGCATGCCCGCGATGCGACCGGCCGCGCGGTGCAGGATACGTTGCTGGAGCGGATTCGCGGTCGGCAGAATGTCACTCTGCTGAGTCAGCACATCGCCATCGATCTGATCACCGATCGCCAGATCGGCGGTGAGACTGCCGCCGGGGGCAACCGCGTGCATGGCGGTTTTGTGGTGGATACCGAAAGCGGCCGGGTGGAGACG
>JBBQQT010000112.1:0-12332 GCA_038215555.1 Burkholderiales bacterium | reverse complement strand
ATGACTTCAAGGCGCGGACGTTACTCGGCCAGGGCAACAAACAAGCTGCGATCGAGTCTTATCAGGCGGCGTTGAAGATTGATCCGACGCGCGATGACCTGCATGCGTTGCTGGGCAATATCTACACCACCGAACAGCGTTTCGAGGACGCGATGGCGTCCTATGAACAGGCAGTGACCAAGAACCCCACCGCGGCTAATCGCTATTCACTCGGTCAGGGTTATCTGGCTACCGGCCGACTCGATGAAGCCAAGGCGCAATTCGAACTGGTGCGTCAGTTGTCGCCGACCGAACCGTTTGGCAATTTCGGCTTGGGCCTGGTCAATGCCAGGCAGGAACGTTTCGATTTTGCGATTGAAGCCTTCGATGCGGCAATCGCGATCAAGGGCGATTATTGGGAAGCCTATGCGGAAAAAGGCTTTGCCCTGGTGGATAGCGGCGAGCCTTTGCAGGCGCTCGATATCGCGCAAACCATGGCGACCAACGACGAGGCGCTGGCCGCTCAGCTCAGCCAGTACATTTTCGAGAAATCGCAACCGAAGATGACGGCGACTTACGTCAGTCCGATGTACGCTTTTTTTACCTCGACGCGGGGGCCGGGCACGCAGTTGGCCGGCTTGAACGCCTATCTGAACACGGCGAATGCACAGCTCACGTTTTCCATGGTGTTCCAGTTCAGCAAACCGATGGATGCGGCCTCGGTGGAGAATATTTTCAACTGGAGCATTGCGCGCGCCACCGGTTCCGGTCGTGGCGACGGGTACAACCTGGATATGCAGTTGAAGGACACCGAAGTGACGTTGCCGGCACAGCCGCATGCGGTGTATTACGACCAGAAGGAATTGACCGCGACCGTGTTGTTCAACCTCCGCCAGAACGATACCGTGACCGCCACCATCGACCCCTCGCACATCAATTTCACCTTTACCGGCAAGGACTCGCTCGGGGTGTCGATGGATAAATCGGCCGATATGTACAGCGGTTTTTCTTCCTTCGCCTGAGCCTGCTGGACAGGGCTTGGTACATTGGGCTTACCTCATTGGGCCTACCTCATCGGGCTTGCTTCATCGGGCTTGGCTCATTCCGTTCGATGCACGTTGCCTGACCGCGTGTTGACTCTCCGCTGATTGTTTTGACCTTATCTTGCACGCGATCAAGCTGAACATTTCCTGGCGGGTTTTGCTCGCTTTTGGCCTCGCCAGCCTGGTGCTGGATGTGCTGAGCAATCCGCAAACCGTGTTGCCGCTGGCGCTGGCGCCGTGGACGCCGCTGCCGGGACTGACCCTGGCCTTCCTGTTGCTGTATGGCTTGCATTACGCGCCGCTGCTGATTGGCGTTACCTTTCTGGCCAACATGCCGATCTATGGCGTGCCGCAGGACTGGCTGCCGGCATTGTGGGCGGCGGGTCTGTTGATGCTCGGGCTGTGGGGCCTGGCTGGGTTGTTGCTCAAGGTCTGGCGGATCGACCCGCACCTTGGTTCGCAGCGCGATTTGACGCTGCTGTTGATGGTGGCGGTGGCGGCGGCCTGGCTCGATGCCAGTGTGCATGTCTTCTCGCGCAGCCCGGAAGCGGCGCCCGATGCCTGGGCCTGGATGGCGGATCTGGTCAATTTCTGGGTCGGCGCGCTGATTCGCATCTTGATCATCATGCCACTGGTGCTGGTGCATGCGAAGGTCGATTGGCGCGGTTGGCGCAACTGGCCGATTTGGGACTGGTCGCGTGCGCGTTCCGGTTGGACAGGGGGCTGGAATCTGACCCGCGAGATTCTGCTGCAAGGCATCGCCATCGCCGTCGCGCTGTGGATCATCTTCGGCTTCAAGTACACCGATGAATTCAAGTTTTTCTATCTGCTGTTCCTGCCGATGATCTGGATCGCCATGCGGCATGGCATCCAAGGCGCGACCATCGCGCTGGCGGCGAGCCATGTCGGCATCAACATGATTCTGGGTTGGCAGGGATCGCATGCCATCACGGTGGTCGAATTCCAGATGCTGATGCTCGGTCTGGCGGTGACCATGCTGTTTCTCGGCATGACCGTGACCGCACGCCGCGCTACCGAAGAGCGATTGCACCAGCGGGAGGCGGAGCTGAACCAGGCGATGCGCCTGGCTTCGGCAGGAGAAATGGCGCAGGCCATCGCGCACGAACTCAATCAGCCGCTTTCTGCTGTCGCCAACTATGCCCGCGCCAGTCGGTCGATGCTGGATGATCCGGCGCGGCATGGCGCGTTGCTGGCCGAAACGTTGGAGAAGATCGACCGCGAAGCCAATCGCGCTGGCCAGGTGATGCGCCGCTTGCGCGAGTTTTTTCGTGGCGGTGGCTTGCGCAGCGAAAACTTCACGCTGACCGAGTTGATCAATGAAAGCCTGTCCTATGTCAAACGCCGCGGCGAACGCCAGGGCATCCAGTTCAAGCTGGCGCTCGACGAAAGCCTGCCCAGCGTCATGGCCGACCGCGTGCAAATGGGCACCGTGCTGCACAACCTGCTTTCCAACGCGATCGAAGCGCACGTCAGCAGCCCCGAGCCGCGCGAAATCGAGATCAGCGCAAAGCGCGTCGAAGGTGACATGATCAAGGTCTGCGTCACCGACAATGGCGCCGGCATCAGCAGCGAAATGGAGGGCCGCCTGTTCGAGTCGTTTGCCACCAGCAAAGCGGAAGGCATGGGACTTGGCCTGGCGATCAGCCGCACGCTGGTGCAGGCGCACGGCGGCGAACTCTGGCTGGTCGGCAGCCAGCCGACCCGTTTCTGTTTCACCTTGCCGATTTCAGGCCCCAAAACATGACCGAACCGATCGTCACCCTGGTTGATGATGATGAAGCCGTGCGCGATTCGCTCGCGTTGCTGCTCAATTTCCGCGGCTACCGGACGCGTCCTTTTGCCAGCGCCGAAGCCTGTCTGGAAGCCTGGCGGCCAGATTGGCGCGGTTGCTTGCTGCTCGATCTGCGCATGGGCGGCATGGATGGCCTGGCGTTGCAACAGGCTTTGCTGCAACGCGGTAGCAGCCTGCCGATTGTTTTCCTCACCGGTCACGGCGACCTTGCGCATGCGCGCGTCGCACTCAAAAGTGGCGCCGTCGATTTCCTGGAAAAACCCTACGAGGAAGCCGATTTGCTGAAAGCGGTGGCGGAGGCGATCGAGCGCGACACGCGCGAACACGCCACACACAGCCAGGTCGCCGAGATCGCGACCCGGATCGAACGATTGTCGGAGCGTGAAAACCAGGTCATGCAACTGGTTGTCGCCGGCAAGCCGAATCGGGAAATTGCCGAAGACCTCGGCATCAGCCCGCGCACTGTCGAAGTCTTCAAGGCGCGCATGATGGAAAAAATGCAGGCTCGCAGCGTGCCGGAACTGGTGCGGATGGCGATGCAGGCCGACGTACTGAGGTGACTGACTGAAGTAAACGCCTGAACGCGTGTGCGGCCCTGCCGGCGATGGATTTTCAGTTTTGATTTTCACCTTTATAAGCCGCAGCCGGACGCTTAGCATTACACCGTTGACGCCCCGTATTGATCTCCGTATTGATCTCCGTATTGACCTCCGTATTGATCTATTACATCCCATCCTGAATGGCTTTCATTTTCGAGATTCTTCGTCGCGCCGCCGCCGATCTGCTGCTGCCGCGCGTGCTGTCGGTGATGTTCTTGCCGATGCTCGGCGCGCTCGCCCTTTGGGGCGGTTTGGCCTGGTGGTTTGGCGGCGTTTGGTTGGCCGGGCTGGAAGGTTTTGTCGCCGAGTCGCTGATGCCTTCATGGCTGGGGGTTTCCATGCGCGACTGGCTGATGGGGTTTGCCGGTTTCATGTTGCTGACGCTGCTGCTGTTGCCGATGATCTACATCACTGCGTTGCTGATCACCTCGCTGGTATTCATGCCGATGTTGGTCGGCATTGTGGCGCAGAAGCATTACCCGACCCTGCAACGTCAGCAAGGCGGCAGTTTCGCCGGCAGTCTGGGCAACGGCTTGTATGCGTTGAGCATGTACTTGGTGCTTTGGCTGATTACCTTGCCATTCTGGTTGCTGGGTCCGTTCGGGATGGCGATTTCGGTGTTGCTGAATGCCTGGTTGAACCAACGCATGTTCCTCTACGATGCCTTGTCGGAACATGCGTCGTCGGCCGAACTCAGGCAATTGCGGCGTGACGGCGATTGGCCGCGGTATCTGCTGGCGGCGCTGCTTGGCCTACTGCATTTCGTGCCGTTGCTGAACTTTTTCGCGCCGGTCTACATGGGTTTGGCTTTTACCCACTACAGCTTGGCAAAACTGGCGCGGACGCGCGGAAGCGTGGCGACATGATCTATGGCATCGGCACTGATATCGTGGCGGTGAAACGCATGCATGAACTGCATGCCCGGTATGACGGCAAACTGGCGCATCGCATCCTGGCGGCGGAAGAATGGGGCGATTACGCGGTGGCGAATCACAAGGAACGCTTTCTCGCCAAACGCTTCGCCGCCAAGGAGGCCTTTTCAAAAGCAGTCGGCACTGGCATGCGCGTACCAGTATCGTTCAGTGCCATCAGCGTGGTGCATGACACGCACGGCAAGCCCGGCCTGGTCTATTCGCCGGAACTGAGCGCGTGGCTTGAAGCGCGCGGCATCCATTCGATTCACCTGAGTCTGTCGGACGAGCGGGAATATGTCGTCGCATTTGTCGTAGCGGAGCACGCATGAATACCATCCTTCACCTTCCGCTCGGCCCGGTCATGGCCGATGTCGCTGGTTTCAGCCTGACCGATGGCGAGCGCGCCCGCTTGCTTCACCCGAATCTCGGCGGCGTCATCCTGTTCCAGCGCAATTATGAAAACCCGCAGCAGCTTGCCGCGTTGTGCCAGGAGATTCACGCCCTGCGCAGCCCGCATCTGCTGATCGGCGTTGATCACGAGGGCGGCCGCGTGCAGCGTTTCCGAACCGGCTTTACCGCGATTCCGCCGATGCGCGCCATCGGCCAGGTCTGGGATAGCCATCCGCAACAGGCGCGGCGTCTGGCGCGCGATGCCGGTTACATCATCGGCGCCGAGCTGCGTGCGGTGGGTGTCGACTTCAGCTTTGCGCCGGTGCTCGATCTCGATTACGGCAACAGCGGCGTGATTGGCGATCGCGCCTTTCATCGCAACCCGCAAGCGGTCACCGATCTCGCCCACGCGCTGGTACTCGGCCAGCAAGAGGCGGGGATGAGCGCGGTGGGCAAGCATTTCCCCGGCCATGGCTATGTCTCGGCGGATTCGCATCTGGCGATTCCGGTCGATGAGCGCAGCCTGACCGACATCGAATTCGCCGATCTGCTGCCGTTTCGCCAAATGGTCGATATGGGGCTGGCCGGGGTGATGCCGGCACATGTGATTTATCCGCGCGTCGACGCGCAGCCGGCCGGCTTTTCGCATCAATGGCTGACTGAGATCCTGCGCGGCAAACTCGGCTTCGAAGGCGTCATCTTCAGTGACGATCTGGTCATGGAAGGCGCCAGCGTGGCGGGCGATATCCGCCAGCGCGCGGTGGCGGCATTACAGGCTGGCTGCGATATGGTGCTGGTGTGCAACCGGCCGGAACTGGCCGATGAATTGCTGGCGAAATTGAAATGGCCGCTGCCGCCGATGTCGCTGATCCGGCTCGCCCGTATGCATGGTCGGCCGCATCCGCCGTCGCGCATCGCGTTGAAGGAAAGCCAGCGTTATGCCGATGCGCTGCATCACCTCGGCGGCGTCGGCCAGGTCGACGCCGAACTGGCGCTGGCCGATCCAACCAACACCTGCGGCCTGAGCGGATGATCGGCGGATGAGCGCACATCCGCATCACCACGACGCCGCCGAACGGGTTTCGCTCGACCGAAATACCACACAGGTAGAGCATCATGTTGGGCATGAGCACGGCGGCGATGTGTTGTTCAAGGCGCTGTTCTTTACCCTCGGCTTCGCGGTAATCGAAGTGATCGCCGGCTTCTGGTCGGGTTCGCTGGCGTTGTTGTCGGATGCCGGCCACATGGTCACCGATTCCACCGCCCTTGGCCTGGCTGCGCTCGCGGCCTGGCTGGCACGCAAGCCGCCGTCGAACAAATTCACTTACGGGCTGGTGCGGCTGGAAATTCTCGCCGCGTTGTTCAACAGCCTGTTGATGTTCGGCCTGATCGTGTTTATCGTGATCGAGGCCATCGAGCGGCTAGGTAACCCGCAGCCGGTGATGGGCGGCACGGTGATGCTGGTCGCGTTCATCGGCCTGCTGGTCAATCTGGTGGTGGCCTGGATGCTGCAGCACGCTGGCGATGGCTTGAATACCCGCGCCGCCTTCCTGCATGTGCTGGGCGACCTGCTCGGTTCGCTGGCGGCGTTGATTGCCGGCGCGGTGATCTGGGCCACCGGCTATATGCCGATCGATCCGATCCTGTCGTTGCTGGTCTCCGGCTTGATCCTGGTTTCCGCCTGGCGCTTGCTGGCGGAAAGCATCCACATCTTGATGGAAGGCGTGCCAGCGCAAGTCAACCTGGAAAACGTGTTGCTTGATCTGGACGACATTCCCGGCGTGCGGCGCGTGCATGACCTGCACATCTGGACGCTGTCTTCCGGTCAGGTCGCGCTCTCGGCGCATCTCGAACTCGACAGCTTCGAGGATTGGGATCGCATTCTGCATGTCAGCCGCGCGCATCTCGACAAACATCACGGCATTCGCCATGTCACGTTGCAGGCCGAACTTGGCCCGCGTTAATTTTTTCAAGGATTTCACATGAAACGCCGTCGCCTTTATGGTCGCCACCGTCTTACCCGCGATGCCGAGCGTCTCGCCTGGTTGGCGCAAGGTCTGGCCGATTCCGGCAGCCGTCTGGAAGATGTCTGGCTGGAAGCGGAAATGCGCACGCTGATCGAAAAACAGCTCAAGGCTGCCGACGAGGATGCGCTGAACCAGGCGCTGGATCGGCTGCGCGAGACCAGTCCACGCGCTTATGACGAACTCGCCGATCAAGTTGAAGCGGCCTGCGAGGTGAAGCAGGGCGATCAGCAATCGAGCCTGTTGATTGCGATTCCGGTGCTGGCCTGGTCGCGCTATGCGATTCCGACGCGCAACCTGCCGAAAGCGTTGCTCGATACGCTGCGTGTGCAGCTTTCAGCGCACATCCTCGCTGCCGATGCAAAGGTGACTTTCGCCGATTACCTGTTCAGCCCCGACCAGTTGCCGCAGGGCTATGCCGATACCTGGGCGTTTGCCGATGTGCTGTGGAGCGCCGCCGCCGCCGGCCAGGATTTGAACGTGGCAGCGACAACGCTGCCGGAAAGCCAGATGTTCGTCTCCGATGTGCGTTATCTGATTGCTGTTGTGCAGGTGCCAAACGGGCGGCCGCTGTTCCGCTGGAACGAGGTCGAGGGTGGTCGCGCCGCCGCGTTGGTGAACTGGCAGCAGCAGGGTGGGCCGATTTTTCAGAGCTTGCTGACCGGTTGCAGCTATGAAGTGCTGACCCCGGACGCCTATTTCTCCGCCTGGCGTCAGGCTGATATGGAAACCCGACCGTTCGCGCTGAAAGCCGCTGTCGCCTATTTGCAAGCCCTGTTCAATCTGCCTGCCGGCGGCATCCGCGCGGTGGCCGCGCCGTATTACGAACAGGGCCTGGAAGAATGGCGCATCAGTTTCCTGCGTGCCGGTTCCGACGATGTCGTGCATGGCGTCACTTGGCCGTTGCTCGGGGATGACGACGAAAACGCCGACCTCGGCGCGGAGATCGAAGCGCTGCTGAAAAGTACCGGTATCGGCGAGGTGCGCATCCTCAACACGCGCATGCCGATGGAATATTGCGACGATTGCGGTGCGCCGCTGTTTCCCAGCCCGGAAGCTGAAAACGTGCACGCCGAATTGCCGGAAGAGATGCAGGATGCGCCGCCGGCGCAGTTGCATTGAGCATGGATTTCAGCACCGATTGCCGCGCATGCCCGCGTCTGGCGACGTTTCTTGAAGCCGGCCGGCTGAAATATCCCGGTTATTACTGCAAGCCGGTGCCAGCTTTCGGTGATCTGCAACTCGGTGACGCTCCTGGTCTGCTGATCGTCGGCCTGGCGCCTGGTTTTCATGGCGCCAACCAGACCGGTCGCCCGTTCACCGGCGACCATGCCGGCATCCTGTTGTATGAAACCTTGTACGCCTTCGGCTATGCCAGCCGGCCGGTTTCCGTGGCGGTGGATGACGGCCTGCAATTGGCTGGTTGCCGCATCACCAACGCGGTCAAATGCGTGCCGCCGGAGAACAAGCCGGAGACTGGCGAGATCAAACGCTGCAACGAATATCTGAAGCAGGAACTGGCGGCCTTGCCGGCGGGCACCGCCATCCTCGCCCTCGGCCTGATTGCGCATAAAGCGGTGCTGATGGCGCTCGGCCTGAAAGCATCCGGCCATGTCTTTGCGCATGCTGCATCGCACGCGCTGCCGGGCGAGCGCCGTTTGTACGACTCTTATCATTGCAGCCGCTACAACACCCAGACGCGACGCCTGACGCCGGAGATGTTTCGCGCCGTGTTCGCCCAAATTGCTTCGGTCCAAAGGAGTTAGCCATGCCCGTCGTCACCATCAAACTTGCCGGCACCTTGAGCCGCGACCAGAAGAAAAAGATCGCCGAGGAAATCACCGACACGCTGGAACGCCACGCGCTGAAACCGAAGCGCTATACCTACATCGCGTTCGAGGAACTGCCGGACGAGAACTGGGCGATTGCCGGCCAGTTGCTCGACGAGGAAGACTGAATCACTCACTGTGAGCACCGCTGAACCCGCCCGCTTCGATCACAAAACCTTCCTGGCCGGACTGCCCAACCTGCCGGGGGTGTACCGCATGCTCGGCGAAGCCGACGCGGTGTTGTACGTCGGCAAGGCGCGCGACCTGAAGAAGCGGGTTTCCAGCTACTTCCAGAAGACCGATCTCAGCCCGCGCATTGCCCACATGGTGGCGCGTATTCAGGAGATTCAGACCACCGTCACGCGTACCGAAGCGGAAGCGCTGCTGCTGGAAAACAACCTGATCAAGGGGCTGGCGCCGAAATACAACATCCTTTTTCGGGATGACAAGTCCTACCCGTATCTGCAACTCACCGGCCATGCCTACCCGCGCCTGGCCTTCTTTCGCGGCACGCCGGACAAGAAACATCGCACCTTCGGCCCGTTTCCGAACTCGCTGGCGGTGCGCGAAAGCATCCAGATTCTGCAAAAGGTGTTCCGCTTGCGCACCTGCGAGGACAGCGTGTTCAGCAACCGCTCGCGGCCGTGTCTGCTGTTCCAGATTCGGCGTTGCAGCGCGCCCTGCGTCGGTCAGGTCAGCGATGCCGATTACGCGCGCGATGCGGCGCTGGCGGAGATGTTCCTCAACGGCAAGGACAACGAGGTGATCGGCGAGATTTCCGCACGTATGCAAGCCACCGCCGCCGCAATGCTTTACGAACAGGCCGCCGTGTTGCGCGACCAGATCCAGGCGCTGTCGGCGGTGCGCGCACGCCAGTTCGTCGAAAGCCGCTCGAACCAGGACGCCGACATCATCGCCGGTGTGATCCGGGGTGGTGTTGCCTGCGTCTACCTCAGCATGGTGCGCGGCGGCCGCAGCCTGGGCGGACGTTCGTTCTTTCCGACCCACGTCGAAGACGCCGATCTACCCGCCGTGCTGGAAGCCTTTGCCGGCCAGCACTATGTCAGCCGGCCAATCCCGACTACGCTGGTGCTGGAATGCGAGGTCGAAGGCCTGGCCGACTGGCTGTCAGAACAGGCGGGACGGCGCATCAACATCGTCACTCATCCACAGGAAGAGCGCCGCATCTGGCTGGAAATGGCACGCAAGAACGCCGAGCTCGCCCTGGCCACACGCGAGGGCTTGCGCGAGAACCAGGCCAATCGGCTGGTCGCGCTGAACGAGGTGATGGGCGAGGAAGGCATCAATCGCATCGAATGTTTCGACGTCAGTCACACGATGGGCGAAGCGACGGTCGTTTCGTGCGTAGTTTTCGACCAGGGCGCGATGCAGTCATCCGAATATCGCCGCTACAATGTCACCGGCATTACACCGGGTGACGACTACGCCGCGATGCGCAACGCGCTTGAGCGCCGCTACGGCAAGATCGCCGCCGGTGAAGGCAAGTTGCCTGACCTGCTGCTGATCGACGGCGGCAAAGGGCAGTTGCACATGGCGGTGGATGTGTTGACCGAACTCGGGCTGGGCAACCTGCCGATGGTCGGGGTAGCAAAGGGTGTAGAACGCAAACCGGGCATGGAACAATTGTTTTTTCCGGGTGAAGTCGAGCCGTTGCGGCTGGCGTCGGATCACCCGGCACTGCATCTGATTCAGCAGGTGCGCGACGAAGCGCACCGGTTCGCGATCACCGGACACCGGGCCAAGCGCGGCAAGACGCGCACCCAGTCCAGCCTGCAAGATATCGCCGGCGTCGGCGCAAAACGGCGTCAGAAGTTGCTGCAAACCTTCGGCGGCCTGCGAGGTGTGGTGGATGCCGGAGTGGAAGAACTGGCCCAGGTCGAAGGCATCAGCCACGAACTGGCGGAACGAATTTACCGAGAATTGCATTGATGCCGTTCAACTTGCCGAACAGCCTGACCTGGCTGCGCATTCTGTTGATTCCGCTGTTCGTGGTGGTGTTCTACCTGCCCGATGGCTGGGTTCCCAAGCACGCCATCAATCTCACCGCCACGCTGATCTTCGCTTTCGCCGCAATTACCGATTGGCTCGACGGCTGGCTCGCCCGCCGCCTGAACCAGATGTCGGCATTCGGTGCCTTCCTCGATCCGGTCGCCGACAAACTGATGGTTGCCGCTGCATTGATCGTGCTGGTCGATCTCGACCGCGCTGGCGTCGATGTCGCGCTGATCATCATCGGCCGCGAAATCGCGATCAGCGCACTGCGCGAATGGATGGCCAAAGTCGGTGCGGCCGGCAAGGTCGCGGTATCGATGATCGGCAAACTGAAGACCACTGCACAGATGGTCGCCATCCTGTTGCTGCTCTATCACGATCCCCTCTTCGGCCAACCGTTCACCCCGATCATTGGCCGCTGGTTGCTTTACCTGGCTGCTTTCCTGACGCTGTGGTCGATGCTGCATTACCTGCACATGGCCTGGAAGACACTAAAAAACGAGTCTGCGGGTTGACAGGCTGGCTTCCAGCTTTATAATGCGCCTCCACTTCGATGCGGGAATAGCTCAGTTGGTAGAGCACTACCTTGCCAAGGTAGATGTCGCGAGTTCGAGTCTCGTTTCCCGCTCCAGCATTACCGGGGAAAGCTGAACAGCTTTCCCCTTTTCGTTTCAGATCAGCGATTTAGAAACACAACTTCATCGCGGCGCGTTAGCAAAGCGGTTATGCACCGGATTGCAAATCCGTGTAGGTCGGTTCGACTCCGGCACGCGCCTCCAGTATCTATGCGGCTTCCCAGGCAGGAAGCCGTTTTTGTTTGTGGCTCGCGGCACACTCACGGCACAGCGCCAAAAAATAATCGCTCCAATAGACGCGCCGGCACAATCCTGGTCCTCCCTCGGAAAGTCCAACTGAGCCAATGGTCTTTGACCGTGCTCACGCAATCCTGTTTGACGCATTTCAGGGGTTGGGCAGCCGCCCGCAGTTTTTCATGGAGGTGCTGGGAAATGCCTTGAGCCCCTTGTCGGGGCTGAGTATCCGCTTTGAGCCGGCCGTGCAGATGGCCGCCAGGCAAAGACTGGCCGATGACGAGGCGCAAATGGAGTTGGCTTATCTGGGGCTCAAACCGTTGGATCAGGCCGTACTTTGGCGATTACTCGAACAAGGCCAGCGCTTTGTCCCTACGATGGCGATGCACTGCGGTTTTTATCAGGAAAAATCAGGCGCGTCGGTCCAGCGCTTAAAAAGCACAAAACGCCTTGGTGTCCCTGCGCCAAGGCATGCCGGCTTTGGTATGGAAATCGGCGCATAGTGAATACGCGGTTGACGATGCCGCGATGCACCGTTGGTTTGAACAGCGCGTCGCTGCGGGCGCATGGCCATCTGTTGGGCCGCAAATCGATCTCGCCCTGAACGACGAATGACAAGATGGTTTTGTCACCTTCGGGATGCCCCATGACCAGCGTCGGCCAGATCGAGAAGAAAACCCAGGCCCGCATGGTCGCTCTGTTCCGGGAACGCCTCAACTACGACTACTGAGCACGGTCACCAATCACGATGGAAAGTAAGCCATTTTTGGTCAAGTTCGGCGATGTATTAGGGTAAATCGTCATCATCAATCGTGACCATAAAAACCAATGTGTTATCAGTTACTTGCCATGGCGTGCTTGGCACGTTTATTGCCGGTGGTTTGCAAGCCCCGTAGCCGGGTCAAGGGCAGGCGGCGTC
>JBBQQT010000111.1:0-12359 GCA_038215555.1 Burkholderiales bacterium | reverse complement strand
TGGGTAACGTTGCCGGCTGCATTTTTCTCTGTCCACGAAACGGTGATATTGATTACCCAGTTTCCTGTAGCTGCAGTGCAGCCTGCGCCTGGGTCGCCATCCTCGCAAACTACAGTTCCGTCGCCTGCGGGCAGTAATCCTGCGTTCAACGTATTCCACTGACGATGGTCTGAAATGGCCATGTTTGCAGCAGTGCAATTAGCTGAGATGCAATCCGGATTGCCAGCCGGCAGGCCTGCAGCCAAGTTGCTGTAATTGCCGGCACGCACCCCAACCAAGTTAGCGCGAATCCGATCCGCCATGTCGTAGGTCTGCTGCGAAGCGATGGCACGGTAATACGCGATCTGGTTGTTGTTAAGGCTGACTACCTGCAAGCCGGCCAGTCCGAGCAAGCCGATGGACAGCACGACAATGGCGACCAGGATTTCGAGCAGCGTGAAACCGCGCTGCCGAGCCAACTGAAGTTGCATGTTTTTACGCTTCATGGGCAGGTCAAATTGGTTGCCGCTGTTCCATCGACATCTTCAATCGAGTCGCCGTTTCCATCCGTTGTGCGTCTCACTCTGCCCTGAGCAGAGACAACAACACCACGCGCCTCAACCACACCCCGGGTATCGCAAAACCTGAAGGTGCCCATGAAACCCGAACTAAATCCGGTGTTCTGAAATGTCACACGTTGCAGGGCAGAACTTAAGGTATTCCCGCCAGTAAGTGGCGAACCCACTTGCAAAACGACATCAGCGCCATCGACTGTGCCGGCAACCCCCCCATCGACAAAAACCAGCCAACCAGTTTCCCATGTCGTGTTTCCCGCGCAGGCCGTATCGCTGGAACGGCTGCAAACTGTAACCAATGTGCCACGTTTAACCGCCTCGCTTTTTGCCACGACCAGAGCCAACACAAACTCATTTGTCTGGGCGGAAAGACGACTGTTGAGAAGAAAATCCCTGAAGCTGGGAATCGCCACTGTCAGCATGATCGCCGCAATGCTGAGGGTGACCAGCAGTTCGATCAGCGTGAACCCATCACCTCGGCTAGCGGGGATGCTTGGTGGGGTGCGCATGAATTCCAAGATTGTCATAAGCCAACATTAGACGAATCTTTTACCTACTGCCCTGCCGGGGCGACAAGCGGCATATTTACACTTATGAACGGAAGTAGCACCCATCTTCCATATCTAAAAAATGAGATATGGTCGGACATTGATTGATAAATCAACTGATACGAACCCAGCAAACAAAGCTCATCGGTAAACGCAAAAACGCCTCAGGCTGCTTTCGCAGCCTGAGGCGTTTTTCTTCAGCGTAGCCGTGATTATTTCTTGTTACGGCCACGCGCCCAAACGATAGCAGCCGCACCAGCACCGATGGCCAGAAGTGCCAATGCGCCGGGTTCGGGAACAGTGCTGGAAGTACAGGAAATTACGTTGCCATTTCCGTCATAGCAATCTCTGGCAAAAGCAGACATGCTGGACAGTGCAAGCAAAGCAAAAGAAGAAAGAGAGGCAATAGTTTTCATGTTCGTGCTCCAAAAAAATGAGTGGCAGGAATTCAGGTTTAAAAAACCGCGGATTTATTGCCGTCTCTCAATACAAAACAGCAGAACCCGACGAGCGAAACATAAGCATATTTCATGCCACATACGTATGGCATTGAATAAATGACGTTTTTTTTACTACATCAGTTTTTAAACGGGAATTTGTAAAAAATTCCGACATCTGGTCGACTTAACTTTGGGATCGCAAATGATTTTTTGCGTCGGCAAAACGGTGGGTATTGTGGCCCTATCTCGCGCGAATCGAGCTGGTTTGGTCCAACACTTAGCTGCAGCGGCTCGACGTAAGTTATCCGCCCTGATAGCAATGCATTGAAGACCTGAAACTATTGATTGTCACCTTCATGCTGGAAAAAGCCGGCATCCGTAACGCTGTGTATTGATTTGACTTACTGGGCGAATCCCGGCATTCGGCAGGGTGACTGTGTTTTCGACACTCTGGCAAGCGCAATATTTGAAGAGGAAACCTGATTAGACGCCGCCTATCCTCCCCCCTACAATGCCCGTCATCTCATTGACACATTCTGTATTCAATGGCTGCCCAGACCTCAACTCTTATCCCCCGCGCCGTCCTGTCTGAACGCCTGCGTTCGCACGGTATCGCCCCCACTCATCAGCGAATCGAAATCGCCAACGCGTTGTTTTCGCGTTGCGAGCATCAATCGGCCGATCAAATCATGACCACGGTGAACGCGCATCACAGCGAGACTTCCAAGGCCACGGTTTACAACACTTTGCGGCTGTTCTTGCAGAAGGGCTTGGTGCGTGAGGTGATCGTCGACCCGAGCAAGATTTTTTATGACCCCAACACCGCGCCGCATCATCATTTTTACAACCTGGTCAGCGGCGAGTTGACCGACATTCCTGCCGATGCCTTGCAGGTGGCCGGTATGCCGACGCTGCCGGTTGGCATGATGGCGGAAAGTATCGATGTCATCGTGCGGATTCGGCCGCAGGTTTGAGCGGCGTTGCCTGGGCTGGGTGCAGCGGGCGCAACCATGAACAAGAGGAACACGTTGTGACCGCACGAGAAACCGAAGACGACATGCTCATGCATTGCGCAGCGGCGGCGCGAAGTCTGACTCTGGCAGCCCAAAATCAACGTGATGCAAACGTGTTTCGTGTTGCTGCGATGGTGGTTCAATCTCGCCTGCCCCGCGAGGCAAACAGATTGATGCAAGTGAGTGAAGATTATTTTTTGGAGCATCCCGCCGATAGGTTGCCGGCAGTTGCCGTGGTTCGGAACGGCTGGGTGTTCAGCTTGCCGCGTTTGCGCGATATGTTGAGTCTTAAACTGAGCAAGGGATAGTTTGTAGGATGGGCCAAGCGCAGCAGGCCCATCACGCTCGGTGCAACGATGGGCCTGCTGCGCTTGGCCCAACCTACCGTTATTTCGTGCCACGCGAATTTCCGGAATGCGCCGCCAAAACGCGGCCGGGATCAGAAAACCTAAATCCATCATTTGGCCGCGTCGTTGGCGCGTCCGCTTGCGGCGCGAGTGTTGCGGGATCGGCCCGCAAGCGGAGTGACTTGGTCGCCATGATCAGCACGGCTTTACCAACCAAATCGAAACCTGGGGTGATCGCGTACTTGATGCAACCAGTCTGGAGGCGGTGTTCGGGGCAGATTGATTTCATTTCTGGAGGCGGCGCGATAAACAATCAAGTCGATACAATGCGCCAATGCCGCAAGACGACGACGCCTCCTATAAATTGCTCTTCTCGGCACCGGAAATGGTGCGTGATCTGGTGCTGGGTTTTATTCCGGATGCCTGGTTGCACAGCCTGGACTACAGCACCCTGGAAAAAGTCCCCGGCAGCTACGTCAGCGATGATCTGCGCCAACGCGCCGATGACGTGGTGTGGCGGGTCAAAGCGGATGACGAGTGGATTTATCTCTACATCCTGATCGAGTTTCAAAGCACGATTGATCCGTACATGGCGGTCAGAATAATGACTTATGTCGGGTTGCTGTATCAGGATTTGATTCGCCGCAAAGAGGTTTTGCCCAATCGTAAACTGCCGCCGATATTGCCTATCGTGCTGTACAACGGTGACGTGAAATGGACGGCGGCGACTGATATTGCAGCATTGATCCCCAAAGCCCCTGGCTTGGTGGCAAAGTACCTGCCGAAGCTGGAATATTTGCTGATCGACGAGAGCCAATATACTGAAACAGACTTGGCTGACTTGAAAAACCTGGTAGCCGCTGTCATCCGGTTTGAGCATTCGGAAAATCAAACGGCACTCATCCGGTTGATCGATTTGCTGAACGACTGGCTGGACGGTAACCCAGAACTGAAACGCACGTTCGCAATCTGGATTCGAGCCGTGCTGTTACGACAAAGCAAAAACACCTTGGTACTGCCCAAGGTGCGTGATTTGAAGGAGTTGAAAATGACGCTGGCAGATCGTTTTGACCTTTGGGCTCATGAATATGAGAAGAAGGGGATTGAAAAGGGGATTGAAAAGGGCGAAGCCCTGTTGCTTCAACGTCAACTGGTACGGCGTTTTGGACCGTTGCCGAGTGACTTGGTCGCCATGATCAGCACAGCTTCTACCAACCAAATCGAAACCTGGGGTGATCGCGTACTTGATGCAACCAGTCTGGAGGCGGTGTTCGGGGTTGATGGATTTCATTCTTGAACGCCTCAGTACACACCCATTCCAGAGTTTTTTAAGGGTCTATGTGTTTCGCAGTGGGTAACACCCGCAATGTCCGTAGCCAGGTCCTGCATACCAGCGAGGGTGGCGTGGGGGGCGGATTCGCGATTTGACCGCTGAAATCGTCGTAGGAGGCCCGCTTGCGGGCCGAAGCGGCGGCAGCCGCAAAGGGCAAACGCTCGCTCGGGCGGAGGTTCCACCGTTGCGCCCTACCGGGCGCGTCGGCCCCCAAGCGGGCCGCCTACCGCTGCGCGTTACCCACAACAAATCACATAGAGCCGGTATTCGGCTAGTCCGGGTCTATCAGCCGATAGAGATTGCGGTTTTCCTGAAAGGCGTTACAGCGTGCAAGCAACTCGCGCAGGTCACCGCGCGGTTGCGCATACACGAGACGGCTGGACCAAGTCTGTAGCCGGGTCAGCATACCCGCGTAAGCATCGGCGCTCGCATTGTGGCTCAAGGCTTTAAGCGGTAATAGATAGTCCTCCCGGTACACCGTGGGGACCAGGATGCGTGACCGACTTGCCTCGGTCAGGGCGCAGTTGAGCGCCAATCGGGCCGTGCGGCCGTTCCCGTCCAGAAAAGGATGCACCTCAGCCACAACGAACATGGCCATGAACGCCCGGGCAGTGGGATTGGATAGGCCGGTGACCCTGTCAAACCCTTCCAGCAGGGTGCCACGGACCAGGTCGGGGTGAACGAACACGGTACTGCCGGCCTGGTTGGCCTTGTCCTTCCACTCGCCGGGCTTCTTCTCCGGGCGCTTCGCCATGACCAATGCATTGACGGACTTGAGCCAAGTGAGGAACGCGTCACCAGTCTTTGGGAAGGCATCGCGCCATGGCGCTGAAATAGCCGCGCGATAGGTTCCCAGAATGTCGTGAGTGTCCGCTACCCGATTCTCCAGGACCGCACCCCGGTAGATGATGCTCTCGGCCTCCTCTACCGTGAAGGCGGTGCCCTCGATGTAGTTGGAGAAGTAAGCTTCAAAGAAAGCCTGGTTGTCCCGGGCAAGGGGCGTGAGGGCTGTCTCCGCAATGCTGGGCAAGGCGGCCTGCTGCAGGGCGCCAAACAGCACGTCGAAGAGTGCCAGCCGCTCGCCATCGTAAGGTTTGCCAGCCGCTCTGTACCTCGCTTGCCGGGAGGTCAGCACATTCGCGTCCCGGGTAGTGAGCAGCGCCCCAATGATATGGTCCAGGCGTTTGAACTCAGTAACGCGGCCATGTGCCTGGGCGAATTCCCTGGCATGGTCCCGCAGGTCGTTGAGCTTATGCTCCCCGCGCAGTTGCAGCACCTTGTCAAGGTAGCGCTCGATGCGCTCGACTGGCACAGTACGTGTGGCGCTGCCCTTAACAGCTTCCAGGCATTCGAGCAGCCAGCGCGTCTCACTGGCCACATATAGATGGCCGTAAGGTGCATCGCCAGGAAGATGCCCACCAGGCCGAACGGTTATCGTCAAGCCAGGATATTCCCTTGAGGAAGCGCGTTTGCCATAACTCACCACTAGTTGCCAGTTCTCGTCTGGTCGGCCTTCCAGGGCTGATTTGTAGCAGAGCACCGCGCCGGGCAATTCGTTCTCGAGCAAGGCCTTCCAGTTGCGGCGAACCACAGTCTCCTTCGAGATGTTCAGCTGGGTTGTGAACACGCCCGGGCAAATCCTGACCGCCAGTCCAGCAGCCACTTGCCGCTGCATGTGGGATGAGAGCGCACGGTCGTGAGCTGGCGCGAATACCAGCTCATCAATAGCGCTATTGCGTAGACTCATGTGATTGGCTCCCTTGGCATCGGCCAGGATGCGTAGACATATGCGCATATTCCATCAATATGCGTAGTTGTGCGCAATAATTAGGTTTGGCGACTGTTCTGAGGCTCGCGTAACTGGGCGCGATTTCAATCAAGCTGAGTTGGCAGTCTGCGTAATAAGTCGGTTATTGCTAGCCGTTCCGCGTAGTTACGCAGCAGTTATTCCGGGTGCCGATACCGCATTCTGTAGTTCACCCACGCACTAGGAGGGTGTTGAAAAACGTGAAAAGCCTCAAAATTCCGTCATGCCGGCGCAGGTCGGTATCCAGAAGATGTTGATTTTATTGAGCCTGTTGCACTGGACCCCGGCTTGGTCGTCACCCCGGAATGGGGGTGTCCGGGGCGGGGTGACGGTGCCTTTTTAAACCCCCTGTTATCCGTTCCAAAACCTTTAAGGATATCCATGCAAAGACGTACCTTCCTTAAATCCGCTGGCGCGGGCCTGGGCGTGACTGCCGCCGCCTTGGTGCCGAAGGCTTTTGCCGACGGCCCCGCCATCAAATGGCATCTGGCTTCGAGTTTCCCGAAAAGTCTGGATACCATTTTTGGCGCTTCGGAATTGCTCGCCGATCGGCTGAACAAGATCACCGGCGGCAAGTTTCAGTTGCGCGTGCATGCCGGCGGCGAGTTGGTGCCGGGGCTGCAAGTGCTCGATGCGGTGCAGAACGGCACCGTCGAGTGCGGCCATTCGGCGAGCTATTACTACGTTGGCAAGAACATGGCGTTTGCCTTCGATTGCGCCCTGCCCTTCGGCCTGACTGCGCGCCAGCAGAACGCGTGGATGTATTTCGGCGGTGGCTTGAAGCTGATGCGAGAACTGTTCAAGCAGTACAACATCATCCAGTTTCCCGGCGGCAATACCGGCGTGCAGATGGGCGGCTGGTTCCGCAAGGAGATCAAGTCGCTGGCCGACCTGAAGGGTTTGAAGATGCGCATTCCCGGCATTGGCGGTCAGATCATGGCGAAGCTGGGCGTGGTGCCGCAAACCCTGGCCGGCGGCGATATCTATCCTTCGCTGGAACGCGGCGCCATCGATGCGGCGGAATGGGTGGGACCGTATGACGACGAGAAGCTGGGCTTCCACAAGATCGCCAAACATTATTACTACCCCGGCTGGTGGGAAGGCGGCCCGCAGCTGTCGTTCTTCGTCAATTTGAAAAAGTGGAACGAGTTGCCGGAAGCGTACAAGGCGGCGTTCGAGACCGCCTGCGTCGAAGCCAACATCAACATGCTGGCGGAATATGACTTCAAGAACCCGCCGGCGATGATGCGGTTGATCAAACAGGGCGCGAAGCTGCATGCGTTCCCGAAAGAGGTGATGGAAGCGGCCAAACAGGCATCATTTGCGATGTACGAGGAAGAAGCGAAGAAGAACCCGACCTTCGCGAAGATATATAAAGAGTGGAAGAGCTTCCGCGACATGCAAAATCAATGGTTCAAGGTGGCGGAAGCGTCTTACGCCAACTTTATTTACTACTCGAAGTGATACAGGCAGTGTGCAATGGCACTACCGTAGGTCACTGTCACCACGGGTTGATGGGCCCGCTGCGCTTGGCCCATCCTACAACTACACGAAGTAACTCCGGAGAATCGATATGCGTTCCAAGTTTGTTGTACTGATTGCATTAATCGCCTTGGCAGCTTGTGGCGACAAGGCCGAAGTCGCTCCGTCCGAGGCGCCCCAGGTCAGCGCCCCCAAACCGATAACCTATGATGCGGCGCCGGTGGTCAACCCGGGCAAACTCAAATATGTCGCAGTCTGCCAGGGTTGCCATGGCACCACGGGCGGCGGCCAGGGCCCATTTCCGAAACTGGCAGGCAAGCCGGCTACTGAACTGGCTGGCAAGTTGAAGGAATACCGGGCCGGCAATCAGGTCGGACCGCAAAGCAGCACGATGATGCCGTTCGCAAAACCCCTGACTGACTCGGAAATCGACTCGATATCTGAATATCTTGCGTCCCTGTGACGCCGCCCTTTCGGCGGCGACAAGCCAGACGAGACTAATCTAATGCCCTGTTTAACAGGGTGTCGAAAAGCATGAAAACTTCAAAACAACCGCCACCCGGTGTAGGTCGGGGTGACGGAGTAAATTGCGACACCCTGCTAAAGCCCATTTCAGGGCGGCTAAAGGAGTAACGATGTTCGAATCTGCCGAAATTGGCCATAAAGTCGACAAGGCCAGCTATGCACAACAACTGCCGGCGTTGCGAGAGGCTCTGCTCGACGCGCAATACGACCTGATCAGCACGCGTGCTTTTCCGGTGGTCATTCTGATTGGCGGCGTCGATGGCGCCGGGCGGAGTGAGACGGTCGGCCTGTTGAACCAGTGGCTCGACCCGCGCCACATCGAAACCCATGGCATGGGCGAGCCTTCGGATGAAGAACGCGATCGCCCGCCAATGTGGCGCTTCTGGCGCGCCTTGCCGCCGAAGGGCAAGACTGCGGTATTCCAGGGCTCCTGGTACAGCCTGCCGTTGCTCGACCGGGTTTATGACAAGATCAACAACGCCGCTCTGGACCGGGCCATTGCGCGCAATGTGCGGTTTGAACGCATGCTCGCCGACGAGGGCGCTTTAGTACTCAAATTCTGGTTTCATCTATCCAAGGATCGCCAGGAAAAGCGCCTTAAAACCCTGCAGAAAGACCCTCACACGCGCTGGCGTGTCACCGAGCGCGACTGGGAACATTTCGCCCATTACGAACAATTTCTGCAGACCAGTTCAAAAATCTTGCGCACCAGCAGTACCGCACAAGCGCCCTGGTTCATCATCGAAGGCGAAGACGAACGTTTCCGCAGCCTGACTTTCGGCCGCATCCTGCTGGAAAACCTGCGCCAACGGCTTGAACAACACACTGCACCAGCGTACTCGCTGCCCGCACCGAAACTGCCGCCAGCGGTCGATAACCTGCATCTGCTGAAAGCGCTCGACCTCGACGCCAGCCTGGATAAACAGGCCTATCAGACCAAACTGGAAGAACTTCAGGGGCGTCTGAATTTGCTGACGCGACATAAGCGCTTTGGTGACATTTCAGTGGTCTGCGTATTCGAAGGCAACGACGCCGCCGGCAAGGGTGGCAGCATCCGCCGCATCACCGGCGCACTCGATGCACGCCGCTACCAGATCATCCCCATCGCCGCCCCCACCGACGAAGAAAAAGCACAACCTTATTTGTGGCGGTTCTGGCGGCATCTGCCGCGCCGTGGCAGTCTGACCTTGTTCGACCGCTCCTGGTATGGCCGCGTGCTGGTTGAACGCGTCGAAGGCTATTGCGCGGAATACGACTGGATGCGCGCTTACAGCGAAATCAACGACTTCGAAACACAACTGGTCGAACACCACATCGTGTTGGTGAAGTTCTGGCTGGCGATCAGCCAGGAGGAACAACTGAAGCGCTTTCAGGAACGCGAGAACACCGGTTTCAAGCGTTACAAGATCACTCCGGAAGACTGGCGAAACCGGGAAAAGTGGCCGCAATACGAGCAAGCCGTGTGCGACATGGTGGACCGGACCAGCACTGAAATCGCACCTTGGACGCTGGTCCCCGCCAACGACAAGAATTTTGCCCGGATCAAGATTCTGGAAACCTTGTGCAACAGCATCGAAGCCGGGTTGAAGAGCAAGAAGTAGATTTTGGAGAAATCGCGCCGCAAGCGGACGCTCCTACGATTTGCATCACCACGTTGTAGGAACGTCCGCTTGCTGCGCGATAAAACAACGAATCAGCGTACCGCCAGCAATTCCACATCGAATACCAGCGTCGCGTTCGGCGGAATCACGCCGCCGGCGCCGCGTGCGCCGTAGCCGAGATCGGCCGGAATGGTCAGTTTGCGTTTGCCACCGACTTTCATGCCGGCAACCCCTTCATCCCAACCCTTGATGACATGACCGCGACCGAGCGGAAAGTCGAACGGTTCTTTCCGGTCGACGCTGGAATCGAACTTGTTGCCGTTGGTCAGGTAACCACTGTAATGCACGCTCACCATCTTGCCGGCCACGGCTTCATCGCCCTCGCCCAGATTGATTTCCTCGATCACCAGACCGCTGGCGGTTGTCGTTACAGACATGAACACTCCTTTTCAAGACACAAAAAAACGCGGCACGCTGAACGCGTGCCGCGCAGATAAATTCGCTTCGACTACTGAATGACGACCAGAACCACGCGTCGATTCTCGCTTCTACCCGCTTTGTAACGGTTATCGGCAACTGGCTCGCTCTCGCCATACGAAATCGTGGACATCCGGTGCAGCGGGATTCCCCCGTTCATGTTCAGATACCGTTTGACCACCTCAGCCCTTGCTGCGCCCACGTTCAAGTTATGCGCGGCAGAACCGATGCTGTCGGTATGGCCCTGGATTTCAATGAAAATGTTTTTGTTGCTGCTTTTCAACTGACTGACGAATTCATCCAGCGCAGCCTCGGCCACACCGCCCAATGCAGTTTTACCAGGACCGAATTTCAGTTTGTCATCCGACAAAACCACTTCATAAATCAGCTTGCCTTCCGCCAGCTTGCCTGCCTCGTTGGCGCGACCAAGCGCTTCCTGAGCGGTCTTGGAGAGTTGAGAGATATCAGCCTCGTTCTTGGTCAAACGATCAGCATGCACTTTCAGCGTCACCTGAACCTCCGCCAAAGCGGCGTCAGTATTTTTCAGATTCGATGCAGTGGTCGCGATGCCGGCTTCAGCGCTGGTCAAACGTCCATCTAGAGAGGTGGCCTGCGTGTTTACCGGTTTCAACTGATTGCTGACATACTCGTGGACATATTCCCGCGTTGCACAGCCAGACATCAGCAAGGGAATCAAACCAACCAACAAAATCCTTTTTTTCATCTCATTTTCTCCATTGACGATCATGCAGCACAAAACATATCGGCATGACCCGCAATAACTGTAGTTTTAACCTGGACAATTTTATTTCAAATTCCAATGCAACCTATTGCATATCAAAGGAATTCATAAAAATTTTGTTCAGAATTCGCTAATAAACTCCAGCTGGCGTTGGTTTTTGGCGCAATCTGGCGACACAATTTGATAACGGCTTGATATCCATGAAAATTCCAGCCCGACTGCAACCGTTGCTTGAAGACGGCCTGATTGACGACGTATCCCGCCAACTGATGAGCGGCAAGGAAGCGATGGTGTTTGTCGTTCGCTGCGGCGAGGAAGTGCGTTGCGCCAAGGTCTACAAAGAGGCGAACAAACGCAGCTTTCGCCAGAGTGTCGATTACACCGAAAACCGTAAGGTGAAGAACAGCCGCCAGGCGCGCGCGATGGCGAAGGGCACGCGCTATGGCCGCGAGGCGCAGGAAGAAGCCTGGCAAAGCGCCGAAGTCGATGCGTTGTATCGCCTGGCCCGCGCCGGCGTGCGGGTGCCAACGCCGTACAACTTTCATGCCGGCGTGCTGCTGATGGAGCTGGTTACCGATGCCGACGGCAATGCCGCGCCGCGTCTTAACGATGTCGAATTCACGCCGGAACAGGCGCGCGAACATTTTCAGGCGCTGATCAAACAGGTTGTTCTTATGCTTTGCGCCGGCGTCATTCATGGCGATTTATCCGAATTCAACATTCTGATCAGCCACGCCGGCCCGGTGATCATCGATCTGCCGCAAGCGGTCGATGCCGCCGGCAACAACCACGCCAAGGCCATGCTGGAACGCGATGTCGCCAATCTGGCCGACTACTTCGGTCGCTACGCACCGGAACTGCTGACAACGCAATACGGCAAGGAAATCTGGGCGTTGTATGAACATGGCAACCTGACCCCGGAGACGCCGCTGACCGGCAAATTCCGCCAGAGCAACAAGCCGGTCGACCTGAACAGCGTCATGCGCGAGATCGAAGATGTCCGGCTGGAAGAGGAAGCGCGCGTCAGGCGGATGCAGGAAGCGGAATAGCAGCTTTGCCTCAATAGAGTGCAGTCGAGAAATACAATCACAATCCGACAATCCCCATCCATCACAGACGGAGGTAACCCATGTCCAGAATCCCCGGTTTGACCCAATACGGTTTGACGCTATTGCTCGCCATCAGCCTGAGCCTCGCCGGCTGCGGAGCGGAAACGATCGGTACCGCCGCCGTGGTGGCAAAGCAAAAGCAGCAGGAAATCGAGCAGGCGCAACAGCTCAAGGAATCCGTGCAACAACAACTTGATGCCGCGCAGGCGTTGGAACAGCAGCGGTTGAAAGACATACAGGCCCAATGACACCCGGGTTACGATGACCTGGGACATCTTCTGCACGGTCGTCGACAACTACGGCGACATCGGCGTCACTTGGCGGCTGGCGCGCCAATTGGCCGATGAACACGGTCTACAAGTGCGCTTGTGGGTGGATGAT
>JBBQQT010000110.1:0-12460 GCA_038215555.1 Burkholderiales bacterium | reverse complement strand
GTCCAGCGCCCAGGTGCCCAGAATCGCCGCCGCCGGGTTACCCGACCGTGTCGATGAAATGGGGATTTCCTGCACTTCCAGCATCAGGCTGGTGCTGCCGGTTTTGCCCAGGCTGTCGCGCACACTGAGGCTGACCTTGTGCTGGCCGACCTTGGTTGGTGTCGCGACGGCTTGCGCAGCCTGGCCGATGGCGCCTTGCCAGACATAGGTGTAAGGCGGTTTGCCGCCGCTCACTTCGGCGCGCAGATTGACGCGTTGGCCGCGTTCCGGCTCGGGATTGTCCGCAATCAGTGTCGGGGTCGGATTGGCCGACGCGGGCGGGGCATTGCTCACCTCGATCACGCTCAAGCTGATCTCGCCGCTGCCTAGCACAACGCCATCCGCATCGCGCGCTTCGACGCGGGCGTTGATGCTGCCAGGCGCACTGCGCGACACCGTCGGCGTCTGCGAGATGCTGTTCGACAGTGTTGTACCGTCGTTTACCGTCCAGCTCCAGCGCAAGCCGTCCGGCGTCGCCGCAGCTTGAATCTCGGCGCGCAGCGTAATCCGTTCATGCGTGATGAAAGCGCCTTTCGGCACCGGCACCAGGCCGCCTTGCTTCGCGTCCCACATCATCGGCCGCGTGCCGGGTTCCACCGCCGAGACTTTGACTTGATAAATCTGGCCGGTGTAAGTGGCGCTGATCTCGCCGATTTCGTCGCCGTGATAAGGCACCCGAGCCACCGTTTTCAGCACCACCGGCTTGGCATCTTTCGCCTTGAAGCTGATCTCCCGCGCATTGCTTGCGCGCTGCGTGCGGTTCGATGTCGGCGGATCGATCCAGCGGAAGTCGATCAAGCTGTCGGCGACGCCGGGCTGGCTGCTGATCCGGGCATTGATTTCCTGACCGATGCGGCCTTGTCCCTCCGGCGGCGAGAAGACGAGGTTGAACTTGGGCGCGATGACCTTGACCGTTTCCTGGTCGCATTCGCCTACCGTCTGGAAGCTGCCTTCGATTTTTTCCTGAATTTCGCACCACAGTTTGACCTCGCCCATGCGGTCGTAGGTGATCTGGGTTTTGCCGTCGGTGCTGGTCGGCGGCGTGAAGGTGACTGCCGGTTCGGCCTGCCAGACGATCTGCTTGCCGGTTTCAACCGGCGGCTTGGCAAACTCCCGCGCCGGATCGGCGATGTACTGCTGCTGCCGGCCGTCGGCGGCGGGCGGCGTGGCGGTTTGCGTGTTTCCACTCCCGCTGCGTTTGCCTGAATAGTTGACACTGCCGGAATGGCTGGTATCGACGCAGAACGGATTTGACCCTCCGGCGCAGGGGTCGAACTCGACCTTGGTGCATTCGTCGAACGGGTTGTTGCCAGGTTTACGCCCTGCACAAGGATTGACTGCCGCGACCGGTTCGCTGCCCGGCAGCGCCAGAGTTGAGCGACTGCCATAGAACACTGTCGGCTGGGTGCCTGTCAGCTTCACCCGCGCCGGACTGACACGCAGCGTGGCACTCCCTTCACCGGTCTTGCCATCGGCATCGGTGGCTGTCACGGTGACCGTCCAGTCGCCCGCCCAGCGGGGTGTCACGGCGACCCGCGCGCCGCTGCCGCCGCTCGACCAGGCAAAGCGATAGGGCGGCTTGCCGCCGCTGGCGCTGGCGTTGAGAGTGACCGATTTGCCGAAGTTGACGCTGGCCGTCGGCGCCGGCACGACCACCTTGAGCTGGGCCGGTTCGTCCTGCGCCTTCTTGCCAATCGGCAGTGCTGCATTGGCGCAGCTCAGGTTGTATTTCAGGCGCGGCGTGACCGGTTTCGGATAGGGGAAAGGCAGTTTGTATTGTTCGCTCAGCTTCTCTACCGACTCGAACCAGGCGCGATAGCCGCCGAAGCCGGCGCTGTGCAACTGATGCACGGCGTCGCCGAGTTCGCGTTTTGTCGTGCTGATCAGTTTCACTTCTTGCCAATGCTGTGCCGGCCAGGTGCCGACACAACTGGCCTCGAACTTGCGGCCTTCGTTCTGGCAACGCTCGCTGCGATTCTTCGAGTCCTCTTTCGGATTGCTGCTATCCCAACAGCGCCGTTCGACTTCGTTGCGCTGGTTTTCGACTTGTTGCATCAGCTTTTCCCAGACGCTGGAGTCAATGTGATCGAGCGCATCGATATACGGCCGCCAGGCCAGCGCCCAGTCAATGCGCGCGTTCTTCAGCGTTTTCAGGGCGTCGCCGAGGGTTTCCATGTTGGCCTGCCAAGCGACCACGTTTTTCATCTTCAGGTCGCTATTTTTCTCGGCGTCGAGCCGATCAACCAGACGTTTCCAGTCGTGCGTCGCGACTGCCGCCGCGATGAACGACGTCAGCTTGGCATCGGTTTTCTGCTCGGCTTGCGTCACCGTGATGCTGCGCGACGTCTCGCCGAGTTTTTTCTCAGCCTTGCCTTCCTTGATCATGGCGCTGAGGCTGAGTGTGTAGACGCGCGCCTGATCCGGTTTCAGGCTGTATTTGTCAGTCTGCTTGTCTGCACTCCCGGCGGCCATGCCATCCAGACTCCAGCGCAGCACGAGATTGGCGCGTGCGCGGTCTTCCGCCTTGACGATGCGCGCGCTGAAGGCGGCGCTGTCGCCCAGCTTGATCTCGCCGGGGCCGACGATTTCGAGTTGCACCGCCTGGTCGGCCATCGCCAGTTGCGCCAGATAATCCTTGTAGGCGCGACTGCGCACGCCGAGCGCGGTCTGAATCTCCGGTGTGCATTGGCTGGCCGAGCGTTCGGCACAATCGTCGAGCAGGTGTTCCCACTCGAAAGCGAATTGACCGAGCTGTTTCAGGTGCGTCTTGTCTTTTGCGTCATCCACCGGGCGTTGCAACGCGCCGGCAAGTTCGCGGCGCATCAAATCATTGCGCCGTTGATGCGCCGCCAGTGTCTTTTCAGCCAGCGCCTGATCGGCGATCGGGTCGCCGGACAGCCGTGGCGCAGCCGTAGCGCTGCCGAGCAGCAGGTTCTTCATCGGCCGGGTTTGCACGCCGACAGTGTCCACGCCGGCGGCGTGCCAGGTATCCAGAATGATCTGCTTGCGCAGGTTTTCAACGCGCTCGTAAGCCTTCAGATATTTGTCGAATAGAAGGCCGACGGCATAGGGATTTTCGCCAGACCAGAAACTCGAGTTCTGGCGGATTTCAAACCGGACTTTTGCCAGCAGACCCTTGTTCTTGCCGAGATCGGAGTCGGCCAGGCCGAGGTCGGACTCGATCTTGCGGATGCGGGCTTCAAGTTCCGGCGATTGCACCGACTTGGCGGCTGATTCAAGCATGTCCGCCATCGCCAGCCAGATGGTCTGGTTCAGGTTGTCTTCCATTTTTTGCAGCGCCGCTGCGCGCTTGTCGGCGTAGCGGTCGTTCGGCGTCTTGTCCGCTTTGACCTTGAACTGTTCCAGCATCGTCGTGGCATAACGTACGTCTTCGCTTTGCGCGAAAAAGCGGCGCAGTTTTGATAGTTTGTCTTCGTAACGGCCGAACTGATCGCCCTGTCTGGGCACCAGCGAGGCCCAATAGCGGAAGTTCGGCGAAGTGAAGAAGGTGCTGTCAGAACGGGTGAACAAATCGACAATGGCCTGGCGGTTGCCGGGCGGAATCGAGGCGCTGTCGATCTCCTTACCGATCAGGTTGCGCAGGCTGAAGCCGGTGATCTGGCCTTGGTTGTCGAATTCGGTGATATCCAGGATGCGGTTCATGGCGGCGTAGAACTCGGCGTCGCGGATCGCCACATCGGCGCGCTGCAATTGCTGGCTGACCATGTAGGTCTGGCCGGCGAACGGGAAATAGATGAAGACCACGGCCATGCCGAGCGGCTTCGGCGAACCGCTGCGCAAGCTGTCGTACACCGCGAGCGGAATCTGCAGGCTGGGGAATTTCTCCTGCAGCCCGATGCGGCCCATCGCCAGCGAGGCGTTCCACAGGGCTTCGCTGGCATCCTTGCTGTCGAGATAGGCGTCGTAGACGGAGAACGCGTTGTCTGCCCAATCCGTCGCCTGCATCAGGCCGGAGCCGGCGCTGGTCTTGTTCAATTGCTGGTTGAGCTGTTGCACGGCGTCGTAGACCTTGGCGCCATTCGGATATTTGCGGCGGGATTGTTCGACGAAGTTGTCG
This sequence comes from Burkholderiales bacterium, assembly GCA_038215555.1. Classification (GTDB taxonomy): domain Bacteria; phylum Pseudomonadota; class Gammaproteobacteria; order Burkholderiales; family Thiobacillaceae; genus PFJX01. The sequence continues at coordinate 8,343 of JBBQQT010000110.1, read as the reverse complement.
ATCGCTTGGTCGGCCCAGCCCAGTTTGCGCAGATAGCCTTTCAGCTTGAGATAGCTGTCGGACATCATGATGCGGTCGATCACCGAGTCGGACAGCTTGTAGGAATCGCTCAGCAGGCTGTGCAGTTCTTTTGCCCGCGCTTCGAGTTCGGCCGGCGGCAGTTTGCCTTCACGCACATCCTGGGTCAGTTCCAGGGCTTGCCGCATGATTTCCGGCGGCTGGCCGGCGCTGTCGCGGAAGGTGCGCAGTTCGGTGTCCAGGTCTTGCCAGAGTTTGTCGAGCGCGGCCTGGCGCGCAGTGTCCTGCTTGATGCCCGCCACCGCATTGAGGCGGAAGGCCAGCGCGCGGGCGGCGTTGTCGTGCATCGCAATCTTGGCCTGATTGGTCAGCCGGTCGGTGACCGCATCGACGTTGTCGGCGTTGATTTCCTCGCCCGCCAAGGCTTCCAGCAGCGCCGTCACTTTTTCCGGATTGTTCTTGTGGACGATGATCTGTTCGGCAAACCGGGCCAGCGGCGGGTTGTTTTCGCTGTAGGGGTTGAAGACGCTGTCGGCGATCGCTTTCTTGCTCATGAAATAACTGCGCTCGGCGTACTTCAACATCTTGATCAGCTTCTGGCCGCGGCTATAGGGGCCATGCTCGATGTCGTGGATGCCGTGGCGCAGCATTTCCAGCGACAGCATCGGCTCTTTCGACAGGTCCATCTTCGGGTAATCCACCTCGGGCGCCACATCCTTGTATTGGCTGGCCTCCAGTTTGCGCAGCGCGACTTCCCAGAACAGTTGCGCGCCGGGTTTCTCGACCATGCGTATCCTGGGTTGGTCGTTGGTGTCGAGCGCCAGGCTGCCATCGGCATTTTTCTCGACCTTGATCAGTTTCCATTTCGAACGCTTGAGCATGTCGAGTTCGGCGAAAGTCTTGCCCCAGTCGCCGATGAACACGTCCGGTGTAGCCTGGCCGTGCGCGGTGAGCAAAGTATCGGCGCGCAACATGTTCTGGCCGGTGCGGTGGTTCAGCTTGTCCTGGAAACGCTCGACGATCCAACGGTTCAGGTCGGGGTCGATCGAGACGCTGGAAAAATCGATGTCGGCCTCGAAACCCAGGCCGAACAGCTGCATCTTCACCCAGGAGCCGATGTCGATCTCGCCCAGCACGGCGGCGTCGGGTTTTTGTTTGAAGGTGTCCTGCAAGGTTTCCAGCCACAACTGCTGCACCAGGCTGGCGCGGCCAAACATCAACGCCCGTTCGGTGGCGAGAAAGGCGTCGTCCCAGGCGCCCTGGCCGGGAAACAGCGGGTGCCCGCCACCGCCGGCGATCTTGTAGCTGTCCTTGAATTTCTGCAGATCGCCCAGACCCAGGCCCATGCCGGCCAGATCGCGCAAGAAGGCTTCGCTGGTCTGTTGCAGCTTGCGCTCGCTCTGTTCACCCATTTTGGGTTTGCCGGCTTCGTTGGCGCCGCGCCCGAACAATTCGCGGATGCTGCCCAGTTGCGCCTCGTAACGCTTGAGCAGGTCGCCGATGCGTTGCATCTCGGCCGGGTCGAGTTTGCCTTGGGCGGGGTCCTGTTTACCTGCCCCCGGTTTGGTTTTGCTGTCACTGCCGCTGACCCTGATCACGGTCTTGTAAGTCTTGCCGTTGATCTTGACCTTGACCGTGGTCTCGCCCGTCTGCACACCCTTCAGCCGGGCCTGATCTGAATCGTTCTCCAACAATTCCAGCCCGGTGTCGGAAGACCAATGGGTCACCACGGCGATAAACGGCTTGCCGGCGATCTGCACGGTGACTTCATCGCCGATGCTGATTTCAGTTCTATTCGGTTTCAACGATGCGCCCAAGACGGGCTGGGTAAGCAGACAGACAAACAACAAACTCAACAACGGGAGTCGAAACGTGCGGGGCCAGGGGGTAGCCATTATTTTTCTCCGGTTATGGCCAGCAGGCCAGACGGTCAGAAGGTCAGAAGGTCAGAAGGTCAGAACATGTCCCTGACTCGCTGATCAAAAGATACGTCTATCCATTTTGGTCTTCTGGCTTTGATTGGACAAACCACATTGCAAACCCCGGGGCAATCACATCGGCAGGTACGGGAAACCGGCGCGGGTCGTATCCGGCGGAACTGAACGGTTAGAATTCGCCCTCTTTTCAACGCCTTCCATGACCATGCCCGCTTTTCAGGACATCATTCTCACGCTCCAGAAATTCTGGGGCGAACAGGGCTGCACCTTGCTGCAACCCTACGATCTCGAAGTCGGCGCCGGCACCAGCCATACCGCCACGTTTTTGCGTTCGCTCGGGCCGGAGCCGTGGAAAGCGGCTTATGTGCAACCGTCACGGCGGCCGAAGGATGGCCGCTACGGCGAAAACCCGAACCGTTTGCAGCACTACTACCAATTTCAGGTGGTGTTGAAGCCGGCGCCGGAGAATATTCTGGAACTGTATCTCGGCTCGCTCGAAGCACTTGGTTTCGACCTCAAGCAGAACGACATCCGCTTCGTCGAGGATGACTGGGAAAACCCGACGCTGGGCGCCTGGGGCCTGGGCTGGGAAGTCTGGCTGAACGGCATGGAAGTCACCCAGTTCACTTATTTCCAGCAGGTCGGCGGCATCAACTGCAAGCCGATCACCGGCGAAATCACCTACGGACTGGAACGCCTGGCCATGTATCTGCAGGGCGTCGATAACGTGTTCGATCTGGAATATTCGCCCGGCGTCAGTTACGGCGACGTGTTCCACCAGAACGAGGTTGAGCAATCCACCTACAACTTCGAGCACAGCGACGTGGAGTTCCTGCTCACCGCCTTCAACGCCTACGAAAAACAGGCGAAAAACCTGATGGAAAACAAGCTGGCGCTGCCTGCCTATGAGCAGGTACTGAAAGCCGGCCACAGCTTCAATCTGCTCGACGCGCGCGGCGCCATTTCGGTCACCGAACGCGCCGCTTACATCGGTCGCATCCGCAACTTGGCGCGCGCTGTCGCGCAGAGCTACCTGGATTCGCGCGCCCGTCTTGGCTTCCCGATGGCGCCGAAGGCGTGGGCGGAAGAAGTGCTGGCGCAGATCGAGAAGAAGGCGGCGTGATGTTGCAACAACCAAAGCCTGCAATCTCAGCCGTCATTCCGGCGAACGCCGGAATCCAGCAGTCAACGACCTGGACCCCGGCCTGCGCCGGGGTGACGGGTTAATTAGAGCTTTCCGCATATGAGTACCCAAAACCTTCTTGTTGAACTGTTCGTTGAAGAGCTGCCGCCGAAAGCGCTGAAAAAGCTGGGCGAGGCGTTCGCTTCGACTCTGTACGATTCCCTCAAAGCCCAGGGGCTGACTGGCGACGCCAGCGTCGTCACGCCCTACGCCTCGCCGCGCCGTCTGGCCGCGCATATCACTCAGGTCGCTGCGCGCGCCGCCGACAAGCCGGTTTGCACCAAGTTGATGCCGGTCAGCGTCGGCCTGAACGCTGAAGGCCAGGCGACGCCGGCTTTGTTGAAGCGGCTTTCCGCGCTGGGTCTGGATGCGTCGGTCGTGCCGCAGCTCAAGCGCGCGCCGGATGGCAAGGCGGACGCATTGTTCTTCGATACCGTCGCAGCCGGCGCCGAACTGGCCGCCGGCCTGCAGAAGGCGCTCGACGAAGCGCTGGCCAAGCTGCCGATCCCGAAGGTGATGACCTATCAACTGGCCGACGGCTGGACTACGGTGAACTTCGTGCGTCCGGCGCATGCGCTGGTGGCGCTGCATGGCGCGGAGGTTGTGCCGGTGTCGACGCTTGGCTTGAATGCCGGCCGTGAGACGCAGGGTCATCGATTTGAAGCGTTGAAGCATCCATTGCAGATTGAAACCGCTGACAGCTATGCCGCCCAGTTGCAGGCGGAAGGCGCGGTGATCCCCAGCTTTGCCGAACGTCGCGCCGAGATCGAACGTCAGTTGCAGGCGGCGGCCGCCAAGGTGGGCGGCGGCGTGCAGCCGCTGCATGACGATGCCTTGCTGGATGAAGTCACCGCGTTGGTCGAGCGGCCGAATGTACTGCTCTGCCAGTTCGAGCCGGAGTTCCTGCAGGTGCCGCAGGAATGCCTGATTCTGACCATGAAGGCGAACCAGAAATATTTCCCGTTGCTCGATGCCGCCGGCAAGCTCACCAACCAGTTCCTGATCGTTTCCAACATCAGTCCGGCCGATCCGTCGGCGGTGATCGGCGGCAACGAGCGCGTGGTGCGGCCGCGATTGGCCGACGCCAAGTTCTTCTTCGATCAGGATTGCAAGAAGCCGCTGGCGTCGCGCGTCGAACTGCTCGACAAGGTGGTCTATCACAACAAGCTCGGCACCCAGGGCGAGCGGGTCCAGCGCGTTTGCGCCATCGCCAAGGCGATCGGCGAAAAGCTGGGTGGAGAAGCCTTGGCGTTGCGCGCCGAGCAAGCCGCGCTGTTGGCCAAGGCCGATCTGTTGACCGACATGGTTGGTGAATTTCCCGAGCTGCAAGGCATCATGGGTCGTTATTACGCGCTGCATGACGGCCTCTCCGGCGAGATCGCCGATGCCATCGAAGACCATTACAAGCCTCGCTTTGCCGGTGATGTGCTGCCGCGAAATCCGGTCGGCCTGGCGGTAGCGCTGGCGGACAAGCTGGAAACGCTGGTCGGGTTGTTCGGTATCGGCCAGGTGCCGACCGGCGATAAAGACCCATTCGCGCTGCGTCGGCATGCGCTGGGCGTGGTGCGCATGCTGGTCGAGGCGGAGCTGCATCTGTCGCAGAGCGAATTGTTGCAAGCGGCGGTCGCTGTGTTCCCCGATACGCTGATCGCCAAGAACGGTGGCAAAGCGGGGGTGCCGCTGTGGAAGGTAGTCGATGTTTATATCAATGAGCGCGCGGTCGGTTACTGGAAGGAAAAGAACTACTCCGAACAGATGGTCGAAGCGGTGCTGGAGGCGACGAATCTGCCGATAGAACATGCGCTGCGCCTGGCCGCCGTGCGTGAATTCAACGCACTGCCGGAAGCTGCCGCGCTGGCCGCCGCCAACAAGCGGATTCAGAACATCCTTAAGAAAGTCGATACCGAAGTCGAACCGGTGACCAATCCGTACCTGTTCCAGGAAGCTGCGGAAATCGCGCTCAACGCCGCGCTGGGCGAGGTCGAGCCGGTGGCCGATGCGGCGTTCGACGCCGGCGATTACGCCGCCTCGCTGAAATCGCTGGCCGCGCTGAAAGCGCCGGTGGATGATTTCTTTGATCATGTCATGGTCAACGCCGAAGACGTCGGATTGCGCGCCAATCGCCTTGGCCTGCTGGCGCGTTTGCGGCGGGCGATGAACCGAGTGGCCGATTTGTCGCGCCTGGCGGCGTGAGCGCCAGAGAACTGCTTGAGAAGGGGAACAACGCATGAAACTTGTCATTCTTGACCGCGATGGCGTGATCAATTTCGATTCCGATCAGTTCATCAAGAGTCCGCGTGAATGGAATCCCATTCCCGGCAGCCTGGAAGCGATCGCGCAATTGAATCAGGCGGGTTTCCGGGTGGTCGTCGCGACGAATCAATCCGGCGTCGGTCGCGGCCTGTTCGATATGTCCACGCTCAATAGCATCCACGCCAAGATGCATAAACTGGTGGCCATCACCGGCGGACGCATCGAGGCCGTTTTCCTTTGCCCGCACGCGGCCGATTCGCGTTGTGACTGCCGCAAGCCGAATGCCGGTTTGTTCCGTGATATCGCCGGCCGTTTTCATATCGAGCTGGACGGCGTCTATGCCGTGGGTGACGCGCTGCGCGATGTCCAGGCCGCGCTGACCGCCGGTGCACGACCGCTGCTGGTGAAAACCGGCAAGGGCATGCGTACGCTGGAAGGCGGCCAGCTTCCCCCTGGTGTGCCGGTTTTCGAAAATCTGGCGCAAGCCGCGCAAGCCATCATTTCAGCTTCCAAAATTTCAGGTACCGAAGTTTCAGTTACCAAAGCGGCATGATCTTCCTGCGTTCATTGATATTTTTGCTGCTCAAGGCGGTGATGACGGTGCCGTTCAGCCTGATCACACTGATGACTTTCCCGTTGCCGGCAATGGTGCGCTACCGGGTGATCTCGCAATGGAGCTGGATCGTCAACTGGCTGGCGCGGGTCACGGTGGGCATTAGCTACCGCGTCGAAGGTCTGGAAAACCTGCCGGCTGAACCGGTGGTGATTCTGTCCAAGCACCAGTCGGCCTGGGAAACCATCGTGTTTCAGCAAATCTTTCCGCCGCTGTCCTTCGTACTGAAAAAGAACCTGCTCTACATCCCGTTCTTCGGCTGGGGTCTGGCGCTGTTCAGCCCGATCGCGATTGATCGCGGCGCTGGGCGCGAGGCACTCAAGCAGATCGAAACCCAGGGCAAGCAACGCCTGAAGGACGGTTTCTGGGTGTTGATCTTTCCCGAGGGCACGCGCATGCCGCCCGGCGAGTCGGGCAATTTCCAGGTTGGTGGCGCCTGGCTGGCTGGCAAAGCGGGCGTGCCGGTGCTGCCGGTGGCGCACAACGCCGGCCGCTTCTGGCCGAAGAATGGCTTCCGCAAATATCCGGGCGAGATCGTCGTCCGGATCGGCCCGCCGATTCCGACCGTTGGCCGCAAAGCCACGCAAGTGATGGCGGAAAGCGAAGCCTGGATCAAGCAGGCCATGCTCGATTTGTAGGCGAATGACGAGCTGATCATTGACTGCAGGATGGGCCAAGCTTGCGAGCCCATCAATGCACCGAGCGTGATGGGCCCGCTACGCTTGGCCCATCCTACGATCTGCTGTGCGTCTACGCGGGCAATATCTGCGAACTGCCCCGCAATGCTCCGGCCGGCGTAAACTCGCTTCCGGACTTCAATGTCGTAAATCCCAAGATCATGACTGCATCGGAAAAACCTGGCCCCTGGCCGGCTCGGATGGATGTGCTGCAAAGTGTCAGCGGCCTGTTGCTCGGGTTGTTCATGTGGCTGCACATGCTGTTTGTCTCTTCCATCCTGCTCGGCGAAGAGGCCATGTGGACGGTGGCGCGCTTCTTCGAGGGTTACTTCTTCTTTGGTTACGGCCTGCCCTGGCTGGTGTCGTTGTTTGTCGCCGGCATTTTCGGCTTGTTCGTGCTGCATGCCTGGTTGGCGCTGCGCAAGTTTCCGGCGCAATGGCGGCAGCATCGAATCTACTGGTCGCACATGCGCTCGATGCGGCACGAAGACACCACGCTCTGGTTCGTTCAGGTGATTACCGGCTTCGGCATGTTTTTCCTCGCGCCGGTGCATCTTTATCTGATGATGACGCACCCGGAGTTGATCGGTCCGTATGAATCGGCTGACCGGGTCTGGAGCGGCATGCTGTGGCCGCTCTATCTGGTGCTGCTGTTCCTGGTCGAACTGCATGGCGGCATCGGCTTGTACCGGCTGGCGGTGAAGTGGGGCGATTTTTCCAATCCCAATTCCGCCCGGCGCAAACTCAAACGCCTGAAATGGGGCTTCACCGTGTTCTTTCTGGTGCTGGGTTTGTTGTCGCTGGCGGCCTACATCAAGCTCGGCATCGAACATGCGCCGAATGTCGGCGAACCGTACTTGCCAACCTCGGTGCCGCTTTCGCTGAGGGCCGCGCCATGAAGATCATCTATACCGACGTGCTGGTGATCGGCGGCGGTCTCGCCGGTTTGCGCACCGCCATCGGCGCTAAACGGCGTGGGCTGGAAACGCTGATTCTGTCGTTGGTGCCGGCCAAGCGCTCGCACTCGGTCGCCGCGCAGGGCGGCATGCAGGCCAGTCTGGCGAATGGCATCAAGGGCGAGGGCGATAACGAGGACGTGCATTTCGAGGACACCGTGCGCGGTTCCGACTGGGGCTGCGATCAACAGGTCGCGCGCATGTTCGCCCACATGGCGCCGAAAGCGGTGCGCGAACTGGCGGCTTGGGGCGTGGCCTGGAACCGCGTCCAGCGTGGCGACCGCGAAGTGGTGATCAACGGCCAGCATGTGACGTTGACCGAAAAGGACGCCGCGCATGGCTTGATTACCGCACGCGATTTCGGCGGCACGCGCAAATGGCGCACCTGCTACACCTCGGACGGCACCGGCCACGCGATGCTGTACACGGTCAGCGACCAGGTGATCGGAGAAGCCATTCCGGTGCATGAGCGGATGGAAGCGATGGCGCTGATTCACGATGGCCAGCAATGCCACGGCGCGGTAGTGCGCGACCTGATCAGCGGCGAACTCTGCGCCTATCTGGCGCGCGCCACGGTGGTGGCGACCGGCGGTTACGGGCGCATCTGGGGCATTTCCACCAACGCGCTGATCAACGAAGGCATGGGCGCTGCCTTGGCGTTGGAAACCGGCGTCGCCCGCCTGGGCAACATGGAGGCGGTGCAGTT
>JBBQQT010000109.1:0-12506 GCA_038215555.1 Burkholderiales bacterium | reverse complement strand
GGTGGCATCGGCATCGTGCTGTCGGTACTGGGGGTGGCTTGGGCTTTTGGTGATAGTCAATACCCGCTCCTTTTTGCTGCCGCGTTGATCATTGCGCTCGTCGGCCTCTGGGACGATATCTTCCATGTGCCGGTTACATTGCGGTTGCTGGTGCAGACAGCCGCCTGTTTGGTGGCAATCATGGCGATTCTGATTCCACCGGGCGGTCTGATCTATCTGTTCGTGTTGCTGATCGCGGGTGTCTGGTGGATCAATCTGTTCAATTTCATGGATGGCATCGACGGCCTGGCGGGAAGTCAGGCGGTTTTCATGCTGTTAGCCGCCGCGATCCTTGCGCTCATGGCAGAGCCGGGTACGACAACGGACCCGCACTGGCAACTGCTTCCGGTGTTGGCTGCGGCCACGCTGGGTTTTCTGATGTGGAATCTGCCACGCGCACGTTTGTTCATGGGCGATGTCGGCAGCACCTTTCTTGCGTTCATGCTGCTGGTTGCGTGTTTGTTGAGCGTGCGCGCGGGCTGGTTGAGTTTCCCGATCTGGCTGATTCTGGCTGCGGCATTTGTAACGGATGCAACAGTCACGCTATTGATTCGGATGGCACGCGGAAAACGATGGACTGAGGCGCACCGATCACATATTTATCAACGCTTGGCGGTGATGTGGAAAGGTCATGGACGAGTCGATATCATTTTCATGACAATCAACGGGGTTTTTCTTTTTCCCTTGGCTGTGCTGGCGTTGATGTTGCCTGAATGGAACGGGTTGATTGCGTTGGCTGCATATTTCCCGCTGTTCACTCTGGGGTTCGTGTTGCAGATGAAGGTTTTTTCAAATGATTAAGCGCTCTCACCAATTTGTTCTGACTTTGCCGCGCGAAGCGAAGCAGGCACTGTTGGTATGTATGGATGCGTTGTTGTTATATGTAGCCGTTTGGGCCGCCTTTGCTATCTCCCAATTTGAGCGGAACAGCATCGGGGGCGAAGAACTGTTGATGGCGGTCGCTCCGTTGCTGGCGATCCCTGTATTCATCCGGTTTGGCCTTTACCGGGCGGTGATTCGCTATCTGAGTGAGCATGTGCTGTGGACGATTCTGAAGGCGATGACCGTGTCGGCGTTGCTGTGGGGGAGCGCGGCGTGGATAGCTAAAGGGGTGTTCGCCGAAATCCACATATCGACGGTGATGCTGTTCTGGACCTTTGGCGTCATGAGCGTGGCCGGTGTCCGTTTCGCCGCGCGTTGGTTGATCTGGTTGCCAGTGCAACGGCATTTTCGCGGTCGTCAGGCTTTGATCTACGGTGCCGGTGAGGCCGGACGGCAGATTGCTGCGACTTTGCGCGAAGCCCGCGACAGTTTCCCGGCCGGCTTTCTCGACGATGACACCGCGCTGCAGGGCAAGGACGTCAATGGTCTGCGCGTCTATCCGCCGAAGAGGTTGGCTTACCTGATCGAGCATTACGCGATCCATGAAGTCATCGTGGCGCTGCCTTCGGTTTCGAGTGCGCGCAAGCGTGAAATCGTCGAGTTCCTTGAAGGCTATCCGGTGCATGTCCGCATCCTGCCGGAAGTGGCGGAGATCGTTTCCGGCCAGAACTTGCTGAACCGGATTCGCGAAGTCGACATCGGCGACTTGCTGGGTCGGGACGTGGTCGCCCCCGATCTGAAATTGCTTGGTCAATCGGTGACGCGCCGCAACGTGCTGGTGACCGGTGCTGGCGGGTCGATTGGCGCCGAATTGTGCCGGCAGATTTCGGCATTGAACCCGAACTGTCTGGTGTTGCTGGAGCAAAGTGAATTTGCGCTGTACCAGGTGGAGCGCAATCTGCGCAATGTGGCGGCCTGCAAAGTGGTCGCACGACTTGGTTCGGTATCCGACTACGAGACGGTTGCGGCATTGCTGCGTGAACACACCATCCATACCGTGTTCCACGCTGCTGCGTACAAGCATGTGCCGATCGTCGAAGAGAACATCATCGAGGGCTGCCAGAACAACGTCTTTGGCACGCTGACCATGGCCCAGGCGGCTTACGACCTTGGTGTGGAAACCTTTGTGCTGATCTCCACCGACAAGGCGGTGCGGCCAACCAATGTGATGGGCGCCACCAAGCGTTGGGCGGAACTGGTTGTCCAGTCATTGGCACGCGAGGCGCAACGCACGGGGCGCAACCAAAAATTCTGCGCGGTTCGCTTCGGCAACGTGCTGGGTTCCTCCGGTTCGGTGATTCCGCTATTCCGCGAGCAGATTGCGCAGGGCGGGCCAGTGACGGTGACGCATCCGGAAGTCACCCGCTTTTTCATGTCGATCCACGAGGCGGTTCAACTGGTAATTCAGGCCAGCAACCTGGCCAGTGGCGGCGAAATTTTCCTGCTCGACATGGGTTCCCCGGTCAAGATTGCCGACCTTGCCGCGAACATGATTCGCCTGTCGGGACGTGCGGTGCGCAACCCGCAGAACCCGCGCGGCGATATCGACGTGGTGTTCATCGGTTTGCGTCCGGGCGAAAAGCTGTTCGAGGAATTGCTGATTGCCAGCGGCAATGCGGAGGGGACTTCGCACCCGAAGATCATGAAGGCAGCCGAGCCCATGTGCGAATGGCCAGCCTTGCAGGAAGAGCTTAAACAGTTGTCGGAACTGCTTGCCAGACGCGATGCGGAAGCCGTTCGGAGTCTGTTGATCCGCCGTGCCGTGACCTTGCCGAGCGAGGAAGGCCCGATTCGTGGCAACGCCAGTGCGGAAATCGTGCAACTGCATCTGGCGCGCTCCGCCGCGCGCTGAAACGGCGTTTCAGCGCAGCTTGCGCTGTCAGGCATCCAACTCCACCGCGCGCGCAGCCACCAAGCCTTGTGCAAGTGCGGTGGGTACGCTGGGTTGTGGCGTTTCGGTGAGGTCGCCGGCGGCATAGATGCCGGGCACGTTGGTGCGCTGCCAGACGTCGGTCAGTACATGGCCTGACGTGCTCAGCGCCGGCTTCAGTTCGGGCGCGAAAATGTCCAGCACGGCACTGTTGGGCAGGTAGCCGAACATCGCCAACAGCCAGTCGTAGCGCACCTTGATCCGCTCCCAGGTCGCCACGATGTGGTTTTCCTCCCGTTGCAGATCGTCCGGGACGCAGTCATTGCGCAATTCAATGTTCGGATTGGCTTTGCAGGTCTCCTGGAACGGTTGCCGGGCGGAAAACCGGCGCCGCGTGCAGACGCGCACCTGATTGCCGCGCTCGGCGAGAAACAGCGCATGGTCGAGCGCGTTGTCGCCGCCGCCCAGGATCAGCACGCGCGCCGACCGGATGTCATCGCGGATCGACTCGGACAGCGGCCCGACGATGACCTGCTGTGATTGTTCGGCCAGCGCGGCGAGTGCCGGCGTGCTGCGCGGATAAGTGCCGGTGGCCAGCACAATGGCGTCGGCCTGCAGCGTTTCACCGCCATGTGCTGTCTCCAGTTTCAGGCGGAAGTCGCCGGCCGCCCCCTCTACGCCGACGATGAGAGCCTGCGTCAGGCAACGCAGCGGCAAGGCGGCAAAGTGCCGCGCCATGCGTAGGCTCATCTCACGCCCGGTTTCTTCCGGTTCGCCCAGCAACCAGAGGTTGGGGTGGAAATTGCCGAGTTGAATACCGCCGATCTGGTTGCTTTGTTCAATCACGATCGGCGTCAGGCCGAAGGAAAGACAGGCATTGGCGCAGGACATGCCGGCGGGGCCGGCGCCGAGGATGGCAACGATCATGACGGGATTTGTGCGGTTATCATCTGACGCCGAAACTAGCACAGCCGCCATGCCGTCTCCAACCTCCACGCCCAAATTACCGCTCCCAGACCCGGATGCCTTGATCCACTGCCGCAAAGTCCGCGCGCATCTTCAGGCTGATATCGAACTGTCCGGCGGCTGGATTTCGTTCGCTCGCTATATGGAGTTGGCGTTGTATGCGCCGGGCCTGGGCTACTACGCAGGTGGGGCAACGAAGTTTGGCGCGGCGGGCGATTTCATTACCGCGCCGGAAATGACGCCGTTGTTTGGCCGCACGCTGGCGCGTACCGCCGAAGCAGTGTTACGCCAAACCGACGGCGAGATTCTCGAATTGGGCGCCGGCAGCGGTCGCCTGGCGCTCGACCTGCTGCGCGAGCTGGAGCGCCGCGAGTGCTTGCCGGCGCGTTACCGGATTCTCGAAGTCAGCCCGGATCTGCGTGCGCGGCAACGCGCGTTATTTGAAGCCGAGGCGCCGCATCTGCTCGAACGACTGGTTTGGTTGGATTGCCTGCCGCAAGGCTTCAGTGGCCTGATGCTCTCCAACGAAGTGCTGGATGCGATGCCTGTGCATCTGGTGTGCTGGTTGGCGGGCGAGATTTTTGAGCGCGGCGTGGCTTTTCAACAGGGTGAGTTCGCCTGGGAAGATCGGCCCATTGCCGATGGGCCGCTGTTGCGGGCCGCCAAAGCCATCGATCCCGGCCCGGACTATCTGTCGGAGATCAACCTCGCTGCGCTGGCCTGGATCAACAGCTTGGCGCAGTGCCTGGCACGCGGCGCGATTCTGTGCATCGATTACGGTTTTCCGCGCAGCGAGTATTTCCACCCGCAGCGAGACAGCGGCACGTTGCGCGTGCATTACCGGCATCACAGCCTGGACGATCCGTTTTACCTGCCTGGGTTGTGCGATCTCACCGCGCACGTTGATTTCAGCGCCGTTGCGGATGCAGCTATTGAGTCAGGGCTGGACCTGCTGGGTTACACCAGCCAGGCCAATTATTTGCTGAATGCCGGTCTGCTCGATTTGATGGCGGAAATGCAGCCGATGACCAGCGAGTATCTGCGCGCCGCCTCGGCGGCGCAGAAGCTGTTGCAGCCTTCGGAAATGGGGGAATTGTTCAAGGTCATCGCGTTCGGGCGCGGTGTGGCTGAGACATTGCCGGGGTTCGAACGTGGTGATCGGCGCGGCGCGCTTTAGCCAAACGTCCCGGTCAGATCAACGTTTATGCTTGGCAATCCCGGAATGGGCGTCGGTCCCGGTGTTTCTGTCGCAGTGATATCGGTGTAGCGGCCGTCAATCGGCGCACGGTGAAAGCGCACACTGCGCGCGGGAATGTCGACGATCCAGTATTCGGGGATGGCGTGACGGGCGTAGACCTCGGCTTTGATGCCGCGATCGTAAGCGGATGAAGTGTCCGCCACTTCGACCACCAGCAAGACATCGTCAGGGCCGGGATGTGCTTTGCGGTAAAAGTCGGCGCGCGGTTTCAGCAAGGCGAGATCGGGGTAAACCTCGACGATGGGGGAAAGACGTAGCGCATTTTGAATATGCACTATGGCATTCCCATGTGTCGCTTCTACGAATGTTTGGTTCAGCCAATTCAAGTTGCCGCAATGAAAGCTGCCGATCGGCGCCATGTCGATAACCTCACCTTCAATCAGTTCTACGCGTTCACCGGGCACGAACATGCCGACTTCCGCCATTTTGTGGAATTGCTCGGCATTGATGCGATGACGCGTGATGGGGGGCGGAAGGATGAGTTCCATGACCGGCTCCTGTTGATTGACTGGGTGAATATTGGCGCTTCAGTAAAAGCACGGCAAGTGCCTGCGCATTACTCCTCCCCGCCCGCCTCCATACCTAACTCCTGAATCTTCCGCGTCAGCGTGTTACGTCCCCAGCCGAGCAGCGTGGCGGCTTCGATCTTGCGGCCGCCGGTGTGGGCGAGGGCGACGCGAATCAGAGTGCGTTCGAATTCGCTGGTCAGGTCGTTGAGGATGCCGGTGTCGCCGCGCGCGAGTCGGGTCTGTGCGGTGCGCGCGAGGGCTTCGGACCATTCCAGCGCGGCGCTGGCGGAGTCGTGCAGCGCTTCTGGCGGCAGATCTTTCGGTTCCACGACCTGGCCGGGGGCCATGACGGTGAGCCAATGACACAGGTTTTCCAGTTGCCGCACGTTGCCGGGGTAGGGCAGCGCGGCCAGCGCTTTCATCGCTTCTTCGGAAACATGCTTCATTTCGACGCCCAGGTCCTGCGCGCTCTTTTGCAGGAAATGTTTGATCAGCAGCGGGATGTCTTCGCGCCGTTCGCGCAGGCTGGGCAGTTTGATGCGGATGACGTTGAGACGATGGAACAGGTCTTCCCGAAACAGGCCTTGTCGCACGCGATCTTCCAGTGCCTGATGGGTGGCGGCGATGACGCGGACATTGACCCGCACCGGCGCATGGCCGCCGACGCGGTAGAACTCGCCGTCGGCGAGAACACGCAAAAGTCGCGTCTGTAGATCGGATGGCATGTCGCCGATTTCATCCAGGAACAGCGTGCCGCCATCGGCCTGCTCGAAACGGCCTCGCCGCGACGCGGTGGCGCCGGTAAAGGCGCCGCGTTCGTGGCCGAACAGTTCGCTTTCCAGCAAGTCTTTCGGGATTGCGGCGGTATTCAGCGCGATGAACGGCTTGTCCTTGCGCGGACTGTGGCGGTGCAAGGCATGCGCGACGAGTTCCTTGCCGGAGCCGGTTTCGCCGGTGATCAACACGGTGGCGTGGCTTTGCGAGAGGCGGCCGATGGCGCGGAACACATCCTGCATGGCCGGCGCCTGGCCCAGCATGGCCTGGCCGACCAGGCCGGAATCCAGCCCCGGCACCTCGTCGCCGCGATTGCCTTCCTCCAGTGCGCGGTGGATCAGTTCCAGCGCGTGATTGACATCGAACGGCTTCGGCAGATATTCGAAGGCGCCACCCTGAAACGCCGAGACCGCCGAATCGAGATCGGAGTAGGCGGTCATGATGATGATCGGCAGGCGCGGGTGTTCGGCTTTCAGGCGTTCCATGAAATCCAGCCCGCTCATGCCAGGCATGCGGATGTCGGACACCACCGCGCCTGGTGTTTCCTTGTCGAGCGCTCGCAGGGCGGATTCGGCGCTCTCGAAGATGCGATGCGGCAGGTTCTCGCGCGCCAGGGCTTTTTCGAATACCCAACGTATCGAGCGGTCGTCGTCAATGATCCAGACGGGTTTCATGGGTGTTTACTCCTCGGAATACTTATTTGATTGGCAAATAAATCGAAAAACAGGTGCGCCCGGGCTGGCTTTCGACGTGGATCGCGCCATCGTGACGTTGTACCAGGCTCTGCGCCAGCGTCAGTCCGAGGCCGGTGCCGCCTTCGCGGCCGGACACCAGCGGAAAAAACACCCGCCCGAGCATGTCTTCGGGAATGCCGGGGCCGTTGTCGATGACATCCAGGCGAACAGCCAGTTTCCATAGCTTCATCGCCAGCGTGACTTGCCGGGCCACCCGAGTACGGAAGTTGATGCGACCATCGCCATCCATGGCCTGGGCGGCATTGCGGGTGATGTTGAGCACGGCCTGGATCAATTGTTCCGGGTCGCCTTCCAGTTCCGGCAGGCTGGTGTCGTAGTCGCATTGAAATTGCAGCAGCGGAAACTCCGCGCTGAGCAGGCTGCGTACCCGTTCAAGCACTTCATGCACGTTGATGGGTTGCACAACCGGCCGCTTGGCCGGGGTCAGCAAACGGTCGAGCAGGCTTTGCAGTCGATTGGTTTCCTGAATGATGACCTGGGTGTATTCGCGCAGGTCGGTGGAATCCAGTTCCGCCTCCAGCAATTGCGCGGCGCCACGGATGCCGCCGAGCGGATTGCGTATCTCATGCGCCAACTGGCGCAGCAAATGCTGGCTGGCCTGGGTCTGCGCCATGACCTGTTCGTCGCGGGCGATGCGCACATTGCCGGCGGCGGGATGTAGTTCGATGACCGCCGCGCCGCTGTCGTCATCAAGCGGAGAAACTGTCGCGGAAAGCACCAGAGTGTGCCCATTGATGGTGAGTGCGACATCGTGTTCGGTGAAACTGGTGCCCTCAGATAGTGCGTGATCAAGCGCGCGCACCAATTCAGGGCATTCGCCGAGCAGTTGGCCTACTGATCGTCCTATTGCGTGGTAGGCCGAAATGCCCAGCAAATTTTCCGCAGCCGGGTTGAGATAACGGGCAATGCGCTGCGTGTCCGAGATCAGAACGGCGGTAGCAAGAATGTCGGTACTCGGTATGTTTTGCATAGTGGCAGGCAGGCAATGTCAGACTGAGATTAGCAAGAAGCAGGCCATTGAGTGTTGCGGGTTTGTTTCGGTCCCGCGCGACATCGCTCTCAGGTCAAATAGAATGCCTGTAATTCTTGGGGAGTTGCAGGCAATGACGAGTTATCTCAATCTTGACGGCAACGAAGCCGCCGCGCGCATGGCGTATCAGTGCAACGAGGTGATTGCGATCTATCCGATCACGCCGTCGTCGAACATGGGCGAATGGGCCGACGAATGGGCTTCGCAAGGCAAGCCCAACCTGTGGGGCGCGGTGCCGAAGATCATCGAGATGCAATCGGAAGGCGGCGCGGCGGGGGCGCTGCACGGCGCGCTGACTTCCGGCGCGTTGGCGACCAGTTTCACCGCCAGCCAGGGTTTGCTGTTGTTCATCCCCAATCTGTACAAAATTGCCGGCGAGTTGACGCCGTTCGTGCTGCATGTCGCCGCGCGGGCATTGGCGACGCATGCACTGTCGATTTTTGGCGATCATTCCGATGTCATGGCTTGTCGCGCCACCGGTTGCGCCATGCTGAGTTCCAATTCGGTGCAGGAAGCGCAGGACTTTGCACTGATCGCCCAGGCGGCGACGCTGGCCGGGCGGATTCCGGTGATTCATTTCTTCGATGGTTTCCGAACGTCGCATGAAGTCGCCAAGATCGTCGCGGTCGAGCCGGAAACCGTGCGCGCGATGATCGACGATAGTCTGGTCGCGGCGCACCGGGCGCGGGCGTTGTCACCGGAACATCCGGTGATTCGCGGTACATCGCAGAATCCGGATGTGTTCTTCCAGTCGCGCGAGCGGGTGAACCCGTTTTACGACGCCTTCCCGGACCTGATGCAATCGGCGATGGATCGCTTTGCCGAGTTGACCGGGCGTCAATACCGGTTATTCGAGTATTTCGGTGCCGCCGATGCCGAACGGGTGATTGTGCTGATGGGCTCCGGCGCGGAAACCGTGCATGAAACGGTTGATCATCTTTGCGCAGCCGGCGAGAAGGTCGGCGTGTTGAAGGTGCGGCTGTTTCGGCCGTTTGCGCCGGATGCGTTGCTGGTGGCGTTGCCGGAAAGTGTTCGTTCGATTGCCGTGCTGGATCGTAGCAAGGAACCTGGGGCCGATGGTGAGCCGCTATACAAGGATGTCATTACCGCGCTGGCACAGGCTGCGGCGGATGGCATCCGTCCCATGCCGCGCATCATCGGCGGCCGCTATGGCCTTGGTAGCAAGGAATTCACGCCGGGTATGGTGGCAGCGGTGTTTGCCGAACTTCTCCCTCTCCCCCAGCCCCTCTCCTCGCAAGAAGGACGCCGGATTCGTATGGCAGACAAGCTGCCGACGACTCCGCTGTCCCGCCTGCGGGCGAGGGGAGCAGGGCGCCAATTCACGGTTGGCATCCACGACGACATCACGCAGCTTTCGCTGGATTGGGATGCCGCCTTTCGCACCCAAGCTGCGCGCGCCCTGCAACATGCGGTGTTCTGGGGCCTGGGCGCGGATGGCACGGTGTCGGCCAACAAGAATTCGATCAAGATCGTCGGCGAGGCGACGGACCTGCATACCCAAGGTTATTTCGTTTACGACTCGAAGAAATCCGGCGCGGTGACGGTTTCGCATCTGCGCTTCGGACCCGCCGCGATACGTTCGACCTATCTGGTCGAAGAAGGCATGGCCAATTTCGTCGCCTGTCATCAGACGGTGTTTACCGAGCGCTACGACCTGTTGGCGCACGCCGCGCCGGACGGCGTGTTTCTGCTCAACACGCCGGCATCGGCCGATACGGTGTGGGCGACCTTGCCGGAGACAATGCGCGCGCAGATTGTCGACAAGCGGTTGCAACTCTGGATCATCGACGCCTACGCCGTTGCCGAGGCGGCCGGCATGGGACGGCGCATCAACACCATCATGCAGACCTGTTTCTTCGCCATCTCCGGCATCCTGCCGCGTGATGAAGCGATTGCCGCGATCAAGCAGGCGGTGGACAAGACCTACGGCAAGAAGAGCAAACGGCTGGTGGATCTGAACTACGGCGCGATCGACAAGACTTTATCTGAGTTGCACCAGGTTCTTTTAGCCCGTCACCCCGGCGAAAGCAGCGGAGTCGTTAGCGCTTTAGCGCTTACGAATCCGGCGTCCACCTTGCGGGGCTGGGGTCCAGGGGATGCGCCGAAGAACTCGATTTCGGCCTCGACCGATATAACCGCAACGGCTATTCCCGCCTTCGTGCGTGACTTCACCTTGCCGATCTATCGCGGCAAGGGCGACGAATTGCCGGTCTCGTTGATGCCGGTTGACGGCACCTTCCCGGTCGGTACGGCGCAATACGAGAAGCGCAACATCGCCCTGGAAATCCCGGTCTGGGAAGCCGATTTGTGTACCCAATGCGGCAAGTGCGTGTTCGTCTGTCCGCATTCGGCGATCCGTTCGCGGGCGTTCACTGCTGAAGCCGTGAACGCCGCGCCGCCCACGTTCAAGCACGTGCCGGCGAAGAGCAAGGACTTCCCAGCCGGCACCCATATCAGCTATCAGGTCGCTCCGGAAGACTGCACCGGCTGCGGCGATTGCGTCGAAGCCTGCCCGATCCACGACAAGAGCAACCTCAGTCGGCGCGCGGTCAACATGGCGCAGCAAGCGCCGCTGCGCGAAGCCGAGCGCGACAATTACGCGTTCTTCCTGGCGTTGCCGGAATTCGATCGGAGCGCGGTGAAGCACACGACGATTCCCGGCTCGATGCTGCTGGACCCCTTGTTCGAATATTCCGGCGCCTGCGCCGGTTGCGGCGAGACACCCTACATCCGGCTGGCGACGCAGTTGTTCGGCGACCGCATGCTGATCGCCAACGCCACCGGCTGTTCCTCGATCTACGGCGGCAACCTGCCGACCACGCCGTATACGGTCAACGGCGCCGGTCGCGGCCCGGCCTGGAGCAATTCGCTGTTCGAGGACAACGCCGAGTTTGGTCTGGGCATGCGGTTGGCGGCGGATCAGTTGATGGCCTATGCGAAGCAATTGGTGAAGGGGCTGGCCGGTGAAATCGGCGGCGATCATGCCGAAGCATTGGTTGACGCCAATCAGCGCGATGAAGCCGGCCTGTATGAACAACGCCGTCGCGTTACCGCGCTGCTGGAAAAGCTGGCTAGTTCGAATCACCCGCGCGCCAAGGAACTCGCGAGCGTCGCCGAATGGTTGATTCGCCGATCGGTGTGGATCATCGGCGGCGACGGCTGGGCCTACGACATCGGCTACGGCGGCCTCGACCATGTCCTGGCGCTACCCTACGACGTCAACATTCTGGTGCTGGATACCGAGGTGTATTCCAACACCGGCGGCCAGACTTCCAAGGCCACGCCGATTGGCGCGGTGGCCAAGTTCTCCGCCGGCGGCAAAGCCACGGCGAAGAAAGACCTCGGCAAGCTGGCTTCCGACTACGGTCATGTCTATGTCGCCAACATCGCCTACGGCGCCAAGGATACGCAGACCCTGCGCGTGTTCCACGAGGCTGAAGCCTATGACGGCCCGTCGCTGATCATCGCCTACAGTCCGTGCATCGCGCATGGCTTCGACATGCTCTACAACCAGCGCCAGCAGGATATGGCGGTGAAAACCGGGCACTGGCCGCTGTTCCGTTATGACCCGCGCATCGCGGCCAGCGGCGGCAGCCCGTTCAAACTCGATTCCGCCGCGCCCAGCCTGCCGATCAAGGATTTCATGGCAAGCGAGACCCGCTTTGCGATGCTGCAACGTAGCCATCCGGAAGCGGCGCAGCATTTCTTGGAACAGGCGCAGAAAGAGGCCGAGCGGCGTTTCAAGACGTATCAAGAGTTGGCGCAAGGCCACGCCGACGTTTCCAAGACAGGAGCCTGACATGATCGACCTCTCTACCGACTACGTCGGACTCAAGCTGAAAAATCCGCTGGTGCCTTCGGCTTCGCCACTTTCGAAAAATCTGGACATGGCGCTGCGGCTGGAAGATGCCGGCGCTGGCGCGCTGGTGATGTATTCGCTGTTCGAAGAGGAGTTGCGCGCCGAAGAAGCGATGACCGACCGCTTTCTGTTGCATGCCGATCTCGGCCACGGCGAGGCGGATGGTTTTTTGCCTGATCACGGCCAATTCCAGAGTTGCCTTGATCAATATCTTGATCATTTGCGGCAACTCAAACAGCGTCTGGAAATTCCGGTTATCGCCAGTCTGAATGGTGTGTCGTTGTCGGGTTGGGTCGAACTCGGCAAGGAAATGCAGCAGGCCGGCGCCGATGCGCTGGAGCTCAACGTCTATCACGTTGCCGCCAGCGCCAAGCATCCCGGCGATGCGGTGGAAGCGCGCTACATCAATCTGCTTGAAGAACTACGCGGCGTCGTCGATCTGCCGATCATCATGAAGTTGTCGCCGTTCTTCTCGTCGCTGCCGCATTTCGTCAAACAACTGGAACATGCGGGCGCGCGCGGTGTGGCGTTGTTCAACCGCTT
>JBBQQT010000108.1:0-12762 GCA_038215555.1 Burkholderiales bacterium | reverse complement strand
GTCGATGACGTGAGTGAAAACCTGCATGCGCTGATGAGCATCCTGGGCGACGACTACGCCGTCACCGCCGCAACCAGCGGCAAAAAAGCGCTGCAGTTGGCGGCACGCAAGCCACAGCCGGACCTGATCTTGCTCGACATCAAGATGCCGGGCATGGATGGCTATGAGGTATTGCGCAGGCTCAAGGTTGACCCGCTCACGGCGACTATCCCGGTCATCATCGTTACCGCCTTGCCGGAGTCGACGGATGAAGCCAGGGGGCTGAGCATGGGCGCCGCCGATTACATCGCCAAACCGCTCAATCCGGATTGGCTCAGGTTGCGCGTCTTGACCCAGCTTGAATTGCGGCGTTACCGCAGGAAGCCGATTCCGCTCGGCGCCAGTGCGGATAGCGCGCCGCCGGATCATTTCGGCATACTGGTCGTTGATGATGTGCCGGAGAATATCCATCAACTCATCAGCGCGTTGTCCGACGAATATCGCATCATGGTCGCCGACAATGGACCTAAAGCGATTGCAATGGTGCTGGGACCAACCCCGCCGGACCTGGTCCTGCTGGATATCCTGATGCCGGACATGGATGGCTATGAGGTGTGCCGCCGCATCAAGGCGACCGAAGCGGGAAATCGTATTCCCGTCATCTTTCTGAGCCAGCTCGAGGCAGTGGTGGAGAAAGTCCACGGATTTTCCATCGGGGGTGCCGACTTCATCACCAAGCCGTTCGATATCGATGAAGTCCGTGCCAGGATTCGTACTCACCTTGAGTTGAGCCTGCTGCATCGCTATTTCGAGCAAGCGGTTGCACAACGGACGGCCGCGCTCAGAAAAAGTGAAGGCCAACTGTCCGAAGCCTTGCGCATTGCCAAGGTGGGTTACTGGGAATATGAATTTGCCAGCGATGAATTCATCTTCAATGACCAGTATTACTCGCTGCATGACATCACCGTTGAGGCGGCGGGGGGATACCGGATGTCCTCGGCCGATTTCGCCCGTCGCTACGTCCACCCGGATGATGCCCCGATGCTTGGTCAGCAGGTTCGGCTGGCATTTGAAACCGCCGAACCCGATTATTCCGCCATGGTCGAGACGCGAATATTGACTGGGGCAGGGGAAATTGTCTGGGTGGACGTACGCTTCAGGGGCGAGAAGGATACCGAGGGCCGGACTATTCGTCTGGTTGGCGTGAATCAGGACATTAGCGAGCGCAAAACAGCCGAAGCCCGCATCAAATACCTCAGCCGCGTCCACGCCATGCTGAGCGGCATCAATGCGCTGATCGTGCGCGTGCATGACCAGGACGAGTTGTTCAGTGGGGCATGCCGGATCGCGATCGAGGCAGGCGAGTTCCGCATGGTCATGATCTGCATGGTGGACCGGCAGACGAACAAGATTGTTCCGGTCGCCACTGCGGGGAAGGACGAGGCACTCCTGTCCGGCATCAAAGACCTCCTGGCATCGAACGAGGATGTATCAAACACCCTGGTCGGGCGGGCGATCGGAGAGAAACAGACCGTCGTGTCCAACGATTCCGCAAACGATCCCAGAGTGCTGTTCGACAAGAAATACGGCGAAGCTGGCGTTTGCTCGATGATCGTTTTGCCGCTGATCGTCTCGGGCGAAGCGGTCGGCGCGCTGGAGCTGTACGCCGGCGAGATTGAATTCTTCCACGCAGAAGAGTTGAAATTATTGATGGAGCTGGCGGGCGACATTGCGTTCGCGATCGATCACATCAACAAGCAGGAGAGGCTCAATTACCTCGCTTACTACGATGCGCTGACCGGACTCGCCAACCGCACGTTGTTTCTCGAACGGGTGGCGCAACACATACGCAGTACGGTCAGCAGCGGCTACAAGCTTGCCCTCTGTCTGATCGATCTGGAACGGTTCAAGAACCTCAACGACAGCCTCGGCCGGTTCGCCGGCGACGCGCTATTGGGGCAGGTGGCGGCGTGGCTGACGCACAACGCGGGTGACATCAACCTGCTGGCGCGTATCGATGCGGATCACTTTGCCCTGGTGCTGCCGGAAATAAAGCATGAACAAGACTCGGCGCATCTGATAGAAAAAATGGTGCAGGCTTTTGCGGAACATCCGTTCCGTCTCAACGACGCCGAGTTTCGTATCGCAGCCAGGGTTGGAATCGCGCTCTTCCCCGCAGATGGCGACGACGCCGACACTTTGTTCAAACATGCCGAAGCCGCGCTAAAAAAGGCCAAGGCGCACGGTGATCGTTTTCTGTTTTACACACAGAAAATGACCGAAGCCGTGGCCGGCAAGCTCACGCTGGAAAACCAGTTGCGCCAGGCGATCGACAACGAAGAGTTCGTGCTCTATTACCAACCCAAGGTGAACCTCGTTAGCGGCCAGATGACCAGTGCCGAGGCACTGATCCGCTGGAACCATCCGCATACCGGCCTGGTGCCACCGGGCCAGTTCATTCCGATTCTGGAAGAAACCGGATTGATTTATGAAGTCGGGCGCTGGGCGCTACGCAAAGCCATTGAGGACAACCTGCGCTGGCGCAACGCGGGACTGCGTACCGTGCGCATCGCGGTCAACATGTCGCCGCTGCAACTGCACCATCACGGCTTCATCGCCGAGATCGAACAAGCTATCGCTATCGATGCGCATGCGGCGGAGGGACTGGAACTGGAAATCACCGAAAGCGTGATCATGGAAAACTTCAATCGCAACATCGCCAGCCTGGAAGCGATCCGCGCCATGGGCATCACCATTGCCATCGACGACTTCGGCACCGGCTTTTCCTCGCTCAGTTATTTATCCAAGCTGCCGGTGAACACGCTGAAGATCGACCGCTCCTTCGTGATCAAAATGACCGAGGGCGCGGAGGGACTGGCGCTGGTGTCGACCATCATCAACTTGGCGCATGCGTTCAGGCTCAAGGTGGTGGCGGAGGGTGTCGAAACCGAGGAGCAATCGCACCTGCTGCGTCTACTGGGTTGCGACGAAATACAAGGCTTCTTGTACAGCAAGCCGGTCCCGGCAGAGGCGTTTGTGGAATTGCTGCGCACTGGCGGCGTTTTTGCAGGTAAGTAATACCGTGAAACGTATTTGGTATTTATCTTGCGTCATCTGTCGAATCAAGTAGGTCTGATCGAGTAGGTCTGATCAAGTAGGTCTGATCAACCATCTTGATGACGTAGCGTTGCAGTGGCTCATCGTAGTTGAGCGGTAGCGCGCCATTCGAACACTCGAGTAGCGACCATTCCAGCTTTGCCATCCAGATCCGTTCGCTAACGCACTGAACGGGGATGATTTTTCCATATACATTTAGTCGGCATCGTTGGCCGTTTTCATATCGATATGGCCGAGGCAGTCATGAAGACGCCGGGAGCAGTTCGCATGGCCTTGTATGCCCAAAAAGTCTCCTGAATTTGGCAAAGTGAAGGAGTTCATTCCGATGAATCCAATCAAGGATCTCGCTGCCATGAACCAGAGTAAGCATCTCTCGATGATCCGCGGCTTCCATCTCGCTGATTGGTTTACATTGGGGAATTCAGCATGCGGTGTCGGCGCGCTGTTCGCCGTGATGACCTATTTGCAGGATCCGGATGTGCGGCACTTGTTGTTTGCCTGCGCCCTGATTGCACTGGCGTTTGTATTCGATATTCTGGATGGTCACGTCGCGCGTTGGCGACAGCAGACTTCGGTGATGGGGCGAGAACTGGATTCCCTGGCCGATGTGATCTCCTTCGGCGTAGCGCCGGCGGCCATCGCCTATGGCGTCGGCATGGACGGGTTCTGGGATCGCGTGGTTCTGATCTACTTCGTCGCCTGCGGTGTCAGCCGGCTTGCCCGCTACAACATCACCGCCGAGACCCTGGCGCAAGGCAGAGACAAGGTAAGGTATTTTGAGGGCACTCCGATTCCGAGCTCGCTGATCCTCGTCATCGTTATCGCCATCGCCGCCGTATACGGTGCGATCGGCGACCATCTCTGGTTTGGGGTAATCCATCTTGGTCCATGGCAACTCCACCCTCTGGTGTTGATGTTCGCGGTTTCCGGCTCATTGATGATCAGCCGGACATTGCACATTCCTAAACTTTGAGCGCTGTCAGGACTGGCTGAATTGTTCGGAGTCGGCCTTGCCGGCCATTTGGCGACGTTGTTGCATCCCGTCTACGTTCGCTAGCGCACGGACCCGACACACCTTGTTCGGTAGTTTTGGGTTCGCCGCAAAGATGCATGCAGCGTGAACTCCGTTGGCTAATTCCTGAATGTTGTCCCGTTTCAGGCCTTGGCATGCACCCCGTGGCGCCTTAAGAGGAGAAATGCCATGGCAATCGATCCCATTTGCGGCATGACGGTAGACGAGGCCACCGCGCTTTCCACCGAGCGTGAGGGACAGAAGTTCTTCTTTTGCAGTGACACCTGTCGGCAAAAGTTTTTGTCGCAGCCCACTGCAGAAAAAGCCGTTGTCTGCGAGGCCTGCGAGGCGCTTCCAGGCGCGGCGGCGCATGGCGAGCACGCGACGACGCCCCCCGTTTACACCTGCCCGATGCACCCCGAAGTGGTGCAGGACAAACCCGGCGCCTGCCCGAAATGCGGCATGGCGCTGGAACTGAAGTCGGGAATCGCGGCGACAGGTGACGACGAGAATGCCGAGCTGCATGACATGACACGGCGTTTCTGGATCGGCGCCGCCCTGGCCTTGCCGGTCTTTCTCCTGGCCATGGCCCACTTGCTCCCCGGCGTGGGGGCGCAGTCCTGGATCGCCGGCCCGGTTTCGCGCTGGCTGCAATTCGCCCTCACCACTCCCGTCGTCTGGTGGGCGGGCTGGCCGTTTTTCCAACGCGGCTGGCGCTCGCTGCTGACCCATCACCTGAATATGTTCACACTGATCTCCATGGGCGTCGGTGCCGCGTATGGGTTCAGCGCCGTGGCGATGCTCATGCCCGATCTGTTCCCCGCCACCATGCAACACGGGGGCAGGGTCGACATCTACTTCGAGGCGGCGGCGGTGATCATCGTCCTGGTCCTGCTCGGCCAAGTGCTCGAACTTCGCGCCCGCAGCCGCACCGGCAGCGCCATCAAGGCCCTGCTGAATCTGGCGCCGCCCACGGCGCGACAGGTGGCCCCTGAAGGCGACAACGAAGTCCCGCTCGAACAGGTGCGGGTCGGCGACTGGTTGCGCGTGGTCCCCGGCGACAAGGTGCCGGTGGATGGCGAGGTGGTCGAAGGCCATTCCAGCGTCGAGGAATCGATGGTCACTGGCGAGCCGCTGCCGGTAGAAAAGGGCGTCGGCGACAAGGTGACCGGCGGCACCGTCAATGGCGCCGGCAGTTTCGTCATGCGGGCGGAGCGGGTCGGCAACGACACCCTGCTCGGTCAGATCGTCGACATGGTGGCGGAGGCCCAGCGCAGCCGAGCGCCGATCCAAGGGCTGGCCGACAAGGTCGCCGCCATCTTCGTGCCCCTGGTGCTGGCGGTCGCAGTGATCACCTTCGGCCTGTGGCTGTGGCTGGGGCCCGAGCCCAGGCTGGCCCATGCCCTGGTCAACGCGGTGGCGGTGTTGATCATCGCCTGTCCGTGTGCCTTGGGCCTCGCCACGCCGATGTCCATCATGATCGGGGTCGGACGCGGCGCCCAGGCCGGCGTGCTGGTCAAGAACGCCGAGGCGCTGGAACGCCTGGAGAAGGTCACCACGCTGGTGGTGGACAAGACCGGCACCCTCACCGAGGGCAAACCCAAACTCACCGATGTCCTGCCGGCGGAGGGTTTTGATGCCAAGGATCTTCTGCATTTTGCCGCCTCGCTGGAGCAGAACAGCGAACACCCCCTGGCCGCCGCGATTGTGCTGGGCGCCAAAGAACAAGGCGTGGGTCTGGAGGCGGTCCAGGACTTCCGCTCGGTGACAGCGGGTGGGGTGGTTGGAACAGTCGGCGGCCGGGTGGCGATGATCGGCAAGCCGGATTTCCTGCGCGACGAAGGCATCAATGACCTCGCGTCGCTGGAAGCCTCGGCGGTGAATCTGCAGGAAGACGGCAAGACCGTGATGTTTGTGGCCATCGACGGCAAGCCGGCGGGGATGCTCTCGGTGGCCGACCCGATCAAGGCCTCCACGGCCGAGGCCATCGACGAACTCCACGCCCTCGGCTTGAAGATCGTCATGCTCACCGGCGACAACCGCCGCACTGCCGCCGCCGTGGCCAAACAATTGGGCCTGGATACGGTGGAAGCGGAAATCGAGCCCGCCGGCAAGGTCGACTACATCAAGAAACTGACCGCGGCGGGAGACCACGTGGTCATGGCCGGCGACGGCATCAATGACGCACCGGCCTTGAGCGCGGCGGAGGTCGGCATCGCCATGGGCACCGGCACCGACGTGGCCATGCAAAGCGCCGGCATTACCCTGGTGAAAGGCGACCTGCGCGGTATCGCCAAGGCGATCCGGCTCAGTCGCGCGACGATGTGGAATATCCGCCAGAACCTGATCTTCGCCTTCCTTTACAACGCCCTCGGCATCCCGCTGGCGGCCGGAGCGCTGTACCCCGTCTTCGGCCTGCTGCTCAGCCCCATCATCGCCGGCGCGGCGATGAGCCTGAGTTCGGTCTCGGTCATCGGCAACGCCTTGCGGCTGCGGAATGTGAAGCTGTGATCGACGCATTGCCATGTCTTCGACCAGACACGTCGGCTATTGAAGCTGACGCCACAAATCAAGCCCGATGGAAACACTCTGTGCGATAGCGTACAGATGACGAGAGCCCATGCGTCCACCATAAAGACGGTCCCGCGATGGCTTGATGACTGAAACGGGCATGGCTTTGATCCGGATAGGAGCATCAACATGAAACGCATGAACCTTGGCAAGACCCTAAGCACCGTCCTTGCGATAGGCGGAGCTATTGTGGCCGCAAGTGCATCGGCACAGATGCAAGGCGGCTACGGCATGATGGACGGCAATAGCGGCGGCTGGATGGGTGGGTACGGTGGTGGATGGGTAGTGATCGTGGTCGTCGCCGTGGTCGCCGGCTTGGTGGGATGGATCGTCGGGCAAAGGAAAAAGTGACTCGGTTATTTCCATGACGATCGGGCCTTCGCGGACGTTCTGCCTTGTGCGTGCGGCAAACCCCGGTTCGCGGTCGTCGTCAGTCGCGATACACAAATTTACAAGGAGTTAGTTCATGTACGGATTCACTACCAAACTCAATCTGCCCTTCGACGCCGCCATAGCGAAAGTGACCGAGGCGCTGAAACAGAAGGGCTTCGGCGTGCTCACCGATATCGATGTCAAGGCGACGCTGAAAGCCAAGCTCAATATCGAGCAACGACCCTATCGCATCCTCGGCGCCTGCAATCCGCCGCTCGCCCACCGCGCAATCGAGGCCGATCCCGACATCGGTTTGCTTCTGCCGTGCAACGTGGTGGTGCGCGAAGAGGCCGATGGCAGCGTCACGGTCGCGTTCATGGACCCAGAGGTGGTGCTGCGATTGGTCGACAAACCGGAAGTGCATACCTTGGGCAAGGAAGTCAGCGCGCTGTTGCGCCAGGTGTGCACCAGTCTCCAGGCATAACGCCGAACAAGACTTGGGCGCTCCACATTAGGAGCGCGAAATAACCTGTCCCCCGCGTCCTCAATCTCGGCGCCAATCAGGAGGAATAAATGCCAACCGACACCCTCACCCCGGAACTGCTCAACAGGATCGACGCCTATTGGCGTGCCGCCAACTACCTGTCAGTCGGGCAAATCTATCTCCACGACAATCCGCTGCTCAGGCAGCCGCTCAAGCTCGCGCACATCAAGCCGCGCCTGCTGGGACACTGGGGCACGACGCCGGGATTGAACTTCATCTACGTACACCTGAACCGGGTCATCAAGGAACATGACCTCAGCGTTATCTACATTACCGGCCCGGGGCATGGCGGTCCGGGACTGGTCGCCAACACTTACCTGGAGGGCACGTATAGCGAGGTTTACCCCAACATCTCGCAGGACGAAGAGGGGATGCAGCGCCTGTTCAAGCAGTTTTCTTTCCCCGGCGGAATTCCCAGCCACGTCGCGCCGGAGACGCCCGGTTCGATTCATGAAGGCGGCGAGTTGGGTTATTCGCTGTCACACGCTTTCGGCGCGGCGTTCGACAATCCCGATTTACTCGTCGCGTGCGTCGTCGGCGATGGCGAAGCGGAAACCGGCCCACTTGCGACCAGTTGGCACTCGAACAAGTTTCTTAATCCGGTTCACGATGGCGCGGTGCTGCCCATCCTGCATCTGAACGGCTACAAGATTGCCGGACCTACCGTGCTGGCGCGCATCCCCCGCGACGAACTGGAGGCGCTGTTCATCGGCTACGGCTACGCGCCGTATTTCGTCGAGGGCGACGAGCCGATGGAGATGCACCAGATCATGGCGGCGACCCTCGACATCGCGGTGGAACAGATCAGAAAAATTCAGCGCGATGCCCGCGCTCATGGATTCAAGGAGCGACCGCGCTGGCCCATGATCATCCTGCGCTCGCCGAAGGGCTGGACCGGCCCGAAGGTAGTCGATGGCAAGCCGGCCGAAGGCACGTTTCGTTCGCACCAGGTGCCGATGGGTGACATGAGTCATCCAGGGCACGTGAAGATTCTGGAAAAATGGCTGAAAAGCTATCGTCCGCAGGAGTTGTTCGACGCAACCGGCAAGCTCCTTCCCGAACTCAGCGAATTGGCTCCGCAAGGCACGCGCCGCATGGGCGCCAATCCGCACGCCAACGGCGGCCTCCTGTTGCGCGACTTGCGCCTGCCCGACTTCCGCGATTACGCCGTCAAAGTTCCGCAACCCGGCTCTGTGAACGGCGAAGCAACCCGCGTCCAAGGCGAACTCATCCGCGATGTGGTGAAACTGAACCCGGAAACTTTCCGCGTTTTCAGCCCGGACGAAACGGCCTCGAATCGCTGGGGCGCCGTGTTCGAGGTGACGAACCGGTGCTCGACCGCGGAAATCATTCCCATCGACGACCACGTCGCTCCCGATGGCCGGGTGATGGAAGTGTTGAGCGAGCACCAGTGCGAAGGCTGGCTGGAAGGGTATCTGCTGACCGGCCGCCACGGCTTTTTTTCGTGCTACGAAGCATTCATTCACATCATCGATTCGATGTTCAACCAGCACGCCAAATGGCTCGATGTGGCGAACGAGATCCCGTGGCGGCGGCCGATTGCCTCATTGAACTACCTGCTCTCGTCACATGTCTGGCGTCAGGATCACAACGGTTTCAGCCACCAAGACCCTGGCTTCATTGACCACGTCATGACCAAGAAGGCGGAGGTGATTCGGGTCTATCTGCCGCCGGACGCCAATACGCTGCTCTCCGTGACGGACCACTGCCTGCGCAGCCGGAACTGCGTTAACGTCATCATCGCCGGCAAGCAGCCGTCGCCGCAGTGGCTCGACATGGACGCGGCAATCAAGCATTGCACCGCCGGCATCGGCATCTGGGAATGGGCCAGCAATGACCGGGGTGAAGAGCCGGACGTGGTGATGGCGTGCGCCGGCGATGTGCCAACGCTTGAAACCCTGGCTGCCGTCGAGTTATTGCGGCAGCTTTTTCCAGAATTAAAAATTCGGGTCATCAACGTGGTGGACCTGATGAAGCTCCAGCCAGAGCGCGAACACCCGAATGGATTGAGCGATAAAGACTTCGATGTGCTGTTCACCATAGACAAACCGACCATCTTTGCTTTTCACGGTTATCCGTGGCTGATACACCGGCTCACCTATCGCCGCACCAACCATGACAACTTCCACGTTCGTGGCTACAAAGAAGAAGGCACCACCACCACGCCGTTCGACATGACGGTGCTGAACGACCTTGATCGCTTCCACCTCGTGGCCGACGTCATTGATCGCGTACCCCGGCTCAGCCCACGCGCAGCTTATGCAAAGCAGTCCATCCGCGACAAGTTGATCGAGCACAAACAATACATTGCGAAGCATGGTGAGGACATGCCGGAGATCCGCAATTGGAAATGGAAGGACTCAAACACATGACCGTCTCGGCGAAGACCTAAGCCATGAACAAGTTAAGACGACTCTGGGGCGATCTGCGGTGGAGCTTTTGGTTTATGCCTTCGCTGATGGTCATGGTCAGCATTGCCTTGGCGGCCGCGTTGATCGAAGCAGACTCCGACGGTAGCCGCCGTTGGCTGGCCCATTGGCCACGCCTGTTCGGAGCCGGAGCGGAAGGCGCGCGCCAGATGTTGGCCACGCTTGCCGGTTCGATGATGACCGTCATGGGCGTCACGTTTTCCATGATCCTGGTGGCGCTGGCGCTGGCGTCGAGCCAATACACCTCGCGCATTCTGCGGAACTTCATGCGCAGCCGCGTCACGCAGGCCACGCTCGGCATCTTCGCCGGCATTTTTGCCTATTGTCTGATTGTGTTGCGCACCATACGCGGGGGTGACGCGGAGTTTGTGCCGAGCCTGGCAGTGTTCTTCGCATTTTTTCTGGCGCTCGGTGGCGTAGTTGCCCTCATTTTCTTTATTCATCACATTGCCACGTCGATCCAGGCATCCAACATCATCGCCTCGATTGCCCATGAAACCATCGCGGCTGTCGACCGGCTTTTTCCGGAAAAAAGGGGACATGGACCCGATGAGGATGAGGACCGGGATCAGGCGCTTCGGTCTCTGGACGAGAGGACCTGGTACCCCGTGCCGGCAGCCGTGAGCGGCTACATCCAGAGCGTGGACCATGATGCGCTGCGGTGCCTGGCGCGGGACTGGAAGACCATCGTTCGGATGGAACACGGCGTCGGCGCTTTCGTTGTGCAGAATGCCGCGTTGGCTTCGCTCGCCCTGACCTACCCGCCGGATCGGGAAATGATTGCCGCCCTGAACAGGGCTTACAGCATCAGCCGCCACCGCACGGTGGAGCAGGATCCCGCTTTCGGTATCAGACAGATTGTGGATATGGCATTGAAGGCACTTTCGCCGGGTGTCAATGACACCTCGACGGCCGTGATGTGCGTGGATTATCTGACGGCGATTCTGGCGCGGCTGGCCTGTCGGCAATTCCCGTCACCGCACCGCTACGATGGAGAAGTGCTGCGTGTAATCATCATCGTGTCGACCTTTGAAGGCCTGCTGGCCGAAGCGTTCGACCAGATTCGGCGTAGCGCCGAAGGCAATGTCGCCATCATGGCGCGCATGCTCGGCGCCATCAATACCCTCGCCAGCATGTCGGACAGTCCGGACCACAGACGAGCACTCAAGGAACAGGTGCAGTGGATCGCCGAGTTGGCCAATCGCAGCATCGTGTCTGCCCATGATCGCGCGCAGATCAACAGGCGGGTGATCCACGTGCGCGAAGCGCTCGAAGCCGATCCCGCTGTCTGTGCCGGAGAAGGAGAAGGCATGGGAAAAGGCATGGTTTTATGAAACCGGACCGGAAAATGTCCCTGCCTCGTTTCTCGAATTCCGGCAGCGTCGTCGCGGTGCGCGGCAGCGTCGTCGATGTCCGCTTCGAGTCCGACTTGCCGCCGATCTTCTCGGTGCTGCGCACCGGTGCTGAACAAGAAATCGTCATCGAGGTGCTGGCCCAGTTGGATGATCGTCATGTGCGCGGCATCGCCCTGACGCCGACCCAGGGGCTGGCGCGCGGCATGGCGGTGATGGACACCGGCGGACCACTGAAGGCGCCGGTGGGCAAAGGCATTTTGGCGCGCATGTTCGATGTCTTCGGCAACACCATCGACCGCGAACCGGCCTTGACCGAGATGCAATGGCGTTCCGTGCATAACGCGCCGCCGCCGCTGGCCAGGCGCTCCACCAAATCCGAGATCTTCGCGACCGGCATCAAGATCATCGATGTCCTGATGCCGCTGGAACGCGGCGGCAAGGCCGGTCTGTTCGGCGGCGCCGGCGTCGGCAAGACGGTGCTGCTGACCGAAATGATCAACAACATGGTCGGCCAGCACGCAGGGGTCAGCATCTTCTGCGGCATCGGCGAGCGTTGCCGCGAGGGCGAGGAGCTCTACCGCGACATGAAGGCGGCCGGCGTGCTGAAGAACATGGTGATGCTGTTCGGGCAGATGAACGAGCCGCCCGGCGCCCGCTTCCGCATCGGTCACGCGGCGCTGACCATGGCCGAGTATTTCCGCGACGACGAGCATCGCGACGTACTGCTGCTGATCGACAACATCTTCCGTTTCATCCAGGCCGGCATGGAGGTCTCCGGTCTGATGGGGCAGATGCCCTCGCGCCTGGGCTATCAGCCGACCATGAGCACCGAGCTGGCGCAACTGGAAGAACGCATCGCCAATACCGATAGCGGCGCCATCACTTCGATCCAGGCGGTCTATGTCCCGGCCGACGACTTCACCGATCCGGCGGCGGTGCATACCTTCTCGCACCTCTCGGCCACCATCGTGCTGTCACGCAAACGGGCCAGCGAAGGCCTCTACCCGGCTATCGATCCCTTGCAGTCCAGCTCCAAGATGGCCACGCCGGGCATCGTCGGCGAACGCCATTACGCGCTGGCGCAGGCGATCCGCCGCACCCTGGCGCAATACACCGACCTCAAGGACATCATCGCCATGCTCGGCCTGGAACAGCTTTCACCCGCCGATCGCGACGTGGTCGCCCGCGCCCGCCGGTTGGAGCGTTTTCTCACCCAGCCCTTCTTCACCACCGAGCAGTTCACCGGCCTCAAGGGCCGGCTGGTCAGCCTGGAAGACGCGCTGGACGGCTGCGAGCGCATTCTCAACGACGAGTTCAAGGACACCCCGGAGAGCGCGCTGTACATGATCGGGGCGGTGGCCG
>JBBQQT010000107.1:0-12777 GCA_038215555.1 Burkholderiales bacterium | reverse complement strand
AGGATGCATCGGCGCTGGTCGGATCCACCGCGAAGGCAAGGCCGTTGGCGCCCGCCGCTTCCATCACCCGCCGCGTCACCACGCCGGCACCACAGACAATCACCGGCGTCGCCTGGCTGTGGCCGGGCAAAACGCGCGCTTCAATGGCCGACATGTGATCCAGCTTCTCGGTATTGATCACCGCCGACATCCGCGTCAACGGCAACCCGCCGCCGGTGTAACCGGTGCCGCCGCCGCGCGGAATCACGGTCAGGCCGAGCGCAATACAACCAGCGACCAAGGCGGGTATTTCCTGCTCGGTATCCGGATACAGCACGACAAACGGATATTCGACGCGCCAGTCGGTGGCATCGGTGACATGCGAAACGCGCGCCATGCCGTCGAAGGCGATGTTGTCGCGCCGGGTATTCGGCAACAGTTTGTGCAGAATATCGCGGCGCAGACGTTCGGTTTCAGCGAACCCGGCTTCGAAAGCATCGACCGCGCCATTCGACAGCACCAGCAGCTTGCCGACACGTTCATTTCCCTGCCGGCGTTTCTCGATTTCGTTCAGCCGATGCCGCAAAGCCTGGATCAACAAACCGCGTCGATCTGGGTTATCAAGCAGATCGTCTTCCAGATACGGGTTGCGCGTCACCACCCAGATATCGCCCAACACCTCGAACAACATGCGCGCGGAACGCCCGGTCTTGCGCTCGCCACGCAGCTCCTCAACCAGCCGCCAGCCATCGGCGCCCAAAAGACGAATGATGATCTCGCGGTCGGAAAACGAAGTGTAGTTGTAGGGGATTTCGCGAATGCGCTGGGAAGACATGGAAAAACTCGAAAACTTGGGGGTGGGCCGATTCTACCCTCGCAACGAGGACGCCGAATTCGTAAGCCGCTAAAAGCGGCAACGACTTCGCTGCCTTTCGGGTTGAGTCAAAACAAATTCGACCTTATCAATCAAAGGGATATGTGATTGTTGCAAGGCAACATCGCAGCCATCCCGGGGCGGCGTAGAATGCCGCCTCAACGTTCACCCCATTCCCCTTTCGACATGATCGCTTTACTCATCGTCGCGCATGGCAATCTCGGCGAAAGCCTGATCCAGTGCGCGACCTTTGTTCTCGGCAAACGCCCGGAAGCGCTGGAGAACCTGGATCTGTCCGCCTGCGCAGAACCGGCGGAAATGTTGGATCGGGCAAGCGCCAAACTGGATGAGATCGATCAGGGTGACGGTGTGCTGGTACTGACCGACGTCTACGGTGCCACGCCCTGCAACACCGTATGCAAGGCGATCGCATCAAGCAACGTCGAAGCCATCGCCGGTGTCAATTTGCCGATGCTGCTGAAGGCGCTGACTTATCGCGACCAGGGCATGGCC
Source organism: Burkholderiales bacterium (assembly GCA_038215555.1). GTDB lineage: Bacteria > Pseudomonadota > Gammaproteobacteria > Burkholderiales > Thiobacillaceae > PFJX01. Next base: position 11,411 of record JBBQQT010000107.1, on the reverse strand, counting down.
AAATTACTGGAAAAAGCTGTATCCGGCGGACAGGCCGGCATCATCAATATTCATTCGGAGCCGTCATGCGGTTAACCCCCATGCCGAAGACCTATGGCTGAACGCGACATTCAAATCACCAACAAACTCGGCCTGCATGCGCGCGCATCCGCCAAATTGACGCAAACCGCGGTGCGCTTTCAGAGTGAAGTCTGGCTGACCCGAAACGGCCGCCGCATCAATGGCAAAAGCATCATGGGCGTGATGATGCTGGCCGCATCGCGCGGCACGCAGATCAAGATCGAGACCATCGGTGCCGACGAAGAGGCGGCGATGAACGCCTTGATCGAACTGATCGAGGACAAATTCGGAGAGGGCGAATGACCTTCAGTCTGCACGGCATTGGCGTCTCCGGCGGTTATGCCATTGGTCGCGCCCAACTCTATTCGCACGCTCGCCTGGAAGCGCCGCACTATGTCTTGCGGCCGGAACATATCGAGGCAGAGGTCGCACGTTTCACTGAGGCGGTGGAAAACGTGCATGCCGAATTGCTTGGCTTGCAAAAGCATATTCCAGGCGGTGCACCCACCGAATTGACCGCATTCATCGAAGTCCACGCATTGATCCTGTCCGACTCGATGCTCTCGCAAGCGCCGAAAAAGCGCATCCGCGAAGAAGGGTGCAACGCAGAATGGGCGCTGGCGCAACAGACCGAAGCGCTGATCGCGCAATTCGAATCGATCGAGGATGACTACCTGCGCGAACGCCGGCACGACGTGCGCCAGGTTGCCGACAAAGTGCTCAAGTCGCTGATGGGGCATCCCGGCCATGCGCCGCTGAAAATCGTCAACGAAGGCGAAAGCATCCTGATCGCACACGATCTGTCGCCGTCCGACATGGTGCTGTTCAAGCGCCACAAGTTCGCCGCCTTCATCACCGACCTTGGCGGCGCCACCTCGCACACTGCGATCCTCGCGCGCAGCCTGAACCTGCCCTCGGTAATGGCGCTGCACAACGCGCGCGCCTTGATCCAGGAGGACGACTGGCTGATCGTCGATGGCGTCGCCGGCGTCGTCATCATCGATCCGGACGCAGCCATCCTGGAGGAATACCGGCTGCGCCGGAACCAGTGGCTGCTGGAACAGAAAAAGCTGCGGCGGCTGAAATCCAGCCCGTCCACTACGCTGGATGGCATCCAGGTTGCGCTCAACGCAAATATCGACCTGCCAAGCGACGTCAGCCAGGCGCGCAATGAAAATGCCGCCGGCATTGGCCTGTACCGCAGCGAGTTTTTATTCCTCAACCGCGACGACTTGCCCGGCGAAGAAGAACAATTCGAAGCCTATCGGGCGGTGGCCGTGGGCATGGCCGGAAGGCCAGTGGTGATCCGCACGCTGGACGTCGGCGCCGACAAATCGGTGCGCTGGATGGCCGACACCAGCGTCAATCCGGCGCTCGGCTTGCGCGCCATCCGCTTGTGCATTGCCGAGCCGCAGATTTTCATCACCCAAGTACGCGCGCTTTACCGCGCCAGCCATTACGGCAAAATCAAAATACTGCTGCCGATGCTGACCAGCCTGAGCGAACTCGACCAGGCCTTGACGCTGATCGGCGCCGCACGCGGCAGCCTGCGCGTGGAAGACCTTCCGTTCGATCAGGAAACCCAGATCGGCGGCATGATCGAAGTCCCCGCCGCCGCGCTCGCCGCCGAATGGTTCGCGCGCAAGCTGGATTTCCTCTCGATCGGCACCAATGACCTGATCCAATACACGCTGGCGATCGACCGCACCGACGACGCGGTCGCCCACCTGTACGATCCGCTGCACCCGGCAGTGTTGAGCCTGATCGACCTGACGCTGAAAGTCGGTCTGAAAATGGGCAAGCCGGTCTCGGTCTGCGGCGAAATGGCCGGCGACCCGCGCCTGACGCGGCTGTTGCTGGGCATGGGACTGACCGATTTTTCGATGCACCCGGCGCATGTGCTGGCGGTCAAGCAGCAAGTCATGCGCAGCCACATCGGCGAACTGGTGCCGCAAGCGAAAAAACTGCTGCGCGCCGGACGCCCGGAGCGGATTCAGGAATTGCTCGAACAGCTCAACGCGTGAAATGGTGCGCATGGCGCACCATTTTGTGCCGCTTCAGCCCGGCTTGGTCAAGACGCGTTATCCGACACCAGGTCAGATACGACATAGCGGCACCAGACCTTGTTGCCGGTACCGGAATAGACCACCTGCTCGCAAAGACTGTTGACCAGCGCGATGCCACGCCCGAATACCCGTTCGTTGGCTTCGCTCAAGGCGGATGCATCGGTCAAGCGTTTGTTGAAATCAAAACCCGGGCCGCTGTCCTGGATGCTGATATCCAGCACCGCGCGTGACTCGGACTGATGCAACAGAAACGATAACGCAATCGCCCCATGGTCCAGCTTGGCGAGACGGTCGATGCGTTGCTGCATATAGATTTCAAATCCACCCACCCAGTTCTTGGTAACCGAATCCAGGCCCAGTAAACCGTGATCCAGCGCGTTGTTGAACAACTCGGACAGCACCAGGAACAGACCGCCCTGATGTTCCTTCAGCGCCTGCACCTGGGTCACCAGGCCGAGTACGCCGGGAACGACATCAATGTAACGCAACTCCTGCGCGCTATAAGTCAGATCGAGCCGCCACTCGGCAAACTGACTCTGATTGATCAGCTTCGGCGCGGTAAAGCGGAATTGCTGGCGTCGCTCGATTGGAACCGACACCATGAAACAGGACACATCGTCGCGTGCCGGCTCGCCCTGCAAATGCGCATCCACGCCCTGCAGCAAGCACTTGAAGCGGGTTTCGGTATCCTCGGCACAGGCCAACAGATTGATGACGCCGTCGATTCCCAGCCAGGCGCCGGCTTTGTTCTCGGCTTCAGTCAGGCCATCCGAGCTCAAAACCAGATCGCCCGGTTCCTGAAACACCACGGTCTCGGTAAGACCGGAAAACAGCTTTTCCGGCAAGATGCCCAGCGGCGGATGCCGCGAAGGCCAACGCATCACAATCTCGCCCTGCGTACTCAAAAAGAAAGCATCCGGATTGCCGCCATTCCAGATTTCCACGGTCCGGTTGCGCACATCGATCGAAGCCAGCGTCGCCGCGACAAACCGATCGGCTGGCAGAATCGCTTTCAGCTTGCGGTTCAATTCCTCGACGATGGATGCCAGCGGAAAGCCCTTCGCCGTCATGCTGTAGAACGCCTGCGTCAACGGCATGGCGCTCAGCGCGGCGGCCAGCCCGTGCCCCGCCGCGTCGGCCAGCATCACATTCAACACATCGCCCGGCGCGCGCGCGGCGCAGAGCAAATCACCGCTGAAGGTCTCGGCCGGCAAATTGAAACTGTGCACCATCTGATCACGCAGACCGGCGGCATCGGTCAACCGCGACATGACGTAGGCGCCTAGCCGGGTCTGTTCTTCCGACTCTTCGCGCCAGCGCACAAGCTCCTCGGCATAACCGCGCACCTTGCCTTGCAGCGCAATCTGGCGCGCATAACTGTTGATCTTGGCCTTCAGCAACTGGGTCGAAGCCGGCTTGGCCAGATAATCATCGCCGCCGGCCTCAAGCCCGCTGACGATGTCCTGCATCCGATCCAGCGCCGAATAGAAGATGATCGGCGTCCACTTCTCGGTGGGCAGCGCGCGAATATGTCGTACCGCAGTAATGCCATCCATACCCGGCATCATGATGTCCATGAACACCAGATCCGGCGCTTCCGACTGGAAAAGCTCGAGCGCGCTCAGGCCATCGACGGCAACCACCACCTGATGCCCCATCGACTGCGCCACCACCTGCAACTGCTTGACGTTGGTGGGCGTGTCATCGGCAATCAGAATCTTCAGGCGATAACCGGTGAGCGATTCGGGTTTCAATACCGACAATACTTGCCCGGAGGTTGGCGGAACCATTGATCAGTCGCGAACGGTGAACAATTTACCGAAATTCGCGATTTCCAATACCTGCTTCACCATGCCCTGCAAGCCGGCCAGCGCCACGTTCTTGCCCGCCGCCTCGGCCTTTTCGCGCAGCAGCAGCAACATACCGAGCGCAGAACTATCGAGGTAATCGACCTGCCTGAAATTAATCTCGATATCGCGCACCTCGGCGGCTTCCATCACTTTCTCATAAGCTGAGCGAAAGTCGCGATGGGAATGGAAGTCGAAGCGACCATTCAAATTCAAAACCGCCCTGCTGCCTGTCATATCCGTTGCTATTTGCATGCTTTACTCCATCCGTCTGGATCATCTATTACTGACGCAATCATCACTGCCACCCAATTAATTACTGGCACATATACCGGCACATATCGGCTCGAAGCTAAATCTCTTTAGACAGTCGGCGCATATTTCGCTCAGCCAGCACGGTAGGGTGCGCCGCGCGCACCGCTTGACGCTGGATGGTGCGCACGGCGAACCCTACGGAATCGATCGGTAGCATTGCGTCATTGAAGCCGTTCTTGCTGCGTGTAGCATCTGCCGCCATGTCCGAAAACCCACTCCTTCCCGCCCTCGACCCCGCCGCCAGCGCAGTCGTCGAAGCCTGCGCCGGCAGCGGCAAGACCTGGCTGCTGGTATCGCGCATGCTGCGGCTGTTGCTGGCCGGCGCATCACCTTCCGAACTGCTGGCGATCACCTTTACCCGCAAGGCTGCGGCAGAAATGCGCGCCCGCCTCGACGCCTGGCTGACGGAACTCGCGCTGGCGCCGCAAGCGGAAGCCATCGAATTCCTGATCCAGCGCGGCTACTCGCCGGCGCAAGCGGCGCGCGCGCTTCCGGCTGCGCGCGGTTTGCTCGACAAAGTGCTCAACGCCCGCCCCGGCCCGATGATCACCACCTTTCATGGCTGGTTCTTCCATCTGCTTGCGCGCGCGCCACTGTCGCTGCGTCCGCCCGGTGAATTGCTGGAACAAACCGCACTGTTGCGTCAGGAAGCCTGGCTTGCCTTCGCCGCCGACCTCGGCCATGCGCGTGGCGGCGCGGAGGAAACCGCATTCGCCGAACTGACCGCCGAACTCTCGCTCGACAGCGCACACAAGCTGCTCAACGCCCTGCTCACCAATCGCGCCGAATGGTGGGCGGCGTATCAACACGCCAATGCAGACGAGGCCATCGCCGCCGCCTGCCAGAACCTGGAAGCCTGCCTGGGCCTGAGCGAAGCGGACGATCCGCGTGCCGACCTGTTCGCCATGCCCGGATTTCAGCCCGACCTGGCCACCTATTTCAGCCTGCTGGCGAAGGAAGGCGCAGCGCTGAAAAGCGAAGCCAAACGCTTTGCCGCGCTGGAAAGCTGCCTGCAAGCGCTGCCCGACGCGCACGCCGCCTTCGCCGCGCTGAGCGCCTGCCTGCTGACGCAGGAAAACAGCGCACGCAAATTGAAAACCTCGCAGGCCATGGACAAACGTCTTGGCCTGGTCGATGCCGCGCGCTTTCTTGAATTGCACAGCCAGCTTGCCGCGCAGGTTGAAGGCGCCCTCGCCCGCCTGATCGATCAGCGCGCGCTGCGCCTGAACCGGCTCGGCCTCACCGCTGGCGTCGCCTATCTGAAAACCTATCAACGCCTGAAAACGGAACGCGGCGCGCTCGATTTCAATGACGGCGAACTCGAAACGCTGCGCCTGCTCGACGACGATGAAGCTGCCGCCGCCGTGTTGATGAAGCTGGATGCGCGCTGGAAACACCTGTTGCTGGACGAGTTTCAGGACACCAACCCGCTGCAATGGCGCATCCTGCGCACCTGGCTGGAGGCTTACGGCAGCGATGGCGAACGTCCGACCATCTTTCTGGTCGGCGATCCGAAACAATCGATTTATCGCTTCCGTCGCGCAGAGCCGCGTCTGTTCGACGCCGCGGCAAGCTGGCTGGCCAGCCGCTACGAGGCGCGCCATTTCCCGCAGAACCAGACCCGGCGCTGCGCCCCGCGCATCATCGAATGGGTCAACCAGGTATTTTCGGCGCGGCCGGACTACCCGATCTTCGCGCCACACAGCGCGCATCAAACCTTCCTGCCCGGCTGGTGTGAAGTCGCGCTGCTGGCTGAAGCAGAAAGCGAAACATTCGCAGCACCTTTCCGCAATCCGCTCACCACGCCGCCACCGCAGCAAGTACCCGCCCGCGTAGCCGAAGCCGCCTGGGTCGCGGAGCGGATCAATCAGATCGTCGGCCATTTGCAAATCAACGAAGCACCACCCCGCCCCGCCCGTTATGCCGACATCCTGCTGCTCTACGCCAGCCGGCGCGAACTGGAGGTATTTGAAGACGCCTTTCGCCAGGCCGGCATTCCGTATATCGGCGACCGCCGTGGCGGCCTGCTCGAAACGTTGGAAGCCGATGACCTGCAACGCCTTTTGACCGTGCTGGTAACACCATTCGACGACTTGGCGCTGGCGCAAAGCCTGAAGTCGCCGCTGTTCGGCTTTGCCGATGACGACCTGAAAACCCTGGCGCGCGGCGACGGCCCCTGGTGGCAACGCCTGATTGATTGGGCCGCGCAAAACGATGCACCGCAGCCCGTCCGGCGTGCCGCGCACCTGCTCGCCGACTGGCGCAGCCTGGTCGGCACGCTGCCGGTGCACGACCTGCTCGACCGGATTTTTCATCAAGCCGACGTGCTGCAACGCTACGCCGACGCGGTGCCGGCGCGGCTGCGCCCGAGCGTGCTGGCCAATCTGCAAGGCTTGCTCGAACTGTCGCTGGCGCATGAAGGTGGCCGTTATCCCAGCCTGCCGCGCTTTCTCGATGAACTGCAGGAATTGCGCCAGCAAACAAGCCTGAGCAGCAGCGGCGACGGCCCGGATGAACCTTCGCCAGCCAGCGGCGATGCCGTGCGCATGCTCACCATCCACAGCGCCAAGGGGCTGGAAGCGCCGATCGTGTTCCTGCTCAAGGCCGAACAGAAAAGTCGCCCGGATGACGCCTATGGCGTGCTGATCGACTGGCCGCCCGAAGCCGATAAACCGACGCATTTCTCGCTGCATGGCGGCAAGGAATGGCGCGGTGCCGGCCGCGACATGCTGTTCGCGCAAAGCCAGGATCAAGCTGCGCGCGAACGCCTGAACCTGCTTTACGTAGCGATGACGCGCGCCCGCCAGGCATTGTTCATCTCCGGCCTGGGCATTGCAGAAGCCGAAGGCGAAAATGAAAACGAAAACTGGCTGCAAATCGCCAGCACGGCGCTGCAGCAAGCCCACTTCGACGGCATGGTGGCGATGGATTGGGTGGAAACAGGCGACGCCCTACGCAGCAGCGAGCCCGAACCGGTGTGCATGCCACCGCCTACCCCGATCCCCGCCATCGGCAGCCGGATCGACGCCGGCGGTCCGGAAGCCGAATTCGGCATTCAAGTGCATGCCTGGCTGGAAGGACTCTGCGCCGGCTGGTCGCGCGAACAATTGCTGGCGGCGGTTGCGCACGCCGCCGACCGCACCGCACAAATCGAAGTCGTCGCGCGACGCATTTTCAGCATCGCCGAACTTGCGTCGGCGTTCGACCCAAGCCAGCATCTGCGCGCTTACAACGAACTTGAATTCCTCGATATCAACGGCCGCATCGCGCGCATCGACCGGCTGGTGGAATTTGAATCCGAAATCTGGCTCGTCGACTACAAAACCGGCGGCCTGTCAGAGCCGAATCTGACGCTGCGCGCCGAACCGCATCGAGAACAGATGGACGCCTACCGCGCCGCTGCACTCAACCTGTTCCCCGGCAAACCGGTGCGGGTGGTACTGGCGTTTGGCGATGGGCGGGTTTGCTGGCTGGATTGAACTTGCTTGCCGGAGGTAAGAAGATGAATCAAGTTTCGTGTTTCCGGCGAAGGCTGGAATCCAGGGGTTGAATCAGCGTCAGCGCTGGATACCGGCCTTCGCCGGTATGACGGCAACTTTCATCTTCCCCTGCCCTTCAGGGGAGTGTCAGCCCTGCCGATATTCCGCCGCCAGTCGCACGTAATTCGCCGCTTGATAAGCGAAATAGTCCAACTCTTCTTCTCTCAGCCGCCGTACTTGCCTGGCCGGGCGGCCGAGGTAGAGCCAGCCGCTTTCCAGTTCCCGGCCTTCCGGCACCAAGCTGCCGGCGCCGAGCAAGACGCGCGGCTGCAGAATCGCGTTGTCCATCACCAACGAGCCCATGCCGATCAGGCATTCGTCGTAAATCCGGCAGCCATGCAGGATCACCGCATGGCCGATGGTGACATCGCGGCCGATGTTCAACGCCGCGCCGGCTGGATTGCGTGCGCTTTTATGGGTGACATGCAGAATCGAGCCATCCTGCACGTTCGAGCGCGCACCGATGCGGATGCTGTTGACGTCGCCGCGAATCACCACGGCGGGCCAGATCGACACTTCATCATCGATTTCCACATCGCCGATCACTGTCGCGCTGGCGTGGACGAACACCGCGTCGCCCAGTTTGGGGGTCATGCCCCGGTAAGTTTCGATGCTCATGTTTCTGCTTCCCTGTGATGCAACTTTCAGGCTGGAAATAATTCAGAATGGCCGCAAGTATAAAAGCCGGCCCCACCCGGCCCCCACTCCGCCGCTTCACGACAACCCACAACTATCCAGGACACGCCATGAATCCCCTGCTCGACTTCTCCTGCCTGCCGCGTTACAGCGACCTCAAACCCGAACACGTCACCGCCGCCATCGACGAACTGCTGGCGCAAAGCCGCGCTGTCGTGACGCAAGCGACGGATAGCGCAACACCTGCCAACTGGGCCGCATTCGTCGAGCCGATGGACGATGCCTTCGAACGTCTGTCGCGCGCCTGGGGCCAGGTTTCGCATCTGCATTCGGTGCTGGACAGCCCGGAACTGCGCGAGGCGTACAACGAAAACCTGCCCAAAATTACCCAGTTCTACGCAGAACAGGGTCAGAACCTGGCGCTGTTCCACAAATACAAGGCGCTCGCCGCCTCGGCCGAATTCGCCACCTTGTCCGCCGCGCGCAAGAAAATTGTCGACAACGAACTCCGCGATTTCAAGCTCGGTGGCGCCGATCTGCCGGAAGATCAGAAGCCGCGCTTCATGGCGATCCAGGAAGAACTCTCCAAGCTGTCCGCCAAGTTTGAAGAAAACCTGCTTGATTCGACCAATGCCTGGTCGAAATTCATCCCAGACGAAAACGAAGGTGAAAACGATCTGCGCGGCCTGCCCGACGACGCCAAGGCGATGTTCAAGGAAATGGCGGAGGCCGACGAGACCTACGCCGGCAAGTCGGGCTGGAAGCTGAATCTGCAAGCGCCGTCGTTCATGCCGATCATGCAGTACTGCGAAAACCGCGCCCTGCGCGAAGAGATGTACCGCGCCTACACCACGCGCGCTTCGGAATTCGGCGCCGCCGAACTGGACAACACCGAACTCATCGCGCGCATTCTTGATCTGCGCCATGAAGCCGCCCAGATGCTGGGCTTCAATGCCTACGCACATGTTTCGCTGGCGGCCAAGATGGCGGATACACCGGCCGAAGTGCTCGATTTTCTGCATGAACTGGCGCATCGCGCCAAACCGTATGCAGAAAAGGACATGGCCGAATTGCGTGAGTTTTTTGCCACAGAAGTCGCCGACAAGGAACTCGCCCTGCCCGACCTGCAAGCCTGGGATATCTCGCTGGCCAGCGAAAAGCTGCGCGAAGCCCGCTACGCCTATTCCGACCAGGAAGTGAAGCAATACCTGCAAGAACCGAAAGTGCTGGCCGGCCTGTTCCGCGTCATTTCCACCTTGTACGGCCTGGAAATTCGGCCCGACTCGGCACCGGTCTGGCATGAGGACGTGAAATTCTTCGCGCTGCACGACGCGAAAGGCGAACTGGTCGGCCAGTTCTATCTTGATATGTACGCCCGCGACACCAAGCGTGGCGGCGCCTGGATGGACGACGCGATCACCCGCCGGCGCAAGATCGAGGGTACACAAACTCGCATCCAGACGCCGGTCGCCTACCTGAACTGCAACTTCACGCGTCCGGTCGGCGGCAAGCCGGCGCTGCTGACGCATGACGATGTCATCACGTTGTTCCACGAATTTGGCCACGGCCTGCACCACCTGCTGACCAAAGTGGAAGACCTCGGCGTTTCCGGCATCAGCGGCGTCGAATGGGACGCAGTCGAACTGCCGTCGCAGTTCATGGAGAACTTCTGCTGGGAATGGGATGTGCTGAAACACATGACCGGCCACGTCGACACCGGCGCACCGCTGCCGCGTGAACTGTTCGACAAGATGCTGGCGGCGAAGAACTTCCAGGCCGGCATGCAGACTTTGCGCCAGATCGAGTTTTCATTGTTCGACATGCACCTGCACTTCGACCTGAAACCCGGCCAGACCGCGCTCGACCTGCTGCGCGATATTCGAAAGGACGTCGCAGTGGTCGTGCCGCCGGAATACAACCGCTTCCCGAACAACTTCTCGCACATCTTCGCCGGCGGCTACGCGGCCGGTTATTACAGCTACAAATGGGCCGAAGTGCTGTCCGCCGACGCCTACAGCCTGTTCGAGGACGAAGCCGAAAAAGGCACCTGGGGCGTACTCAACCCGGAAGTCGGCCACCGTTTCTGGAGCGAAATACTGGCGCAAGGCGGCGCCCGCCCGGCGATCGAATCGTTCAAAGCCTTCCGCGGCCGCGAACCGACTATCGACGCGCTGTTGCGGCACAACGGCATGGCGTAGGCCAGATCTGCCGTCAGTCCCGCGCAGTGAGAATGACGAATGCCCGGCAGGTTGCACCATGCGCACCATCAACCGTGAAAGAGTCTGCTTGTGCCTGCCGCCACGCGGCTTCTAGAATGACCCTGAAACTATAAGGAGTCATCATGATTAGGGGCCTTCTCATTCTGCTTCTGTTCACCAGCCCGTTGCTTCAGGCCAGTGAAGTGTTCCGCTGGACCGATGAAAAGGGCACGGTGCACTATTCCGATCAACCGCCGCCCGCTTCCGCCAAACAGAGCGCCAAAATCAAAGGTGGCGGCAACGTCATCGATGTCGATAAAGAATCCTACGAAGCACGGATTGCGCGCGAAAAAAACCCGGTCGTGTTGTTCGCCAACGCCTGCGGCCCGATCTGCGATCAAGCGCGAGACCACCTGAACAAGCGCGGCATCCCCTTCTCGGTGAAGGATCCTTCGAAGGAACCTGAAATCGCGGTCGAATTGAAAAAACTGGTCGGCAGCGTCGAAGTCCCGGTCATCGTGGTCGGCAAAACGCATCAGAAAGGCTTCGAGCCCAGTTCCTGGGACAGCCTGCTCGACACCGCCGGTTACCCGAAGACGCCGCTGATTCCAGTGCGCTCCAAACCGATCCGCTAACCTCAGCCCGAATGATGAATCATTAGTAGGATGGGCCAAGCTTGCGGGCCCATCTGGCGCTGCGGTTTGATGGGCCCGCAAGCTTGGCCCATCCTACGACACTGACCCCAACTAC
>JBBQQT010000106.1:0-12886 GCA_038215555.1 Burkholderiales bacterium | reverse complement strand
AGATCGAAACAGGACAGCGGCAGGCTGGGTTTCATCAACACCACGGTCTTGCCACCGTAAGCGCGACGTGCCGCCAGCAAGGCGAAATGCGTGGCATGGCCGGCGGCGAGCAGGATATCCGGCGCAGGGAGATGGATTCCTTCGGGGAAACGGCCTTGCACCCATTGCATCAACGAGGCTGCGCGTGAAGGTGCAGCCAGATCGAAGCATTCGCCATCCCGATTTCTCAGCAGCGCGTGCGCCAGGCCGAGTGTCTGTTTCTCGTGACCGGGCTTTCCGTCAGTGAGTCGCCAGATAACCAAAGGACAGGTTAAAACGGAATGTCGTCGTCGATGTCGTTCATGCTGCTGGGCGCATTGCCAGCGGCGGGTTTGCTGCTGCTGCGGGTGGGTGCTGAAGCCACGCCTTCAGGCGGGGGCGAATCGTAGTCGGCCATGCCGCCACCGCCACCGCTTCGTCCGCCCAGCATCTGCATGCGATCACCGCGGATTTCCGTGGTGTAGCGGTCGTTGCCGTCTTTGTCTTGCCATTTGCGCGTGCGCAGGCTGCCTTCAACGTAAACCTGGCTGCCTTTCTTCAGATATTGACCGCAGACCTCGGCGGTCTTGCCGAAGAAGGCAACCGAGTGCCATTCGGTAGATTCCTGCATCTCGCCGTTGCGATCCTTGTATTTCTCGGCGGTGGCGATGCGCAGGTTGGCGATGGCATCGCCGCTGGGCATGTAGCGCATTTCCGGGTCGCGCCCGAGATTGCCGATGATGGTGACCTTGTTGACTGAAGCCATTTAGTTTCCTCCTTGAAGTAGATGTCGAATGCCTTCCTCGTCCCAGCCGGTTTGCGCGACTTTCAGCAAAACGGAGCCCTCCTCGGGCAGCACGGTGACCGCTTCGACGCCGGTGAACACGGTGAGTCGGGTGGCGAGACGCTGCGCTTCTTCGGCCGAAATTTTGCCGATATGGAACATCTGGGTTTTAACCCGAGGCGGTGGTGTCATGCGCACGGCCAGGACCAACCAAACGGCGATCAAACCGGCGCAGAACGCGAACACCATGCTGAAGCCTTGATTTTGCGCCAGCCAACCGCCGGCCGCGCCACCGAAGAACAGGCCGAGCGCCTGAGAGGTGTTGTAGACACCCATCGCCGTGCCCTTGGCTTCCGGCGGCGCGATTTTGGAAACCAGCGATGGCAGGCTGGCTTCGAGAATATTGAAAGCGATGAAGTAGGCGAACAGCGCGGCGACGACGCCCCAGAACGCATGCATCGAGTGTGACAAAACCGCGAATGCCAGTCCAATCTGCGCCACCAGCATCAGAGCGATGGCGGCGACGAAGACTTTTTTCAGGCCGCCGTGCTTTTCACCATAAATGATGGCCGGTACCAGAATCACCAGTGATCCGAGCAGGACTGGCAGATACACCTGCCAGTGATGTTCGGCATCCAGGCCGCCATCGACCAGCGCGAACGGCACGATGATGAACATCGCCATCTGCGCCGCGTGCAGCGCGAAGATGCCCCAGTTCAGTCGCAGCAGTTCGGGTTGGCGCAACACATCTTTCAGACGAGCCGGGTTGGTTTCGGCATCGGAATGGAAGGCGGTCTTGCCTGGGTTCGGCGTGACGAACTTGACCACCAGAATCGCCAGCAACGCCAGTACGCCGGTCAGCGCAAACATGCCGGGCACGCCGATCCAGCGGTAGAACACCGGGCTGGCCGCAAGTGAAAAGGCGAAGGCGAGGCCGATGGTGCTGCCGATCATGGCCATCGCCTGGGTGCGTTTTTCTTCCCGCGTCAGGTCGGCCAGGAGTGCGGTGACTGCTGCCGAGATGGCGCCGGCGCCTTGCAAAGCGCGGCCAAACAGCACCCCCCAGAGGTCGTCGGCCGAGGCGGCGAGGAAGCTGCCGAGGGCGAAAATCAGCAAGCCGGCAATGATCACCGGTTTGCGGCCGAAGCGGTCCGATGCGATGCCGAACGGAATCATCAATACGGCTTGGGTCAGTCCGTACATGCCAAGCGCCAGACCGACCATGGTGTGGTTGTCGCCGCCCGGCAGTGTTGCCGCGTAAAGTGCGAAGACCGGCAGAATCAGGAACATGCCCAACATGCGCAAGCCGAAGATGCCGGCCAGCGAGAACGCTGCGCGGCGTTCAGTGGCGGTCATCGGGTTGGCGTCGGTGCGGGACATGTTTAAAAGTGCTCTGCGGGTTAGATGAGACGTCATCAGGCGACGTTATTTGGCGTTGAAGCATCGCCAAAGGCCCGACATATTAGCCGTTTTCACGCTTCAGCCTGCACCCGGAAGAAGGGCTTGGTTTCGACGTGTGAAGCAAGTCATTGATTTGTTGCGATAGATGCAAATTCGATGCGGAATTGTGGACTTATCCGATACGCTTCCGGCACAATCGCCGCCGTTTCCACAACTGACAGTCTGTTAGAAGCTGTCGAGTTGAATACTGATGAATCGCAAGCGATCGCCCAAAACCCCGGCCGCGGAGGCTGTTGCCGACGCTTCCACCGACGCTTCCAGTAAAAGCCCGCCAAAGGCGATTCTGGTATTGCACGGCCCCAATCTGAACCTGCTTGGTGTACGCGAGCCTGATCACTATGGTGACCAGACGCTGGCCGATATCGATGCCGCATTGATTGAGCAGGGAGCGGCGATCGGCATCAATGTGACGTGTTTTCAGAGCAACGCCGAACATCTTCTGGTTGAGCGCGTGCACGCAGCGCGGCTCGACAATACCGCTTTCATCATCATCAACCCCGCTGCCTTTACGCACACCAGCGTGGCTTTGCGCGATGCGCTGGCGGCGGTGGCCATCCCTTTCATCGAAGTGCATTTGTCCAACGTCCACGCACGCGAAGCCTTCCGCCAGCATTCGTATTTTTCCGACAAGGCGGTCGGCGTCATTTCCGGACTTGGGGCGAGCGGTTATCTGTTCGCCCTGGGCTATGCCCTTCACGCCTTGGAGGATTGAATTCATGGATTTACGCAAGCTGAAGAAACTGATCGACCTGGTGCAAGACTCCGGCATCGCCGAACTTGAAATTACCGAGGGCGAAGAAAAAGTCCGCATCACCAGCAAGCTGGCCGGCCAGATGATTTACTCCTCGCCGCAAATGATGGCTGCACCGATGCAGCCCGCCGCCCCGGTGGCGGCCGTTGTCGTGGTCGATGCCGAACCGGCACAACCGGAAGGCCATGTCGTCAAGTCTCCGATGGTCGGCACCTTCTATCGCACGCCTTCGCCCACGGCCAAGGCCTTTGTCGAGGTGGGGCAGACGGTCAAGGATGGTGAGACCTTGTGCATCATCGAGGCGATGAAGTTGATGAACGAGATCGAATCGGATGTCGCCGGCGTCGTCAAAGCCATCCTGATCGAAAACGGTCAGCCTGTGGAATATGGTCAGCCGCTGTTCATCATCGGGTGAAAAGTGAAAGGTGACTCGCCGCTGCGCGACTTCAGTGAAACGTGACCTGTCTTCACATTTCACTTTTCACCAGCGGCGCAGCCGATTTTCCTTCCACCCTTTACAGGGGTTAAAGCATGTTTGAAAAAGTTCTCATAGCCAACCGAGGCGAAATCGCCCTGCGTATCCAGCGCGCTTGCCGAGAGATGGGCATCAAGACGGTGGCGGTGCATTCCGAAGCCGATGCCGAAGCCAAATACGTGCGTCTGGCCGACGAATCGGTCTGCATCGGCCCGGCGCCTTCCGCCAAGAGCTATCTGCACGTGCCGTCGATCATCGCCGCCGCCGAAGTCACTGACGCGGAAGCCATCCACCCCGGCTATGGCTTTCTGTCCGAAAACGCCGATTTCGCGGAACGGGTGGAAAATTCCGGCTTCGTATTCATTGGCCCGCGCCCGGAAACCATCCGACTGATGGGCGACAAGGTTTCCGCCAAAGATGCGATGAGGGCTTCTGGCGTGCCCTGCGTGCCGGGTTCAGAAGGTGCTCTCGGCGAAGACCAGGATGAATGGATGCGGATGGCCAAGGATGTCGGCTATCCGATCATCATCAAGGCGGCCGGCGGCGGCGGCGGGCGCGGCATGCGCGTGGTGCATACCGAGGCGGCGCTGATCCAGTCCGTGCAGATGACCCAGAACGAAGCCGGCGCGGCGTTCAACAATCCCACCGTTTACATGGAGAAGTATCTCGGCAACCCGCGCCATATCGAGATTCAGGTGCTGTCCGATACGCATGGCAACGCAATCCATCTCGGCGAACGTGATTGCTCGATGCAACGCCGCCACCAGAAAGTACTGGAGGAAGCGCCGGCGCCGGGTCTGGATACCAAACTGCGCAACAAGATCGGCGAACGCTGTGCCGAAGCCTGCCGCAAGATCGGCTATCGCGGCGCCGGCACGTTCGAGTTTCTGTACGAGAACGGCGAATTCTTCTTCATCGAGATGAACACCCGCGTGCAGGTCGAACATCCGGTTACCGAATTCATTACCGGCGTCGATATCGTGCAGGAAAGCATCCGCATTGCCGCCGGGTTGCCGCTGGCCAACACGCAGAAGGAAATTCACTTCAAGGGTCATGCGCTGGAATGCCGCATCAACGCGGAAGACCCGCACACCTTCGTGCCGTCACCTGGTCGCATCACGCTTTACCACGCGCCCGGCGGTCCTGGCGTGCGCGTCGATTCGCACGTTTTCCAGAACTACTACGTGCCGCCGCATTACGACTCGATGATCGGCAAGCTGATCACCTACGGCGCCACGCGAGAACAGGCGATCGCCCGTATGCGCATCGCGCTGTCCGAGATGATCGTGGAAGGTATCAAGACCAACATTCCACTGCATCAGGAGTTGTTGGTCGATCAGGTGGTGCTGGAAGGCGGTTTCAGCATCCATTACCTGGAAAACAAACTTGGCTTGAACAAGCACTGATGAGCGCCTTGAATTCAGCCCGCGATTCGAATTCAGTCCGTCATCCCGGCGTATGCCGGGATTCAGGTAGCGTGCCAAAAGCACTGGACACCGGCATTCGCCGGTGTGACTGGACTAGTTGACAACAATGTCCTGGGTCTCCCTGAAACTGGCCGCCGATGGCGAAGGCGCCGAAACGCTGGCCGATGCCCTGATGGAGGCTGGCGCGTTGTCGGTCTCGATCGAGGATCGCGATGCCGGCACTGCGGCGGAGCGGGCCCAGTTCGGCGAGCCCGGTCTGGATGATCCGAAAGCCTGGCAGCGTAATTGGGTCGTGGCTTTGCTGGCAGCGGATGCCGATGTCGATGGTCTGATTGCCGGCCTGAATCTGCCGGCTGATATTGAACGCGAAATTGAAGCCGTACCCGAGCAAGACTGGGTGCGCCTGACGCAATCCCAGTTCGAACCGATCTCGATCTCGGATCGGCTCTGGATCGTGCCTTCATGGCATGACGCCGCCGATTTTGTCGATTCGCCGGACGCCATCGTGCTGGTGCTCGACCCCGGCCTCGCCTTTGGTACCGGCAGTCATCCCACCACGCGTTTGTGCCTGAAATGGCTGGAACAGAACCTGCTGGCCGGCGCGTGTGAAACAACCAGCGTGCTCGATTACGGTTGTGGCTCCGGCATCCTGGCGATTGCCGCCAGGAAGCTGGGTGCGAGTCCGGTTGTGGGCACTGATGTCGATGCGCAAGCGATCACCGCCTCGCGCGACAATGCCGAGCGCAATCAGGTCGAGGCCGCGTTCTTTGCGTCGGATGCGCTGCCCACCGGGACGTTCGACGTACTGGTCGCCAATATCCTGACCAATCCGCTGAAGGCGTTGATGCCGCTGCTCGCCGGACGTGTAAACGCGGGTGGTCGCATCGCCTTGTCCGGCATCCTTGCCGAGCAGGCGGATGAAGTGCTGGCGATCTACAGCCAGTATTTCGACATGCGGCTGTGGGCCACCGAAGATGGCTGGGTATGCCTGACGGGCATAAAGCGCTGATCGCCCGGCGCTAGATTCGCAGTATGCAAACCACCTGTCCCGAGTGTCACACCACCTTCCGGGTCAGCCAGGATCATCTCGGCGCGCGGCGCGGCCTGGTGCGTTGCGGAACCTGCAACGCCGTCTTCAACGCCTACGACACGCTGCTGCCGGAACTTGAGTCGCCGCCTGATGAAGACGGTCTGGGTGGCGTCAGCAAGGGGCGGGAAACAGCGGTGGAGTTGGTGGCGGAGGTGGCTACAGAAGCTGCTGCAGAAGTCTCTGCTGACGCCGCATTTTTGGATTTTGCTGTCGAAGCTGGTACCGGGTCGGATGTCTTCCTGTCGCAACAGACGCTGGCCGATTACGCTATTCAGACAACGGGTTCCGGTGAACTTGCGTCTGAATCAGCCGAAACCGAAGCGTCTGCAGTGTTTACCTCGGGCAACCTGTCTCCGCCCGAGGCTGAGACCGCTGCTTTGCCGGCAGTTGCCCAGAGTGAAGACAAGATCGAACGCAAAACCGAACCGGATATCCTGCTCGAACCGCTCTGGAAGCAAGTCGAAAAGAAGCCAAGAACCTGGAAGTTCTGGCTTTATTTCATTCTGGCGCTGCTGCTTGCTGGCTTGCTTGGGCTACAAATCGCGTATTTCCTGCGTGCCGAGCTGGTTGCCGCTTTGCCGTCCGCTCGCCCGGCGCTGCAAGCTTTATGCCTTCCGCTGAATTGCAGCGTGCCATTGCCGCGCCAACTGACCCAGGCGGCAATCGCCGCTTCATCGCTGGAACACGATCCGGAAAACAAGTCGCGCGTCAGCCTGACGCTATTGTTGACCAATCGTACCGGACACCCCCAGGCCTGGCCGCAGATCATGCTGACATTGAGTGATGTCCGCCAAGCGCCAGTGGCGAAGCAAGTATTTCGCCCGCAAACCTACTTGCCGAAAGAGGTGAATGTTGTGGCTGGCATGGCGGCGGACGCGGAGCGCGAGATTCGGCTTGACCTCGATATCGGCAATCTGGTTGCCTCCGGCTATACGCTCAGTTTGGCTTACCGTTAACAGGGTGTTGAAAAACGTGAAAACCCTCAAAAACCCCGTCATACCGGCGCAGGCCGGCATCCAGAAGCGGTTGAATTTATTGAGCCTGTTGAACTGGACCCCGGCCTTCGCCGAGGTGACGGTGCGTTTTTCAACACCTTGTTAAAACTGTCAATCGGATTGTCCGGACTCGGTGCGCCCGGTATAGTCCGCCCCGCTATCGTTCTCGCGGGAGAGCGCCGGAAGTAAGCTGCCGGCCGCCGAAGGCGCAACGCCACCCGCAACCGCTCAGGCAAAATGGACCGCGAGAATTGGGCAACTCTGGAGAGCGCCGCGCATTCGCCATGTTGCGGACACCGATGGGGCAAATCTCTCAGGTAAACCGGACAGAGGGGTGAACGTGCTTGCGAAATCACGTTCACCTTTTTTATTTCTGGAGCTTGGTTTGCAAACTGATTCACCCACCCAGCCGCGAAATGCCGCGCGCATGCCGATCTGGATTCGCTTGAACCTGGGCCGCGATGCACAAAACCCCAGGCAATTTCCGGAAACCGCGCAAGCCGTGCATGGTCGCGGCCTGCATACCGTCTGCGAAGAGGCGCGCTGCCCGAACCGCGGCGAATGCTGGAGCCGCGGCACCGCCACTTTCATGCTGCTGGGCGACACCTGCACCCGTGCCTGCGCATTCTGTTCAGTGAAAACCGGCCGCCCGACCTGGGCCGACGCCGACGAACCGCGCCGCGTTGCTGAATCTTGCATCGAACTGGGCCTGAATTTCGTTGTGCTGACTTCGGTCAATCGCGACGATCTGCCGGATGGCGGCGCTGGCTGCTTTGCCGAGACCTTGCGTCAACTGCGCCTGCGACGCCCGGATATCGGCGTCGAATTCCTCACTCCCGATTTCCGACAGGTGCAGGAAGCCGCTGCCGATCTGTTTACTGAAACGCTGAACGCGCTGCCGACCGGGAGTGAGATCAAAACGCGGCGCGATCTGATCTGGGGCCACAACATCGAAACCGTGCCGCGCCTGTACAAGGAAGCGCGCAAGGGCGCGAAGTACGAACGTTCACTGCGTCTGTTGGAAATGGCGGCGCACTTGCCGAATATGGAAGCGAAATCTGCTTTGATGCTTGGCCTGGGCGAGACGCAAGCAGAAGTGTTCTATGTGCTGCGCGATCTGCGTGCGGCCGGCGTGCAGCGTCTGTCATTGGGGCAATATCTGCGTCCGACGCTGGAAAACCTGCCAGTGGCGCGCTATGTCCCGCCGGAGGAATTCACCGAATACGAAACCGCCGCGCGCGAAATTGGATTTGGCTGGGTCAAAGCCGGGCCATTGGTGCGCAGTTCTTACTATGCCGAGGAAGTTCAACAAGGAAACCGCCATGGCTGATCTGAAACAAACCCCGCTTAACGCAAAACATCGTGAAGCCAACGCCAAGCTGGTCGATTTTTCCGGTTGGGAAATGCCGATCCACTACGGCTCGCAAATCGAAGAACACCACATCGTGCGGCGTGACGCCGGCATGTTCGATGTTTCGCACATGCTGCCGGTTGACCTGAAAGGTGAGGGCACGCGTGATTTTTTGAGGAAGCTGGTCGCCAACAACGTCGACAAACTGCAAACCACCGGCAAGGCGCTGTACAGCTGCATGCTGCATGAAGGCGGCGGCGTGGTGGACGATCTGATCATCTACTTCCTCAACGAGTCCTGGTTCCGCATCGTGGTCAACGCCGGTTGCGCCGACAAAGACATCGCCTGGATGGAAGTGCAGATGGCCAAACACGCGGCCAATCTGACCCTGACGCCACGTCGCGATCTGGCGATGATCGCCGTGCAAGGGCCGAATGCGGCCGCCAAGCTCTGGCAAGCGATGCCCGGCATGCAGGATCTGGCCGAACCGATGAAACCATTCAATGCCGTGGTGGTGGGTGACATGTTTGTCGCTCGCACTGGCTATACCGGTGAAGATGGCTTCGAAATCATGCTGCCGGCAAAAGCTGCGCCATTCTTCTGGCAGGCTTTGCTGGAGGCCGGCGTCAAACCCTGCGGCCTTGGCGCGCGCGATACCTTGCGTTTGGAAGCCGGCATGAATCTGTATGGCCAGGACATGACCGAAGCCACCTCGCCACTCGAATCCGGTCTGGCCTGGACGGTCGATCTGAAATCGGAACGCGACTTCATCGGTCGCGAATCGTTGCTGCGTCTGCCACGCGCCCGGCAACTGGTCGGCCTCAAACTGATTGAGCGCGGCGTGCTGCGCAATCATCAATCGGTGTTCACCGAACACGGCGAGGGTGAAATCACCAGCGGTTCGTTTTCACCCACGCTGAATGGCTCGATCGCCTTGGCGCGCGTGCCGGTCGGCGTCAACATTGGCGACACGGTCGAGGTGGAGGTACGCGACAAACTGATGCGGGCGCTGGTGGTGAAATATCCGTTCGTCCGCAACGGCCAGGCGCTGGTTTGAATGCCTTTCATGTCTATAATCGACTCAACTTATAGACATGAGTGAGGTCGCCATGAACTGGAATATCGCTGAAGCCAAACAGCGTTTCTCGGAGGTCGTGAAGCAAGCCCACACCGAGCCGCAATGGATCTACAACCGTAAAACGCCGGTTGCGGCGCTGATTGCGGCGGAAGAGATGGTCGAATATCTGGCCTGGAAAGCGTCGCAAAAGCAGCCGAAAACTCTGGGTGAGGAGTTTGCCGAGTTGCGGCAGTTACTTGCGGAAGCGGGCTATGAAGATGGTCTGTTTGTTCCGCCGCGCTCCACCCGCCGTAACGCTTTCGTTGAAATGCTGGAAGAAGAGTATCCGGAGGCCGTTGGCCAATGAATTTTCTGGTCGATACCAATGTGATCAGCGAGTTGACGCGCCGGCGGCCGAATGCTGCGGTCCTGGCTTGGTCGCAATCGGTGGCCGTGCATCATGTTTCGGCGATCAGCGTGGATGAACTCTGGTATGGCATTTCACGTCGGCCGACGCTGGAACTGGATGCCTGGCTGTCCACGTATCTGAATAACCATAAGGTGCTGCCGATCGATCAGGATGTAGCTCGGCGTGCCGGCCAATTGCGCGGTGTGTTTGCGCTGCGCGGCCTCGTTCGCGACCAACCTGACATGCTCATCGCCGCCACCGCGCAAGCGCATGGTTTGACTTTGGTGACCCGTAACAGCAAGGATTTTGAAGGTTGTGGTATCAGCCTGTTGAATCCATTTGATAATCCCTGATCCGTATTTTTTGGAGTCCGTCATGTCCAACATTCCTACCAATCTGAAATACACCCAATCGCACGAATGGGTGCGCCTGGAAGCCGATGGCAGCGTTGCTATCGGCATCACTGAGCATGCACAGGATCTGCTCGGCGACATGGTTTTCGTCGAAAACCCGGTCGTCGGCCGCCAACTCGCTGCGGGTGAAGAGTGTGCTGTGGTGGAATCGGTGAAAGCTGCTTCCGACGTGTATGCGCCGATCGCCGGTGAAGTGCTGGCTGCCAACGCCGATGTCGAAGCCAGCCCGGAAAGCATTAATCAGGATGCCTACGCCGCCTGGATGTTCACGCTGAAACCGGCCAATGCCGCTGATCTTGACGGCTTGATGGATGCTGCGGCGTATACGGCACACGTTGAATCGGAAGCTCATTAATCAGGTGAGCGGGAAGCAGTGAGCGGCGAAGCCCCGCTCCCCGCCCACTGCTCCCCGCCCACTGCTCACTGCTCACTGTTCCCCCACGCCATGCCCTTCATTCCGCATACCGAATCCGATATCACCGCCATGCTGGCGAGCATCGGCGCGCCTTCCACCGATGCACTGTTCGATGAAATACCCGCCGATCTGAATTGCGGCGGCTTGCCCGGCATCCCCGAAGGCCTGTCGGAAATGCAGATCAGCCGCTTGATGCATCAGCGCGCGGCGGCGGATGGCTTCTACAGCAACTTTATCGGCGCCGGCGCCTACGAACATCACATCCCGGCGGCGGTTTGGCAGATCGTCACGCGTGGCGAGTTTTACTCTGCCTACACGCCGTATCAGGCCGAAGCCAGCCAGGGCACGCTACAACTGCTGTACGAATATCAGACCATGATGGCCAGCCTGACCGGGCTGGATGTGTCGAATGCGTCGCTCTACGACGGCGCTTCTGCGCTGGCCGAGGCGGTGCTGATGGCAGTGCGCGCCAACAAGGCCGGCTGTCGCCGCGTGCTGGTGCCGGCAACCGTGCATCCGCGCTATCTGGCGGTGACGCGGACGACGGTGAAAAACCA
Organism: Burkholderiales bacterium; assembly: GCA_038215555.1. Taxonomy (GTDB): domain Bacteria; phylum Pseudomonadota; class Gammaproteobacteria; order Burkholderiales; family Thiobacillaceae; genus PFJX01. The sequence continues at coordinate 1,683 of JBBQQT010000106.1, read as the reverse complement.
GAACATCGAATTGATCAGCGTGCCTTTCGATGCCGCCACTGGAGTGACTGATCTCGCCGCGCTGGTGGCCATCGCCGGCGCTGAAGCCAACCAATATGCCGCACTGGTGATCCCTCAGCCCAACTTCTTTGGTGCGCTGGAGCCGGTGGATGCGCTGACCGACTGGGCGCATGCGCACAACATGCTGGTGATTGCGGTGGTGAATCCGCTGGCGCTGGCGCTCTTGAAACCCCCTGGCGCTTGGGGCGCGGTTGGCAAAAACAAAGGCGCCGATATCGCGGTCGGCGATGGTCAACCGCTGGGCGTGCCAATGTCTTCCGGCGGCCCGTATTTCGGCTTCATGACCGCGCGCCAGGCGCTGGTGCGGCAGATGCCGGGGCGCATCGTTGGCCGTACCGTCGATCTTGATGGTCAGCCTGGTTTCGCGCTGACCTTGCAAGCGCGCGAGCAACATATCCGCCGCTCCAAAGCCACTTCCAACATCTGCACCAACCAGGGTTTGCTGGTCACCGCTGCCACCATCCACATGTCGCTGTTGGGGCCGGAAGGCCTGAAAAGCGTCGCGCTGGAATCGCATGCCAAGACCCGCGCATTGCTGGAAAAACTGCTCGCCGTGCCGGGCGTCGAGGGCGTCTTCAACTCGGCATTTTTCCATGAAGCGGTGATCCGGGTCAGCACCCCGGTTGATGATGTGCTGCGTGCATTGCGCGCCCAAGGCATCCTCGGCGGTTATGCGCTGGGTGGCGATTACCCGGAACTGGCCGATTGCATTCTGGTCTGCGCCACAGAAACAAAAACCGATGAAGATCTCGAACATTATCGGCAACAATTGCAACGTATCCTGAGTCGGCGCAACGGGCGCGAGCCTGGCGTGCCGCCTTGTGCCTACAAATAATTCAACCCCCACAAAGGAGACATCACATGGCAACAGTCACTCTCGGCGGCGAACCCATCTCGGTCAGCGGCAATTTCCCGCGCCCTGGCGATTCCGCGCATTCCTTCATGCTGGTCGACAAAGATCTGAAGGACGTTTCCCTCTCTTCTTTCTGGGGCAAGCGCAAGATTCTCAACATTGTGCCCAGCCTGGATACACCGACCTGTCAGGCCTCCGCACGCAAGTTCAATGAACTCGCGGCGGGCATTCCCAACACCATCGTGCTGGTGATTTCCGCCGATCTGCCGTTCGCACAGAACCGCTTCTGCGGCGTCGAAGGTCTGAAAAACGTCGTCACCCTGTCCACCATGCGCGGCCGCGATTTCAACAAGGACTACGGCGTCATGATCATGGACCCGCCGCTGTCCGGCCTGACTGCCCGCGCCGTCGTCGTGCTGGATGAACACGACCGCGTGGTGTATTCCGAACTAGTACCCGAGATCAAACAGGAACCCAACTACGAAGCCGCGCTGGCCGCCGCCAAGGGTGAACCGCTGTAACACCCGTGAGCGGGAAGCGGTGAACGGTTAGCCGAAACCGCTCGCCGTTCATCACTTACCGCTTACCGCTTACCGCTTACCGCTTACCAACATGCTCATCTTCGAACACGCCCATCCCGGTCGACGCGCCCACGCCCAGGCGCCTTACAACGCACCGCTCGCCGATGATTTGCCGGCTGACCAGTTGCGCCAATCGCCGCCGCTGTTGCCGGAAACGTCTGAACTCGATGTGGTGCGCCATTACACCGG
>JBBQQT010000105.1:0-12985 GCA_038215555.1 Burkholderiales bacterium | reverse complement strand
CTTGGCGGCGTGGTTCTGGCTGACGGCGAAGACGATCGACTTGCCGATCTCAAAGCTGACCGGGTCGCGCAGGGCGTTTTCCAGAAACGTCTTGCACAGGATCTGGTTGGTGGTGTCGGCGAAGAAACGCTTCTCGAACTCGCGCTGCTTGAAGGCCTGCTGCTGGTCCTCGCCGGTGTCATCGGTGAAGGTGACGACGAAGCCCTCTTCGGAGAGCAGCGTGGTGGTGACCTCGGTGCGGGCGTCCACCACGGTCGGGTTGATCAGGAAACCATCCTTCACGCCATCGAGCAGGGAGTAGCGGAAGGTCGGCTGGCTGTTCTCGCAGCCGAAGGTGCGATAGGTGTCGAGCAGCAGGCGCCGTTCAGCCTCGCGCGGGTCGCGCGTGCCAGGCTTGGCGCTGTCGAAGCGGCGCAGGTAGTCGCGCGGCGTGGCGGTGAGGCCGAGTTTGTAGCCGATGAAGTAGTCGAACACGGCGCGGGCGTTGCCGCCGATCGAACGGTGCGCTTCGTCGGAGATGACCAGATCGAAGTCGGTCGGCGAGAACAGCTTCTGGTATTTATTGTTGAACAGCAGGGATTGCACGGTGGTGACGACAATCTCGGCGCGGCGCCAGTCGTCCCGGTTCTCCTTGTAGATCACAGTTTGAAAGTCGGCGGACAGCACGGCGACGAAGGCCTTCTTGGCCTGGTCCTCCAGCTCAAGGCGATCCACCAGGAACAGCACGCGGCGCACGTTGCCGGAACGCAAAAACAGCTTGATGACGGCGGCGGCGGTCAGCGTCTTGCCGGTGCCGGTGGCCATCTCGAACAGGAAGCGATCTTTGCCGTCGCCGACTGCGGCCTGAAGGCTGTGGATGGCCTTGAGCTGGTAGGGCCGGAGAAAGCGCAGCTTGTTGGCCTGAATGTAGCCGGGGCGCTCCGCTTGGTTTTGCCAGGCGGCTTCGGCTGCGTAGTTCGGGCGCTGGCTGCGAACGATGTAGTCCGCGCCGACCGGCTCGTCGATCAGCCGTTGCGGATTGGGCGTGACCTTCTGGTAGCTGCTGACCGAGTCCGGCGTCGGAAACGAGGTGATGACGTAGGGGCTGCCGCGTTCGAGATCCCAGAAGTAGTGCAGGTTGCCGTTGGAAAGAATGGCGAAGCGGCAGTTCTGGGACTTGGCGTATTTGCGCGCCTGCTCTTTGCCGACGAGCGGATTTTTGTCTTCGGCCTTGGCTTCGAGAACCAGCAGCGGAAAGCCTTTGGCATCGAGCAAGAGAAAGTCGACGAAGCCTTTTATGATTTTCTCGAAGTTGGCGCCGAGCATGTCCAGGTCGGTGAAATTGATTTTGACGCTGGGTTCAAGGCGAATGTTGGCGGGTGAATCGCCATCCTGGAAAAACCGCCAGCCAGCAGCTTCGAGCAGCTTGTTGATCTTGATGCGGGCGGTGGCTTCTTTATCGGACATTCAGGGTGCTGTTCTGACGAAAGTGGTCAAGCGGCTTTAAAGCGCAGATCTTGCTGCGCGTTGTTCCGTCCCTCATGTGAGCGCGGTTGCATAAACACGATTATCGTCAAAAGCCCGCGCATTACGATGTTTCGGTTTTATCAGGCGCGACCAGCGGGCATAGAACAAATTTTCCCTGGCTCAATATTCCCCAATCACCTTGTCCAAAGCCGTTTTGATCTTGGCGCTGTCGGCCGGGTCGAGTTCGCCTACGGAATGAAAGGGGCCAGGCTCGGATTGTTTGGCGCATGGTCAATGTTATAAAAAACAATGTGAGCCTGGCCCCTTTGATTCCGCTGACCTTGAGATACCAGGGCAGATGATGGACATAGAGAAAACGCACGTCGTAGTCGCTGTGGGCGAGGCGAAGCCCCAGCCACGACTGCCGGATTCGCAGGCATACAGTACGCGCACGTCGTGCTCGACTTCGATAGCGGCAAGGCGCTGCTGTATCTCGGAGCGGATTGCCGGATCAATGGGGTGATGCGTCACCATCGCACTCAGTCCTTTTCCATTCTTGGTTAGACGGTTGCAGCAGCCAAACTGGTCGTATTTTCCAGCAGCACATCCCTGCTCTTTTCATGCCGCAGCCCATAGATATCGCCTGAATATCCAATAGCGTGTCGACTCGGATTACCGCACATCCAGCAGCTACAGGGACATGGCGTAGCGACGGCCTTGCCGAGGGATTCCGCGTCGTGGCGAAGGTCTCGACCCCAGTGGAAGCGGCGTGCCGCCTTCAAGCGGGCGACGTGGTGCCGGCGCAGGGCACGCTTCATGTTCTTCATCAGATTTCTCCTGATTACGGCCGGCACCCGGGATGGGCCCGGCCAGTCGTATGAAGAAACCCGAGAAGCGATACGTCAAAACAAACTCTGCGATCACCACCAGCTCCAGTTCGCATCGTGTTTGTGCCAAGCTCGAAACACCGGATCGAATTCAGGATCAGCCAGACAACGCCGCAACATACGGTCATTACCGGTGCGAATCCGGTGATCGAACACCTTGCGGTACCAGCGCGGCGCTGAGCCGCCGATAATGACCGTCTTGTCGGAATGGAAACGGGCGATTGCCTTACGCCCGGCCCTGGATCGCGGGTCGATTTGTACCCAGCGGCCATAAGGGAGGCGAGACCCCCAATCGTGCAACACCCAGTAATACTCGTGACGCTGCTGCTTGCGGCGAAACGTACGTGCCATGACATAACTCCAGTGGTTGGTAACTACGTCATGGCGTTCTCCTTGTTTGGGAAAATTCGGTATTCATCATTCATTTTCAATCAACGCCTGGTTGTGTAATTCCGATGACGAGACACACATCAATGTGTGTCGTCTGAAATAGAGCCCAATGAATATTGTCACCAGCTCAGGATTTGCACCACACAAATGCCCATCGTCGCCATCGATTAGACATCTCCGTCACACCCGCAATCATCGTCACCGAACAGCGCCTCGCCAATTTCCCATCCGAGCGCAATCACGCCGACCGTTCCCCAGAAACCCAGACCGGATTTCCTGGGCGCCCGATATCCGGTTGTGTTCTGCGGACTCGAAAGCGAAATCGACTGGCGTTTCGTCCAGCACGACAGTCCCATGAGCTGTGGTGCGGCCGTCAGTGTCAGAGTCAGCGGTAATTCCACATGGCCACGGTCGGCAATCCCCGCTTTTTGACGGCAACCATCGGATCGGCAAGGGTTTCCACCAATTCTACAAGCCAGTCCCGCACCTCGACGAGAAAGTGCCGGTAAACACCGGCCAGCAGATCGCGTGCTTCCACATGTCTCCGTGTCACGTACAGCACAGCGAAGCTGGCCGTGTTTGTGGATGGTTGCTTCTGGCATGGTTGTCCGCAGCATTCGACGATGCCGAAGAACAATTGGGACTTCTGGGAGCGGAAGCTCAGGCGCAGCCGCGAGCGGGACGCGGAGAATACACATCGGCTGGAGGCAGAGGGCTGGCGAGTGCTGCGTCTCTGGGAGCATGAGATCGAAACCTCGCCTGCGGATTGCGCGCGGCGGATAGCGGCGATGCTTGGCAAGACGGAGAAGTCGGATGCAGTGCAGGTCAGATGTAAACAACCAGCCTCTGTCCCCTCCGACACCCAATTTACTGTTCAGACTCGCGCCCCCGGAACCCGCGTAAACACAGGGGGTTCGTGCGAAAGGCACCTTTCGCAGAAACAGAGAACGGAGAGCGCAGAGAGCGGAAAAACCGCCGAAACCGGGGTTTCCGTGCTGATGCCGCCTTTTGCATAAAACCCGGAAGCCGCGCCAGCACGGGCGTGGTGGGCAGAAATGAAAAAGGCCAGAGCAACGTCTGGCCTTCAATTAGTGGTGGAGAGGATGAGGATCGAACTCACGACCTCCGCATTGCGAACGCGGCGCTCTCCCAGCTGAGCTACCCCCCCACACGAGGCGCGGAATATAGCAAAAAAGCTTTTCAGAGCATAGACGAGCGGTTCTGACCATAAGCTCGCCAGATCAGCCAGATGCCGATCAGGATCATCGGCAGCGACAGCCATTGGCCCATGCTGATGATGTCGGATTGCCCGAAGATGCCGTCGTCGGGGCTGCGGAAGAATTCGCCCAGGCTGCGGAACACGCCGTAGCCGATCAGGAATGCGCCGGAGACCGCGCCTGTCGGGCGGGGGCGCGACGAATACCACCAGAGCAGAAGGAAGAACAGCAACCCTTCCATGCCGGCTTGATAAAGCTGTGATGGATGGCGCGGAATGTTGTCCACCTGCGGGAAGACCATTGCCCAGGGCAGACTCGGATCGGCGGCGCGGCCCCAGAGTTCGCCGTTGATGAAGTTGCCGATGCGGCCGAACATCAATCCGAGCGGCACCAACGGGCCGACGAAATCGCCCACTTCGAGAAAGCTGCGACCGGTTCTGCGGCCATGCCAGGCGAGCGCCAGCAGCACACCGATGAGTCCGCCGTGGAACGACATGCCGCCTTTCCAGATGGCGAGGATTTCCATCGGGTTGCTGAAGTAATGACCCGGTTCGTAGAACAACACTTGCCCGAGACGTCCGCCCAGCACCACGCCGAGCACGCCCCAGAACAACAGGTCATCTAGCTCCTGCGCGCTCCAGCGCGTTTCCGGACGAGTGCGGACGCGCCAGCGGCCGAGCAGGATGAAGGCAGCGAAGGCGCAGACATACATCAGGCCATACCAGTGCACGGCGAGCGGGCCGATGGCGATGGCGACGGGGTCAAATTGAGGATGCACGAGCATGGTACGGACCTGGACGGGTGAGCCAACAAGAGCTGGGCTAAAATGCCGCTGATTATAGAGACCCAAGGTTGAATCCAATGCCCGAATACCGCTCCCGCACCACCACTCATGGCCGCAACATGGCTGGCGCCCGCGCTTTGTGGCGTGCTACCGGCATGAAAGATGGCGATTTCGATAAGCCAATCATCGCCATCGCCAACTCTTTCACCCAATTTGTGCCCGGCCATGTGCATCTGAAGGACATGGGTCAACTGGTCGCACGCGAGATCGAGGCGGCCGGCGGCGTGGCGAAGGAATTCAATACCATCGCCGTCGATGACGGCATTGCCATGGGCCACGGCGGCATGCTGTATTCGCTGCCCAGCCGCGACCTGATTGCCGATTCAGTGGAATACATGGTCAATGCGCACTGTGCCGATGCGCTGGTGTGCATCTCCAATTGCGACAAGATCACCCCCGGCATGCTGAATGCCGCGTTGCGCCTGAACATCCCCACGGTATTCGTTTCCGGTGGCCCGATGGAAGCCGGCAAGGTGATCTGGGGCGGCAAGACGATCAAGCTGGATCTGGTCGATGCGATGGTGCAAGCCGCCGATTCGAGCCGTTCCGACGCGGAAGTGGACGCCACCGAACGTTCCGCTTGCCCGACCTGCGGTTCCTGTTCCGGCATGTTCACCGCCAATTCGATGAATTGCCTGACCGAGGCGCTGGGCTTGAGTCTGCCCGGCAACGGTTCGTTGCTGGCGACCCATGCCGACCGCAAGGAACTGTTTCTGCGCGCCGGCCGCCTGATCGTCGACCTGGCCAAACGCTATTACGAAAAGGACGACGCTTCCGTGCTGCCGCGCTCCATCGCCAGTTTCAAGGCGTTCGAGAATGCCGTCTGCCTGGATGTCGCGATGGGCGGCTCCACCAACACCGTGCTGCATCTGCTCGCCGCAGCGCATGAAGCCGGCGTCAACTTCACCATGAAGGACATCGATCGGTTGTCGCGCAAGGTGCCCAACCTGGCCAAGGTGGCGCCGTCGACCCAGCTCTACCACATGGAAGATGTACATCGCGCCGGCGGCGTCATGGCCATCCTCGGCGAACTCGACCGCGCCGGCCTGATCCACCGCGACTGCCATACCGTTCACAGCCGCACCATGGGTGGCGCACTTTCGACGTGGGATGTGATGCAGGCGCACGATGTTTCCGTGTTTGACTTCTTCAAGGCCGCGCCCGGTGGCGTGCCGACACAAGTGGCATTCTCGCAGAACCGCCGCTTCCCGGAACTCGACCTGGACCGTGCCAACGGCTGCATCCGCGACAAGACACACGCCTATTCGCAGGACGGCGGCCTCGCCGTGCTTTACGGCAACTTGGCGCTGGATGGCTGCATCGTCAAAACCGCCGGCATTGACGAGAGCATGTACGAGGTGGAGCAGTTGCGCTACACCACCAGCGTACCCACTTCCACGCTGCGGGTGTTTCGTGGCCCAGCGCGCATTTTCGAATCGCAAGATGCTGCCGTGGAGGCGATTCTGGGCGACAAAATTCGACCTGGCGACGTACTGGTGATTCGTTACGAAGGCCCGCGCGGTGGTCCCGGCATGCAGGAAATGCTCTACCCGACGTCGTACCTGAAATCGAAGGGCCTCGGCAAGGACTGCGCGCTGATCACCGACGGCCGCTTCTCTGGCGGCACTTCCGGGCTGTCCATCGGCCACGTCTCGCCGGAAGCGGCGGAAGGCGGCCTGATCGGCCTGGTTGCGGAGGGCGACAGCATCGAGATCGACATTCCCAATCGCCGCATCCATCTTGCAGTTCCCGATGCCGAGTTGGCCGCGCGGCGCGATGCGATGGAAGCGAAAGGCGCGCAAGCCTGGAAGCCGGTCAACCGCGATCGACTGGTTTCTCCGGCATTACGCGCATATGCCGCGATGACCACCAGTGCGGCATTCGGCGCCGTGCGCGATGTGACGCAAGTGGAACGGAAATAGGAGGTTGCCATGGGATTGCCACAACGCAAATCGGACGATACGACGCATTACACCTATGCCGACTATCTGACTTGGCCGGAAAACGTGCGTTACCAGCTCATAGATGGACTGGCGTTGATGATGGCTAGGCCTGGTCGGGTGCATCAGATGGTTACAGGAGATGTTTTCCGCCAAGCCGCCAACGCACTGCAGGGCAAACCCTGCCAAGCCTATGTCGCTCCGCTCGATGTACGTTTACCCAAGGAAAATGAAGCCGATGAGCAGATCGATACTGTCGTGCAACCCGACGTTCTGGTCATTTGCGACGAAAGCAAACTGGATCGGAGAGGTGTGCGCGGTGCACCTGACTGGGTGGTCGAAGTCCTTTCTCCTTCCACGGCAGGACTGGATCATGTCCAGAAAAGGCGCCTCTACGAGCAGGCTGGCGTTCTCGAATACTGGCTGATTCAACCGGCGGATCGCATTCTGACCATTTACCGGCTGATAAATGGCGAATATGGCAAACCCGACACCCAGGAACTCAGTGGCGAAACGCCGGTAAGCGTGCTGGAAGGCGTCGTCATCCAATGGGATGAACTCGCCGCCCGTTTGCCGCAACCCGAATACTGAGCCCATGCAGATATTCAACGTCCGTGAAACACCGGCCGAAGCGACTGAAGAAGCCGCGCCGGACCCGCTGCACCGCTTCCGCAACTGGCGCGGCTTTCTCGCTGCCGCCATCGCGGTCAATCTGTTGTTCGCCTATGGCATGTGGAACAACACCGCCGACCCCAGTGTCGCGATCTGGTTCAAGGTGCTGGTCTGGTTGCCATTCAACGCCATCGCGACCGCCCTCTACGTCGTGTTCATGCTCAAGCTCGGCAAAGCCTGTGACGCCAACAACCAGACCGGTGGCGTGTTCTACAGCCTGCTCAGCGGATTCATGATCGCTGCCAACTGGCTCATGCTGTTCACCGCCTGACCGCCCAGCCAACTTCCCCCGTCTAATCGAATCAACCCTCACTCAACCGGAGACCCCGCATGCCCCTCGCCGACCTCAATGCCCGCTTTGCCATCGCCGACCAACTCAAATTCATCGACGGCCCGAACGGCCTGATCTTTGCCGAAATCGACAACCCGCTCGGCACCGCCTACCTCTGTTTGCAGGGCGCGCACATCACCACCTTCCGGCCGAAGGATCAGGTTGAACCGGTGATCTGGGTCTCCAAGTTCGCCAAGTTCGCGCTCGGCAAATCGATTCGTGGTGGCGCGCCGGTGTGCTGGCCCTGGTTTGGCGCGCATGCCAGCGAAGCCAGCTTCCCCGGGCATGGTTTCGCCCGCACCGTGATGTGGGAAGTCATGCAAAGCGCGGCATTGCCGAGCGGCGAGACGGAAATCACCCTGGCCCTGCTGGACAACGATCAGACCCGCAGCCAATGGCCGCACAAGACGCACGTTGAACTCAACGTCATCGTCGGCCACAGCCTGAAAGCCAGCCTCAACACCACCAATCTGGGCGACACACCGGTTCAGATCGGCGAGGCTCTGCACACCTATCTCCAGATCAGCGACATCGAAGCCGTGCAGGTCACCGGCCTGGAGAACACCACCTATCTCGACAAAGTGGGCGAAGCGACACGTCGTACACAGAGCGGCGCAATCACCTTCAGCGGCGAAGTCGACCGGGTCTATGTCGATACCGAAACCACCTGCTATATCGTCGATCCCGCCTATGAACGGCGCATCAAGATCGCCAAGACCGGCTCCCGTTCCACCGTGGTGTGGACACCGTGGGAAGAGAAAGCCGACAAGATGGGCGACTTCGGCCCGGATGGCTGGCGTCAGATGGTCTGCGTGGAATCGGTCAACGCGCTGGAAAACGTCGTCACCGTGGCCGCTGGCGAAACGCACCGGATGACGGTGGAATATTCGGCAGAAGCCTTGTGAGCGTACAATGCGCGCCCCTAAAGCCTTGATTCTTCAAAATCAAGCGCCGTTTGGAAACCTCCCCCTTCATGGGGTAACCGAATACAGGAGAGGCGTAACCTCTCCCGTGTTGTTTCGCTCGGCCTTGCCGGGCGCGGATTGAAACGAGAAATGCAGCTTTTTGCCTGCGGCGTCAACCATCATACCGCTCCGGTCTCGATCCGCGAGCGGGTAGCGTTTCCGCCCGACATCCTGCCGAAAGCCCTGTCCGATGTGACCGGGGTTCGCCGCATTGCGCGCGAAGCAGCCATTCTTTCGACCTGCAACCGGACCGAGATTTACTGCAACACGCAGGAACCCGCAAACGTCGCCGAATGGCTGGCCAACTTCCACGGCCTGCCGCCACGCGAGGTAAAGCCGTATCTGTATTTGCTGCCGCAACAGGAAGCCGCGAATCATGCTTTCCGCGTCGCCTCCGGACTGGATTCGATGGTGCTGGGTGAAACCCAGATTCTCGGCCAGATGAAGCAGGCGGCGGAAAAAGCGCATGACGCCGGCACCATGGGCTTGCTGCTCAACAAGCTGTTCCAGCGCACTTTCTCGGTCGCCAAAGAAGTCCGTACCGCCACTGAAATCGGTTCCAGCACAGTCTCCATGTCCGCCGCCGCGGTCACCTTGGCGGAACGAATCTTCCCGTCGATCGCCGACCAGGCCGTGCTGTTCATCGGCGCCGGCGAAATGATCGATCTGGTCGCTACCCACTTTGCCGCGCGTAATCCACGCCGGCTGATGGTGGTGAACCGCACCATCGAGCGTGCCCGCGACCTGGCCAACAAGTTTGGCGGTGAGGCGGCTGCGCTGACCAACCTACCGGAACTGCTGGCCGAGTTCGACATCGTCGTCACCTCCACTGCCAGCCCGCTGCCCATCGTCGGCCTGGGCATGGTTGAACGCGCGGTCAAGCAGCGCAAGCATCGGCCGATGTTCATGGTCGACCTGGCCGTACCACGCGACATCGAAACCGAAGTCGGCCAACTCAACGACGTTTTCCTGTACACCGTCGACAACCTCGGCGAGGTGGTGCGCGCCGGCCAGGACAGCCGCCAATCCGCTGTTTCTCAAGCCGAGGCGATCATCCAGTCGCGCGTCAATGAGTTCATGCATTGGATGGACACCCGACAGGCCGTGCCGGTTATCCGCAGCCTGCGCGATCACGGCGAACGGTTGCGTCGACACGAGATGGAGAAGGCCCAGAAAGCCCTGGCTCGCGGCGAAAATCCGGCCGCAGTTCTGGAAGCGATGAGTCGCTGCCTGATGAACAAACTGCTGCATGAACCCAGCCACGCACTGAATCAGGCCGGCGAAAGCGAACGCGAAGAACTCGCCCGCCTGGTCTCGCATCTGTACAACCTGCACGGGGATTAGCATCCTTGCCGTCATTCCCGCCTGTGCGGGAATGACGAACCCAATCATCCCGCCCCATGAAACCCAGCCTGCAAAACAAACTTCAGCAGCTCGCCTATCGGCTTGACGAGATCAGCGGCCTGCTCGCTGACGAGCGCGCCACGGCAGACATGGCGCAGTACCGCAAGCTGAATCAGGAACACAGCGAGTTGATGCCGGTGGTCAAGCATTACCACGACTGGCAACAAGCCCAGGCCGATCTCGACACCGCTGAAAGCCTGTTGGCCGATCCGGAGATGAAAGAATTCGCCCAGGACGAAATCGAAACCGCCAAGCAGCGACTACTCGCACTCGACGCCGAATTGCAGATTCTCTTGCTGCCGCGCGACCCCAACGACGAACGCAACATTTTTCTGGAAGTTCGCGCCGGCACCGGCGGTAACGAATCTTCGCTGTTCGCCGGCGACCTGTTCCGCATGTATGCCCGCTATGCCGAACGCCAACGTTGGAAAGTCGAAATCGTCTCCGCCAGCGACGGCGAAGTCGGCGGCTACAAGGAAATCATCGCCCGTATCATCGGCAACGGCGCCTATTCCAAACTCAAGTTTGAATCCGGCGGCCATCGCGTCCAGCGCGTACCGGATACCGAAACTCAGGGCCGCATCCACACCTCCGCCTGCACCGTCGCGGTGATGCCGGAAGCCGACGCGGCCGCAGAAATCAACATCAATCCGGCCGAATTGCGCATCGACACCTTCCGCGCCTCGGGCGCGGGTGGCCAGCACATCAACAAAACCGACTCCGCCATCCGCATCACCCACCTGCCCACCGGCATGGTGGTGGAATGCCAGGACGACCGCTCGCAACACAAGAACAAAGCGCAAGCGTTGTCAGTATTGGCGGCGCGCCTGAAGGACCAGCAGGAACGCGAACAGCACGCTCTGGTCGCCAGCACGCGCAAAAGCCTGATCGGCACCGGCGACCGCTCCGACCGCATCCGCACCTACAATTTCCCGCAAGGCCGCGTCACCGACCACCGCATCAATCTGACGCTGTACAAGATCGACTCGATCATGGAAGGCGGCCTGGACGAACTGATCGCTGCATTGACCACTGAACATCAAACTGAATTGCTGTCGGCGCTGTCCGGCGAAGAATGACCGCATCCGCCGCCATCGCCATGCTGCTGGCCGGCGCGACCACAAGGCTGGCGGAAAGTCTGTCGCTGGATAAAAGAGAGGCGCGCATCGAAGCCCGCGTGCTCGTGTCACATGCGCTCAAGGTTGATCACGCCTGGTTGATTGCACATGACCGCGACGTGCCGACCGCCGCACAACAACACGCCATTGCGGCGCTGATCGACCGCCGCGCCGGGGGTGAACCGGTCGCCTACATCGTCGGCGAGCGCGAATTTTATGGGCTCAACTTCTCCATCACGCCAGCAGTATTGATTCCGCGTCCGGATACCGAACTGTTAGTCGAAGCTGCGTTGCAACGTCTACCCGAAAACACGCCTTGCCAAGTCCTCGATCTCGGCACCGGCAGCGGCGCTATCGCCATCGCCCTGGCATTGCATCGACCGAAGACGGAGGTGATTGCATTGGATATTTCCCCTGATGCGCTGGTTGTTGCGCAAAACAATGCGCGTCGACTCGGCGCCAGCAATGTGCGTTTCGAGATCGGCGATTGGTACGCCGCGACGACAGTACAAACAAGTGTAAAAAATTTCGACATCATCGTTTCCAACCCGCCCTACATCGAGGCCGCAGACCCGCATCTGAAAACCGGTGATCTACGCCACGAGCCGATTCAAGCCCTTGCCGCCGGCGACGATGGCCTCCGCGACCTGCGTGCCGTCATCACCGGCGCGCCGGCGCATCTGGTCAAGAGCGGCTGGCTGTTGCTGGAACACGGCTATGATCAAGCCGACGCGGTGATCGCGATGTTGCGAGAGCGGGGCTTCGCGCAAACCGAAACACTGCGCGATCTCGCCGGTCAGCACCGGGTCAGCGGCGGATGCTGGCCGGGTAACAAAGTTGAACGAGCTGACTGATACACTCCCGCCGCGACAAACGTTCCCGATCTAACTTCAATGATTTTCGAGCCCGCCCGTCTCTGGCAGATTCCGACAGAAGCTGATTTGCGCCATCGCGAATGGGAGGGCGAACACGTCTTCTTTCATGGCGCGGCCGGTGACACACATCGGTTTTCCGAAGCCGCCGCAATGGTTCTGCAACGCCTCATGGAGGAACCGAGCGACGAATCGACGCTCGCCGGCCTGCTGGCCGAGGCTGCCGAAGTGGATGTCGAGCCGGCGCAAGCCGCGCTGGGCGCCATCCTGGACGAACTCGCCCGGCTTGAATATGCGGAGCCCGCGCGATGAAAGTGGGTGACTTGTCACTGCCGCAATTACGCGCGCGCCTGGCCAACAACGATCTGATTCTGCGCACAGGCCCGTTCGTTACCCGTATTCAGAGTCCCATGCCGCTTGTCGCCGAAGGCCTGCTCAAGCTGTATGCCGATTTCCCGCTTGATGACGGCGAGTTCCAGGATTTTCATGTCCGCGTTGGTCACCCAACGGGCCTGCGCCGCTGGCTGCGGCCGCAGATCAATTTCTGGCACGACGGCCACTCTCCATTCAAGCCGCTGCCGGCCAACCATGCCTTCGCCCTGATGGAATGGGGTTTGAACTGGTGTGTCGCCGGCCACGCCCACCATTACCTGATGCTGCATGCCGCCGTGCTGGAAAAAAATGGCCGTGCCGTCGTGTTGCCGGGCGATCCCGGCGCCGGCAAAAGCACGCTCACCGCCGCGCTCATGCTGTCCGGCTGGCGGCTGCTGTCGGATGAAATCACCCTGATCGACCGCGACGACGGAATGCTGGTCGGCCTGGCGCGTCCGGTCAGCCTGAAAAATGCTTCCATTGACGTGATTCGCCAGACGTTTCCGGAAGCGGTGATCGGCGCGCCC
>JBBQQT010000104.1:0-13349 GCA_038215555.1 Burkholderiales bacterium | reverse complement strand
CGAGAGCACCCACTGGCGCACCGGCAGGCGCGGGATGACATGGTCAGCGAGATGGGCGGCAGTCTCCACCATGCGACGGGTGGTGCAGGACGGACAGACGCCCCTGTACTTGCAGGAGTAGGCCACCAGAAAGTCGTGCCCGCAGTCGGCGCAGCGGGCGCGGGCGAAACCGTGGGCGAGGATGCCGCACTCGAGGTAACGGCGGAATTCCCGTTCGGTGACGGCGGGTGCGCTCGCCCCGGCGCCATCCTCCTGAAGCGCCAGCCAGGTCGCCAGATGTGTTTGCACGGTGCGATATAACCAGCGACTTAGCGCATGTTTTATCGCGCTTAGTCGAATGGCTATTGGTTTCATCAGAGCAGCGTGCGCTCGGGGCAACGGCGGCGGTAGACGGCGCTGCGTGGTGAGACGCAAGCGGCGGTGGCAGACATGGCAGTCCGGATCGGTGTCGGGACGTGAAACTGTATGTCCATCCAGCTACCGACGCAATCGCGACTGCAGATTGTAAAGGGCTGCTTCGTGATCCGAGACCTGCCGTTCAGAGAGGTACTTTCCACTGACTTTCACCGACCGCTGATGGTCGGTACTTGTCACACGACTCCGTACTGTGTCGGTCTGCTTTGCGTAGATTTCTGCCGTTGAGCCTGAGCGGGATCGTGCGTCGGCTCAGGGTCGATAGTGTTGGCCCTGCGCGGTCAGAGGGCGGCGGGTTATGCAAGGGCGCAAGAGGAAGAAGAGTAGTTTTTCCTTGAACGCAATAGGGGAAACAATCGTCCTCGTTTGTCACCACTCTTGTTCCAGTTAGCAATTGTTTGTATGCCAGGTTGAGAAAAATGTGGTCTGACCCCGTTGATGATCCTGCGCACTACCGCTGGACCAGTTATCGCCACAATGCACTCGGCCAATCCAACGCATACCTGACACCGTACCCGCTCTACCAGGCCGTTGGCCGGGATGACGCGGAAAGAGACGACCGCTTGTGGCTTTGCATGTCACGCAGCGGTGGAACAATGGCCGTCACGTCATTTGCCGCTGCGTTGAACATCTCGAAGCAATGTGAGGATTTCCGACGCGACCACATCGGGTTTGTCACTGTGGATGTAGTGTCCAGCACCCTCGACCGCACGTCGGGTTGCGCCGGGTAGAATAGTGAGCCAGTCACGCTCGAGTCGCTCGATCATGGTTCGGAATGCAGGTGTTTCCGTGAGGTCGTGGCGCGTTTGGGCGAGTATTCTTGTCGGCACACGCACGGTGAGAAGCCGCTGCGATTCTAGACACGAGGCTTGAGCGTCAAATTCAGCCCTCATCGCTGACGAAAACATGACCACCCTCAAGCCCGAAATGGTGGCAGCCGCAGTGGGCGCGTGTTGCTGCATTTGCGCCCAATGATCGGGGTGTGTCGGATCTAGTAGCAACATTCCAGCCACCTCCGCGGGGAAGAGCTTAGCAAAGGCGTACTGGTACTGTCCGCCTAGCGAGTGTCCGACCAGCAAATACGGTGGGGGCACGCCGACCGCGCGCAGCGTCTCCCGTAGTTCACGGGCGATGCTACAAGCGTCTCGCGCTTGCGCACGCGCAGCGCCGCTAGAACCATAGCCCGGACGGTCGTAGGCGAAGACGGACGTGGACTGCGGCAGGCGTTCAATGACTGCTGCCCAAGGCGACATCCCATCACCCAGCCCCGATTGGAAAACCACAGTTGGACCCGACGTTCCAGATTTAACGTACGCCATCTGAATCACTCCAACTTGAACGGTCTGCACGGGTGGCAGGGATGCACAACTTGCGAGCAGCAACGCAAGCGCAAGCGGCATGAAGCGGAAAAACCGGGGCTGGAGAGCGTAGACGCAGGACATTCGAAACCTTAACTTGTGAGAGTGTGCGAGATGCTAAATCACCAAAATGATATAAAAATGACGTACACCTATCGCGCGTAATTTCGTTTTCAGATCGATACGACATTAGGCGCGAAGCCGCAGACAGTGCAAACGCACGGCAAGGCGAAGCAACAACATGTCGGATTGATATGGAAATGGAACAAGCCCTCGTATTCAAGTAGTCCCAGCACCCCTTGAGCGGTTTCTACATCAATGCATTGACGCAAGTGGGACTCGGCCTGTGCTTCGCAGCGCATGCGTGTTCAGGGCGAATTTGCGCTTTTGCGAATTGCTCTGTGCATTCCAAGGCAAAAAGCCATTGACGACGGCTGTATTTCACGTTAACGAATAAGCCTGCAGTGGCGCTTGGCATGACCGAAGGGTCAAAAGGCGTGCAAAGTTGCCCACGATTGTGTACGCACCTGACGTGTCAGCATCATCCCCAACAACGTCACGTCAAGCGCTTTGCTGGAAAGAATAACCAGGCCAGTCTTCGCCTTCGTGTCTATGGATACATACGACGCGTAGCCGCCGACCAGACCGTTATGCCAGACCACCGATTGATTGCCGACAAACCTGTCGATGAACGTAGGTTGCATCCAGCCGATTCCAGTGTCGCCGCCAAACTGAGGAACGTGCATTTTCTTGAATGTCTGTGACATGGCGCTGCCGCCCTCAATATTCGCCCGGACAAAACGCATCATGTCATTCACATTGGAATTGAAAGCGCCAGCACCTGCAAGCGCCCGAAATGTCCATAGTGGGGCCGGTTCGCCAGAATCTGTATAGCCTTGAGCCAGATTCAACGTCATCTGTGGGGTCAGAGTAATCGCGGTATGACCCATGTTGAGCGGCGCAAGAATCTTCTCACTGACAAGCGACTCAAAGTTTCTCTTCGTGACGATTTCCAGAACGTGACCCAGTAAGCCCATGCCGAAATTGGAATACTCGAATTTTCCTGGCTCGCGTTTGTCTTCCGTGGTTTTTAGATACTCGAATATGTATTCTGGGCCAAGGTGTGCATAGGGGTTCTGCATCAGGTTTTCTTTGGCTACTAACTTGGTTGCCGCGCTCTCAAGCGGCTTTGGAATGCTGGGAAAACCCGAGGTATGGGTGACAAGTTGTTTCAGTGTGACCTCGCGCGCGGCGGTTGACAGCGCAACCGTATCGCCAATGAGCGCACCCAAGGTGTCATCCATTTTCACAACGCCTTCATCGCAAAGAAGCTGGAGCATTGATGCGGTGAAAAGCTTGCTCACCGACGCAATCTGGAAAACTGTGGAGGCATCCGCCGCAGCGCCACTTTCTTTGCTGACTGTGCCGTAGCCCTTGATGAATGATTCCCCATCCTTGAAGACGCCAATAACCAAACTGTACGACCGATCCGCAATGCGGAGTTTGAGCATCTCTGAGTCGATAACCGCTTCAAGGTCCTTCTCGTCTGGCGCATTGTTCAGCCGGTATCTCAGATAAAAAGTTGCGGTCAAAGCCACTGCGGCGATCAGTGAAAGGGTGATGGCAAGTGTTTTCATGTGCTGCAGGGCCTTTTAACTCCGGTGCTGACGAGGGGAAGAAAAATCATGACGATCGTACCCGGCGCGTCCATCACCTCGAACAAACAGGCTCATTTGGTTTGGGTGTTTGTGGTCGTTCAAAAAACCAGTCCGAGGGGGAGTGGTGAACCCAAGTTTATACAGCGGCTCATTCAACAACGGTTCAGGTCGTGGCAAACACGATCTGTTCGTTGGGCACCTGGTTCAGGGGGCGCGCGGGCAATCGCAATACAAGCGCTGGCGCCTTCGATTACCCTTACCAAATGGGTGACCCCGCTACGCGTTCGATTGCGGGCCAGCCGGGTCGCCTGGCAGCGTTGCTCCTCCTTGCGGGGAACGACCACGCGCGCCGTTGCGCCTTGCCAGACTACCCGGCAGACCCACACTCGAACGCGTTCAACCGAGGATTCAAGGTTCAACAATCTCAGCTGTCCCCTCATCACGTTTCCTGGTGCCCATATTGATGCGTGTTGCCTTGCTCTCCCGCCTGCCGTTGTTTGCAGCGTTCGCCGCACTACTGTTGTTGGCCTGGGTTCTTTTCTATTGGATTTCGGCTTTTCTGGCGCCCACTCAACAAATGCAAGCGGCGGCAACTGCTCCCCCCTTTTTAAGCAAGGTATTGGCTGAAAAGGCGGTGGCTTTACGGCTGTTCGGTGGCGCCAACCCAGTGAACGTAGCAGCGCCGCCAGTCGCGACAATGTCGAATATCGGCGTACACGGTGTCTATGCCGGCCGAGATGGACGCTCCGGCTTGCCGTCCTGGTGCTGGATGGAAAACCGGTATCCGCAGTGGTTGGTCACGAATTCACCCCAGGCATGGTGCTGCAGCGGGTCTACCTGGACAGCGTTGAAATCTTGCGTGGCGGCCAGGTTGAAACAGCGCGTATGGCGACGGCCGCGATTCCAGTGCTGGGGCGGATTCCGCTGCCTGCAGCAAAGGGAGCTTCCGGCGTACTCCAGATGGCCGTGCATCAATTGGGACCAGGATCTTTTGTTTTGTCGCGTGAGGAAATGTTACAGACGTTGCATAGCCCCGATCAGTTGCACATGCTAGGCGTTTACACGTCCAATCCCCTCGGTGGTGCGTTGCTTGAGCAAAGTCCGGTGGGCAGCTTGTCGGAGAAACTGGGTTTGAAAGTGGGCGATGTGATCACCCGAATCAATGGAAAACCCCTGGCCAGCCCAAGTGAGGTGGCACATCTCAATGAACAATTGACAAAGAATGAAAGCGCCAAAATGGATGTTTTGCGTGCCGGCAAAATAATCAATGTCGAAATCCAAGTGGAGCAATGATTAACACCATGAGCTGGCTGGCACCGAGCATCCACACGAACTGAAACAAGACAGAAAACCGTGAATCTTAACCATTGAATCCTGACTGCCAATCAAGATAATGATTTCTAGTTGACCATTGTCAATAATTTTTAAATCTGGGCAAAAATCCATAATAATTAACGACTTGGGTTGATATTTATGGTCACAATCATTCGACTTGATTCCTGTTTCATCCTTGCCGCATTGCTGGTAACGTGGCTTTTCATGCATCAAATAGCGAATAGATATTTTTCTTTCGAAATTTCCATTCCGCTTTATTGATGCCGGTGAATAGTTGAATTTTTCTCGGTTAAATCTCTGGAGGTAGAAAAGCATGAAGTTGTTCCACAACCCCATTTTATTTCGCGCAATCACCACCTTGGCCGTTTCCGTCACCTTTTCGCTGACCGCTCTCGCCCAGCAAGCCCAGCCCAATCCCTACCTGCAATACCAACCGCAACCCAAGACACAACCATTCACCTTGCCACAACTGGATATTCCTGACTTTCGCGGTCTCAACCTGCCGCTGATCGGCACCTTGATGCCGACACCGACCAAGCCCTACACCATGCGTCCGGCGATTCCGCAAGGGGTCAAGCGGCAGATGATGCAGATGATGATGCCGATGATGACCAACATGATGCGCATGTCGATGCCGGATGCGATGAACTGGATGGCTCACAAGATCAAGGTCAAGCCGGGCGTATCGTTCGATGATGTAATCCAATCGATGAATTTGCGCGCCAACCAACTCAACTTCAAGCACGTTGGCGAAAACCTGATGTACAAGGACTTCCATGCCGTGCTGGGCGACATGGACGCGCCGCGCATCGAGGTACACAGTTATTGCGACATCGCGGTTGGCCGTGACTTGCTCAAGATCAGCCCGGAATTCGTTGTCTTCCTGCCCTGCCGCATCGTCGTCATGGAAGACGGTGACAAGAACGTCTGGGTCTTGATGCTGGACTGGAACATGGACTGGGTGTCGGGCTATGAAGGACAGATGAACATCACTCCGGAACTCGTGCAAGGCGCCAAGGTGTTGCGTGACAAGATGGAAAACATCATGCAGGCGGGAGCTAACGGCGATCTCTGAGCGCCCCCCTTAACAAACTCATTTGACGCCAGAATTTGACGCCAGAATTTGATGCCAGAAGCAGGCCTGTGGTTACCCCCGCTTCTGGCGTCATAGCCCGACTCGGCACCCAGATCATTTTTACGGGCCGATAGATCAACATTCCGCAGCCGCCGAAGTCCAGCGGCGGGTTGCCCGGTTGCTCGTCGTTATAATGACAACCCGCTTTCCCTCTCCTGTTGCGCGCCCCATTTCCCATGTATCAAAGTTACTTCGGTCTCGCCGAAGCGCCCTTCTCCATCGCACCGGCCCCGCGTTATCTCTATATGAGCCAGCGTCATCAGGAGGCCTTGGCACATCTGCTGTATGGGGTGAACAGCGGCGGCGGTTTCGTCTTGCTGACTGGTGAGGTTGGCGCCGGCAAGACGACGGTTTGCCGCTGCTTGCTGGAACAGATTCCCGAAACCTGCGATGTGGCTTACATCTTCAATCCCAAGCTGACGGTGGAAGAACTGCTGTCCTCGATCTGCGTCGAGTTCGGCATCGCCCACCCGCCGGGCAACAGCAGCATCAAGGTATTCGTCGACTGCATCAACACGCATCTGCTCGATGCGCACGCGCGCGGCAGGCATGCGGTGCTGATCATCGACGAAGCGCAGAACCTTTCCGCCGATGTGTTGGAGCAGATGCGGCTGCTGACCAATCTGGAAACCAATGAACGCAAGCTGTTGCAGATCATCCTGATCGGCCAGCCGGAACTGGCATCGATGCTGGAGCGGCCGGAACTCAAACAATTGTCTCAGCGCATCGTGGCTCGCTACCATTTGGGTGCGTTGAGCAAATCAGAAGTCGCGGCCTACATCCGGCATCGACTTGAAATCGCTGGCACACAGAAAACGTTATTTCCCGCTTATCTGACTCGCCGTTTATATCAAACCAGCGGTGGCGTACCTCGCGTCATCAACGTTCTATGCGATCGCGCGCTATTGGGCGCTTATGTCCAGGGCAAAGATCGTGTCGATCGAAAAACCCTGGCACAAGCCGAACGCGAAATTCTGCAAACACCATCAACACAGCGGCGCAACCGACAGCGTGTTTATGCCATCGCTCTGCTTGGTTTGGTGGGGATTCTGGTGGGAGTCGGCTGGCTGGCTGGGCTGCTTTGGCCAACTTCGACGCCCACTCCAGGGCAAGCGCCACCTCAAGCAAGCATCCCCACAACCGCGCCCACAACCGCGCCCAAACCCGTCCAGGCCTTGGCCAGAGAAGCGAGCCCGACGCCACCTGCGCTGACCAACCTCAGTTGGCCTGCCTCGATTCCAATTTCGCGCAGTGATGCGCTGGCGCACGCCGCCTTGTTCACGGCCTGGGGAGCCCGCTATCAAGCCGGCGATCCATGCCGGCAAGCTGCAGCGATCGGCCTGCGTTGTCGCAGCGAGCGCGGTAGCCTGGTCGAACTCCGCCAACTCAACCTGCCGGCAGTGCTGACCTTGCGCGATGCGCAGGGACACGCATATCAGGCCACGTTGCTCGGACTCGCCGCCGAATACGCCTCGCTGACGATTGGCGAAACCCGCGTCAACGTGAGTCTGAGTGCACTTGCCAGACACTGGACGGGTGATTACCGCCTGTTCTGGCGCGCCCCTGCTGCGGTACAGGAAACGCTGCGACCCGGCGCGAGTGGCGCTGGGGTGGCCTGGGTAATCAACCAACTCGCCAAGATTGAAGGGCGAACCCAGACCGGTATTGCAACAGCCATTGAAACGACGTTTGAATCGACGCTTGAAACTGCTGTCTTCGACGATGCATTGAGCGCACGAATCAAACAGTTTCAGCGATCACGCGGACTGAATCCCGATGGCAACGTCGGCCCCAATACGCTGATCCATCTGCTGGGCGAGTCAGACGCCTCTGCGCCCAGACTGCTCATCAATCGGAATTTATAGTGCCATGTCATACATTCTTGATGCGCTGAAAAAATCTGATCAACAACGCCAGCATGCCACGGTACCCACGTTGTCAACTGCGCACTCAGTTGCACAAGCGCCGAAACAACCCCAATTCGGTCTGTATGCCCTGCTTGCGGCCATATTGATCGGCGCGGGAATGGTGATTGGTTGGCTGCAACCTTGGCGCGCCACCCCGCCGCAAAATGTTCAGATCGAGCCGGTTGCCCCAATTAATGCAACCGCCCCGGCAACAGATATTCCGGTTTCTGAAATGCATTCGGCTGCCTTGGCATTGCCTGCCAGGCAGCCAATAGAATCGAAACCTGCGGCAACCCCAGAGATCCCAACGCGAATTCAACCAGCAACATCAGCTCCAACATCCGCTGACAATCCCGTTCCAGCGCCAGCCATAGAGCACCCCGCCCCGGCTCCGGCAGCACCTGAAACGCAAGTGCTGAAGCAAAGTGAACTCCCGAGCGAGATTCAGCAGCGCTTGCCCAACCTGGTGATCGCCTTCCATCAATATTCAAGATCGCCCTCCGAGCGTCGCGTCATGATCAACAACATCTTGCTGCGGCAAGGCGAATTCATCACCCCCGACCTGAAACTGGAGCAGATCACCCCGGAAGGCATGGTTCTCGGCTTCCAGGGCTATCACATCTCGCGTGGCGTTCGCTGAAAAACACGCTTTTGATTGCTTCCAAGAAACCTTTGTCAACAAACCGGGATGGGCGGAGCAATCGATCATGCCTGGCATCATTCCCGAAAACTTCTTCTCAACTTCATTTCACCATGACCCGTCAAACTCCCCGCCCCACTCCCGTTGCCGCCGCCGCCCTCCTGAGCCTTTTACTGCTGGGCGGTTGCGCCACCGAAAAAGCCCTGCTGACCCAGACCCAGCCGCTGCAGGATCGCATCGATCGGGTCGAACAGAATCTCGTCGCCAGCAACGAAGCCGGCTTGCGCAGCGTCGAAAACCGTGCTCAGGAGCTTGCGCGGCAACAAGCCGAGCTTGCCCGCCAATTGGCGTCTGTCCAGGTTGGGCTGGATAAACTGGGCGATCAAGTCAAGCTGAACGAATCGCGCCTGCTGCAATCGCAAGCCGACCTGGAAGCGCAGGATGTGCAGCTGAGTACACGCATTGGCGGGCTGGAAAAGCAGATGGATCAAACCGCGGCCCGGGTTCAATCCGCGCTGAGTGATATCGCCAACCTGCAAAGCCGGCAAATGCAGATGGCCTCGGCCGACAGCGCGATGAGCGACCGGCTGGCGGGGGTAGAACAGCGAGTCGAAACAGCCGCACGTCAGATGCGGGAAGTTGCCAGCGAGGTTGCCAGCGATACCACCAAACAAACCAGCGCGTTACAGGCCAGGCAGGACGTTGCAGACAAGAGCGCCACGCTAAATGACGCCGTGCTGAAGCAGCGCCTGCTGACGGCGGAGAAAAAACTGGAGTCGGTCTCCGCTCTGGTCCAGGAGGCTTTGGCGCTGGCCGCGAAGGAGATTTTTCTGGCCAACGGCAAGGAAGCGTTCACCGTCTTGCTGACCGATGACAAGGTGCTGTATCCGCAGAACGACCCCAATCTCGACCCGAAGGATGTGGCGAAGCTGAATCAATTGGCTGCCAACCTGACCAAGCTGGATCAGGAATATCACCTGGACATCCAGGGCCACACCGCCAACACCAGCACCGATGACAACAATTACAGCCTGGGCAAGGCGCGCGCCGAAGTCGTCAAGCGCCACTTGCACGAGAAACTCGGCATCTCGATCAACCGCATGTCGACCATTTCATTTGGCGCAAACAAACCGCTGAATGACAGCAATGGCCAGAACCGGCGCATATTCATCCGGGTGCTGGTGCTGAAGTAAATGCGGGTGACCCAATCCACTGGACCCCGGCTTTCGCCGGGGTGACGGTTTCAAATATATTCAGGCCGGATCAATAATTGCCTTTGAAACGCTTGCCTTCGACCCCAAGTTTGCGCATTTTCGAGCGCAAGGTATGCGGATTCAGTGCCAGCAATCGCGCCGCACCGAAGGGGCCTTCGACGCGGCCGTGACATTGTTCGAGGGCGGATTCGATATGCATTCGAATCACGTCCTCCAGGCTTGAAGCCGGCTGTATCAAAGCCTGCCTGGCCGCCGGCGCAACGAATTCAGGGGCGACTCCGAGCGCCCTCGCCACTTCCAGGTGACGCCCATCACCCAGAATGGCGGCACGTTCGATCACCGAGGAAAACTCACGAATATTCCCCGGCCAGGCATAGGCTGTGAGCAAAGTCAGGTCAGCCGCATCCGGCATGCGTGGCGGCAACCCCAGGCGTTCGGCGGCGCGCAGCGAGAAATGCGCCGCTAAAGCCGGAATGTCCTGCAAGCGCTCACGCAACGGCGGCAACGGAATTGGAAATACCGCGACGCGGAACCACAGGTCTTCGCGGAAGCCACCCTCACGCACCGCTTGACGCAAGTCGCGGTTGGTCGCGGCGACCAAGCGCACATCGACATTCAGGCTGCGTTCGCCGCCGACGCGCTGAAAACTGCCGTCCTGCAACACGCGCAACAAACGCACTTGCGCGGCGAGCGGCAATTCTCCGATTTCATCCAGGAACAGCGTGCCGCCATCGGCGCGCTCGAACCAGCCTTTGCGGGTGCCGACCGCACCGGTAAAACTGCCGCGCTCATGGCCGAACAGTTCGGAGTCGATCAATTCATGCGGAATGGCGCCGCAATTGACGCGCAGGATCGGGCCGTTGGCGCGACGCGAATGCGCATGCACGGCGCGCGCGACAACCTCCTTGCCGGTGCCGGTTTCGCCCAGGATCAGCACCGGGGCATCCGACCGCGCAACTTGCCTCACTGCCGCCATCACCTCGCGCAAGCCTTGATCGGCGCCGACAATGGCTTCATTGAGACCGGCGCGCTTGAGCCGGAAGGTTTTGCGCTCCTCGCCTAAACGCAAGATCAACTGACGCGCCGCCGGACCCAGGTTTTTGCCGAGTTCGACCAGAAAATCGTCAATCTGCGCGTCATTGCCAGCACATTGCTCGGCAAGGTCTTCCAGGCTGCGCAAGCCATTCGAATTCTGTTTTATTTCATTGGTAGCCATCTTATTTCCTTGTTTTTCCGTGCCATATCCAATTTATAGAACTAAATTGGGCAAATAACCGGCTTGCCGGCGCATGGCACGGCTTATGCAAGACAACAGCGCCCGCAACCTGAAGGAGTCGATCATGCCCGCGTTGTCAAAAACCCACTTCTCACAACCCCACTTCTCGCTCAGCGCCCTGCCCCCGCTGTCCAGCCGGCGCACCCGGTTGTGGCTGCTGTTGGTTGGCGGTGTCACTGGCCTGCTGCTCACGCTGCATTACTTGCCCGGCTGGGAGACGCCGACGCAAGCGACGTTGGGCTTGCCGACGCTCAGTGTGCTGGCCATTTTTCTCGCCGCGCTGACTTGCGAGTACATGGATTCCAGCCTCGGCATGGGTTACGGCACCACATTGACGCCAGTGCTGTTGCTGGCCGGATTCGAGCCTCTGCAAATCGTGCCGGCGGTATTGTTGAGCGAATTGATGACCGGCCTCACCGCCGGCCTGCTGCATCAACGCGACGGCAATGTCGACTTTCTGCACGACGCGCGCGCCCGCAAAACCACGCTGCTGCTTGGCAGCTTGAGCGGTGTCGGTGCTTTGCTGGCGGTCTGGGTGGCAATCAGCATTTCCAAGTTCTGGCTTGGTCTGTTCATCACCGCGATCATCCTGGCGATGGGCGTCATCATCCTGCTCACCCGCAATCGGCAAGTGCCCTATCGCGCCAGCGGCATCGTCGCTGTCGGCGCCGTGGCAGCGTTCAACAAAGGTTTGTCCGGCGGCGGTTATGGTCCGCTGGTCACCGCTGGCCAGGTCGTTTCCGGCCTGCCCGCGAAACACGCGGTGGCCGTCACTTCAGTCGCGGAATCATTGACCTGCCTGATCGGCCTGCTGGGCTACCTTGCCATGGGCAAGCAGATCGCCTGGGAACTGGCCATGCCGCTAACGCTGGGCGCGTTGCTGTCAGTGCCAATGGCGACGTTGACGATAAAACGCACGACCGAAGCGGGCCTGCGCGGCGTAGTCGGCGGGGTGACACTGATCCTGGGCGGCGTGGCGCTGTTGAAGTTGTTGTGACGAAACGGGACAAATGCCGATCGAATCGACGCGTCTTACCCCGCCTTGCCCCGTTTTATCCCACTTCCGGCAATTCATCCCACTGCGTCGTATAGGCCGGCGACTTGCGTTCGCGCTTCATGCGCCAGTCCTGCCGCATGCCTTCTGCCGCCGAGCGCAATGTGCCGCTGCCATAGGTGGCGTTGATGCGGTCCATCACCTGCATCAGTGCGCCGCGATCAACATGGTTGGTGAACAGGCCAAGTTGCGCCTGCGCGCGCGGGCGCAGATCGAGCAAAGCGACGCCGGCTTTCTGGTAGGCGAATCCGGGTTTGTAGATGCGGCGCAGGCCCCAGTGCGCGGCGCGGATCAGGCGCGGCGTGTCGTCGGTCGCTTCCGGCAGCGGAATGGTCAGGCCGCGCTGGTATTGCGGTGCATTGGCCTTGAACGGGTTGGTACGGATATAGACCTGCAACATGCCGGCCAGCGAACCCTGCCGGCGCAATTTCTCCGCCGCGCGGCCGACATACAGCGCCACCGCTTCGGCCAGGCTGGGCAAGTCATAAACGTAAGCGCCGAACGAGCGCGACGACATGATCTCGCGCTTGTTCGGCGCTACCGCTTCCAGGCTCAGGCAGGACGTGCCGTTGAGTTCGCGCACGGTGCGTTCCAGCACCACCGAAAACGCCTGGCGCAGCGTTTCCGGATCGGACCGACGCAAATCTTCCACGCTCTGAATGCCGCGCTGGTTGAGCTGTTCAGTCAAGCGCCGTCCCACGCCCCAGACTTCGTTGACCGGCAACGCGGCGAAGACGCGGGCGCGTTGCGCGCTGTCGAGCCGGGTCAGATCGCAGACGCTGTCCTGCCCGGCCAGATTTTTCTTGGCGCAATGGTTGGCCAGCTTCGCCAGCGTCTTGGTTTCGGCAATGCCGACGCAGACCGGAATACCGACCCATTGCCGCACCTGCTGCCGCATGCGTTGCGCGTATTCAACCAGGTCGCGCCGCTCGAAGCCGTTCAGGCCAAGGAAACATTCGTCGATGGAATACACCTCCTGTTCCGGCGAATAGGCGGCCAGCACGTTCATCATGCGGCTGCTCATGTCGGCATACAGGCTGTAGTTGCTGGAAAACGCGCGGATACCGTGCTTTTCCGCCAGTTCGCGAATCTGATACCAGGGCACGCCCATCTTCACACCGAGCGCCTTCACCTCATTGCTGCGCGCCACCACGCAACCATCGTTGTTCGACAGCACCACCACCGGGGTGTGCGCCAGCGCCGGGTTGAACACCCGCTCGCAGGAAACGTAGAAATTGTTGCCGTCGATCAGCGCGAACATGAACCCGTCTTAACGCGAAACCCACGCAACCCGGGGTAGGAGTGTCCGCTTGCGGCCCGAAACTCGCGTGCGTTGTGATTCGGGCCGCAAGCGGACC
>JBBQQT010000103.1:0-13392 GCA_038215555.1 Burkholderiales bacterium | reverse complement strand
CATGAGCTCTGACAATCCGCTACCTGATTCACCTACCCGCACGCCCAAACTATTCGACCAGATTCGGGATCGTTTGCGCCTGAAGCATTACAGCTTGCGAACCGAACAGGCGTATGTGCAGTGGGCCAAACGATACATCTTCTTCCATGGGAAACGCCACCCTGTCGAAATGGGTAAGACGGAAGTGGAGGCGTTTTTAACCGCACTGGCGGTCGAGCGGAACGTGACCGCCTCCACTCAGATGCAGGCGCTTTCGGCTTTGCTGTTTCTTTACCGGGAAGTGTTGAAACAAGATTTACCCTGGATGTCCGACCTGGGGCAGCCTAAAACACCGAAGCGCTTACCGGTGGTGTTGACGGAGACTGAGGTACGCCGGGTGTTGGATCGAATTGATGACCGGACGTATCAACTAATGGCGCGTTTGTTGTATGGCACTGGCAAGAAGCCGGTGAAAAGGGGCCGCTGCGGTCGATTTGCAGCCGACGATGCCAAAGTCCGACAGGCTGCTAGAGCAGGCCTTGACACTGGGCGGCTGCTGGTGGGGCCGGGCACGACAACGCAAGTACAGCATGCCACCGGATCAACCTGTTTCCTGACTGGATGACCGGGCGAGAAGATAGCTTGGATATGCTGGCAGTCAAATCAGTCTTGCTGGCAAGCTTGGTAGACTCGCTTCGGGCAGCCAGTCTAGTCTGGGCACGGTTCCCGCCGTCCATCGGCCAGCCGCCGTAAAACCTGCGACTCCCCTGCCCTATGCCGCAGCAACCGGCGCCGGTTTCACCCTGAACCACGCCGCATACAGCGCCGGCAAAAACAGCAAGGTCAGCACGGTGGCGATGAACAGGCCGCCCATGATGGCGGTGGCCATCGGCCCCCAGAACACGCTGCGGGTGAGCGGGATCATCGCCAGAATGGCGGCCAGCGCAGTGAGCAGGATCGGCCGGAAGCGGCGAACGGTGGCGCCGACGATGGCGTCCCAGGCGGCGTGGCCGGCCTTGATGTCCTGTTCGATCTGATCGACCAGAATCACCGAGTTGCGCATGATCATGCCGAACAGCGCGATGACGCCGAGCTGGGCGACGAAGCCGAATGGTGCCTGGAACAGCAGTAGCGCGGCGGTGACGCCGATCATGCCGAGCGGCGCGGTGAGCACCACCAGCAGGGTTCGCTGGAAGCTCTGCAACTGGATCATCAGCAGGGTCAGAACGACGACGATGGCATAGGGAAAGACGACGCGGATGGAGTTCTCGGCGTGCCCGGATTTCTCCGCCGTGCCGCCAATGTCGATACGGTAGCCAGGCGGCAGCTTGGCGCGAATCAAATCCAATTTCGGGTTGATCGCGGCGGTGACGGTGGGCGCTTGGATGCCTTCGCGCAGGTCGCCGCGCACGGTGATGGTCGGCATCCGGTCACGCCGCCAGATCAAGCCTTCCTCCAGTTCAGGCGTCAGCGTGGCAATCTGACCGAGCGGCACGAAACGGCCGTCGCGGGTGTGAATCTGCAGATCGGCCAGTTGCGACAGACGCTTGCGGTCCACCGCTTCGGCGCGGCCCATCACCTCGATCAACTGATCGCCCTCGCGAAACTGCGTGATGCTGGCGCCGTTGAGCAGGTTGTTGACCAGTTGCGACAGTTCCTGCGAGCTGATGCCGAGCGCTCGCGCCTTGTCCTGATCGACGTTCAGCCGCACCTGCTTGATGCGTTCGTTCCAGTCCAGATGCACATCCTTGGAATACGGATACGCACGCATTTCCGCCGCCACCCGGCCGGCGATGGCGCGCAGCGTGTCCGGATCATGACCGCTGACCCGGAACTGCACCGGGTAGCCAACCGGCGGGCCGTTTTCCAGGCGCAGTACGCGCCCGCGCAAGCTGGTGAACTCGCTCGCCAGACGGTGTTCGAGACGCGCTTTGACCGCCTCGCGTTCGGCCAGCCCTTTGGTCATCAGCACGAACTGCGCGAAGTTGTCATTTGGCGTCTGCGGGTCGAGCGGCAGGAAGAAGCGCACGCTGCCCATGCCGACATAGGTGGCGTAATGACTGATCTTGTCCTTCAGTTCCGGATCGCTGGCCAGCATCGCTTCGATCCGTTTCACCTCGATGTCCGTGGCCTGGATCGAAGCACCCTGCGGCAGCCAGAGGTCGATCAGCAGTTCCGGCCGGTTGGTGGTGGGGAAGAACTGTTTTTCCACGCCTTGTTTGAAGCCGACGATGGATAACACGAACAGCGCCAGGGTCAGGCCGATCACTGTCCAGCGGTGGCCGACACACCAGTTCACCACGCTTTTGAATCGCAGGTAGAACGGCGAGGCATACGGATCGCCAGCGTGCTTGGCGGCTTTTGCCATCAATTTTTCCCGGTTCAGCAGGCGCGAACCCAACCACGGAATGAACACCACCGCCGCGACCCAGGAAGTCAGCAGCGCGATGCCGACCACGGCGAAGATCGAGAAGGTGTATTCCCCCGCCGCGCTCTTGGCGAAGCCCACCGGCAGAAAGCCGGCGGCGGTGATCAGCGTGCCGGTCAGCATCGGGAACGCGGTCGAGGTGTAGGCAAACGCGGCCGCTTTCGATTTCTCCCAGCCCTGCTCCATTTTCACCACCATCATTTCCACCGCGATGATCGCGTCGTCAACCAGCAGACCCAGCGCGATGATCAGCGCACCGAGCGAGATACGCTGCAAATCAACACCGGCCGGTTTCATCAGCAAAAAGGTTACCGCCAGCACAATCGGAATCGACAACGCCACCACCAGACCGGTGCGAAAACCGAGGAACAGAAAACTCACCGCCAGCACGATAGCCACCGCTTCCAGCAAGCTGCGCATGAACTCATCGACGTTGCGTTTAACCACCTCCGGTTGATTGGCGACCTGATGCAATTCCAGGCCTACCGGCAATTCGGCGCGCAGACGCGCGGTTTCCGTCTGCAGCCGGTCACCCAGTTGCATCACATTGCCGCCGCGCGTCATCGACAACGCCAGTCCGATCGCCGGTTGGCCTTGCCACTTGAAATGCGCCTGCTGCGGGTCGGCGTAACCGCGCCAGACTTTCGCCACATCGCCCAGCTTGAACAGCTTGTCGCCGGTGCGGATGCCAATGGCGCGGATCGCATCGACGCTATCGAAACTGCCGCTGACGCGGATGCGGATGCGCTCGCTGTCGCTGTCGACATAGCCGGACGGCGTCATCGCATTCTGGGCTTGCAGGGTCTGCTGGATCAAACGCGGATCAAGCCCGAGCGCGGCCAGCTTGGCGGCCGACATCTCGATCCAGATGCGTTCGTCCTGCACGCCGATCAAATCCACCTTCGCCACATCCGGCGTACGACGAAGTTCCTGCGCAATGCGGTCAGCTTGGCGACGCAGATCGGCCAGCGTGTAACCATCGCCGGTCAGGGCGAAGACATTGCCGAAGGCATCGCCGAATTCGTCATTCGGAAACGGCCCCTGCACGCCAGCCGGCAGCGTGTGGCGCATGTCGTTGATTTTCTTGCGCACCTGATACCAGAGTTCGGGTACCTGTTTCGGCGGCGTGAAATCGCGCAGCT
The DNA here is from genome assembly GCA_038215555.1 of Burkholderiales bacterium. Taxonomy (GTDB): domain Bacteria; phylum Pseudomonadota; class Gammaproteobacteria; order Burkholderiales; family Thiobacillaceae; genus PFJX01. Next base: position 9,843 of record JBBQQT010000103.1, on the reverse strand, counting down.
CGACAAACACCAGCGACTCGCCGGGCTTGGAATAACTGCGCACGTTGTCCAGGTTGGGCAGTTCCTGCAGTTTTCTTTCGATTCGGTCGGTCACCTGCTGCTCCACCTCGCGCGCCGAAGCACCCGGCCAGAAAGTGCGCACCACCATGATCTTGATGGTGAAATCCGGGTCTTCCGAACGACCAAGATTGAAGTAAGCCAGGATGCCGCCCAAGGTCAGCACCAGCATGAAAAACGCCACCAGACTGGAATGATCCAGCGACCAGGCGGAAAGGTTGAAGGTCTTCATGGCCTTGCTCTTGCCTCAGCCACCCGCACCGCCTCGCCCTCGATCAGTTTGTGCGCGCCGGCAGCGACGATGCGGTCACCCGATGCCAGCCCGCCGCTGACCGCGACGCCATCCTCGCGCCAGGCGGCTACCGTCACCCGACGCAAGTGCACGCGGCCATCGTGACCGATGATCCATACCGCCGGTTGCTTGCCTTGCTGGAACACGCTGCCGAGCGGGATCAGGCTGGCCACTCCGGTCGCCTGTTTGGACATCAGCACGCGCGCAGTCTGGCCCAAGCGAACCTCGGTATCGGCATTCAGAATCGCCACCCGGGCAGAGAAAGTCCGCGTCAACGCATCGGCCTGCGGCGCGATCTCGCGCACCCGGCCGCGATAGCGTTTGTCCGGCGCGGCCCAGAGCGTCACCACCACTTCGCCGGCCTTGTTCAACTCGGTAACCCGGTTTTCCGGCACCGCGATGAGGACTTCCTTCTCATCCGTGCGTGCCACTTTCAGCACCGTCTGACCAGCCGCGACCACCTGGCCGGCTTCTGCCAGCACGGCGGCAACCACGCCTTCGCTGTCGCTGATCAACGCGGCATAACCGCTTTGGTTGCTAGCCAGCGATTTCTGCGCGGCGGCGGCATGGGCTTTTTCTTCCGCCGCCTTGAACGCGGTTTCTTTCGCATCGAGTGCCGCCGCGCTGACAAATTGCTGCGCCTTCAGGCCACGATAACGTTCCACCTCGGCCTGGGCGAAAGCGCGATCGGCTTGTGCCGCCGCCAGTAGCGCCGCCGCACTTTTCTGCGCTTGCGCCAAATCAGCCGGATCAAGCCGAGCCAACACCTGCCCGGCGACAACCCGGTCGCCCAGTTCCACCCGCCGTTCGATCAGCTTGCCACCAACCCGGAACGCCAGTGCAGTTTCATGCCGCGGTTTCACCTCGCCCGAATATTCGGCATGGTTGAAACCCGCGCCAATCTCCACCAGATGCGCCAGCACCATGCGCGTTTGCGGCGCCGGCGGCGCGGCTTTCTCGTTACAGGCAGAGAGCAGGGAAAGCGTCAGCAATGTCACGATCATCGGGGTATTCATAGGGGTCCTTGCCAGGCAGCGAGCAGTCGCCAAATTGCAGGCAATAGTAGATCAATGCGGCGCGAACCGGACAATGACTATGACCGCCGAGGGGTTCATGCAACGTTGAACCACAGTTCGACGGGCATGCGAGCGGCACGAAGAGTCAGCGCTTCTTCTCCACCGCCCACACCGCCGCTTCCACCCGTGAGCGCAGATTGAGTTTGCGTAGCAGATGTTTGACGTGCACCTTGACCGTGCCGTCCGAAATATTGAGTTCACGCGCGATCAGCTTGTTGCTCTTGCCTTGAGCGATGAGGTCGAGGATGCGATTTTCCTGATCGGTCAGCCCGGCCTGCGCGGGGTCTTTCGGCTTGCCGTCCTCGCGCAGGGAATGGGCGAGCAAACGAGTCAGGCGTTCGGTCAGCGTAACCTGACCGGCGGCGGCTTGCTTTAGCTTGGCGAGCAGGTCTTCCGGCTCCATTTCCTTCAGCAGATAGCCATCGGCCCCTGCCCGCAACGCGGCGATCAGATCGCTCGCCTCGTCGGACACGGTGAGCATGACGACACGGCTGTCCAGCCCTAAGGACTTGATCACCTTGAGCACCTCAATGCCGTTCATTTCCTTCATGTTGAGGTCGAGCAGGATCATGTCCGGTTGCAGCGTTTGCGCCAGTTCCAATCCCTCGTGACCCGATGAGGCTTCGCCGACGACTTCGAAATCGCCGGTCATGTCCACCAACTGCAGGATGGCCTTGCGAAACAAAGGATGGTCGTCGATGACCAACAGGCGTTGCGGGGTGTTGGACGAGGGGTCGAGGTTCATGCTTCCAATCTCCTGAGAATCTGCGTGCCGGCATGGGCTGCGACGCTGGCGCCGGGTCGGCGGCTGCTCGGGCGGAAGACCAGCGCCACGCGGGTACCACCTTGCGCTCGCGCTTCGTAGCGCACAACGCCTGCCAGCGTGCGGGCGCGTTCCTCCATGATGGTCATGCCGTAATGGTGAATGTCGGCGCTTTTGACAATGCCTTGGCCATCATCGTCTATCTCCACTTCGACCTGGCCATCGGGCGTGCAGGAAAGGCTCACCCAGGCTTGCCGGGCGTTGGCATGGTTGATCACATTCGATAGCGCCTCGCGGACGACATGCAGGACGTGGATTTCCTCATTGGGAGAGAGCGGGCAGCCTTCCAGATGCTGCGTCAGTTCAATGTTCAACTCCCCGCGTTCGGCGAACTCACTCACCGTTTGAGCCAGCGCGGTGGCGAGATCCTGACCGTCCATCTTGAGGCGAAAAGTCGACAGCAGTTCACGCAGTTGCCGGTAGGCGCTGCTCATGCCGGCGCGCAGTTCGAGCAGCACTTGCTCGGCGTCAGGTCGTTTTTCCGGCGTTTTGAGCAGGGTTTGCAGGCGGCTGACCTGAATCTTCATGTAGGCCAGTGATTGCGCCAGCGAGTCGTGCAGTTCGCGCGCGATCACCGCACGTTCTTCCAGCAGGCCGACGCGGCGGTTTTGCTCGATGCGCCGTTCCGCGCCAATCGCGACGCCAATGTGGCGCGACAGGGCTTCCAGCAATTGCACCTGCCAGGCTTCGAGCTGGCGGCCATCCGGAATGTCCAGAATCAACACGCCGTATTGCTTTTCGACATCGGCCAGCGGCAAGGTCAGACGGCGATGGAAATCGCTGGCGATGCTGAAACGGGTCTGGTCGCTGCCGTGGCACCAGAGACATTCGGCCTTGGCGCAGGGATTGGCGCCGCTGTTGCCATCTTCCGGCTGCATGGTGCTGGCGATGGCCTGCCCGGTCGCACCGCCGTGCTCGCCCAGGCAGATGATGCCGTGGCCCAGTTCCAGCAATTGTTCGATGTCACGCAGCAACGCCAGATACACCGCCTTGCCCGGCGGCGCGCCATGCAGCCGGGCGATGGAGTGATAGAGCAGTTCCAGCGATTGATTGCTGCGCGTCAGCTCGGCGGTCTTCTGGCGCACCCGCGCTTCCAGTTCCTGATAAAGCTTGGACAGGTCTTCCGCCATCAGGTTGAAAGCGCGCCCCAGCTGGCCCAGTTCGTCATCGCCGACAAAAGCCGTGCGCACGGAAAGATCGCCCTGACCAACGCTGCTGGCCAGCGAGAGCAATTTATTCAACGGCGTGACAAAGCGGAAATGAATCAAGTGAATGGTCAGCAGCACGACCAGCACGGTCAGGATCAGCGCCACGCCCAGCACCAGCCGCATGACCAATATCTTGGCTTCGGTGGTGTCTTCCATCTGCTTGACCAGGCCATTGAGCTGATCGACAAACAACTTCATTTCATCGAGCAACGCAGCGCGGGCGTGTGGGTCTAGCTGCGGCATGCCGCCATCGGCCACCGCCTGGAAGCGGGGCTTCATAGTCTGCTGCCACTCCCATTGCGTTTGTTGGTAGGTCGTGGCGAGCCGCGAATCGCCACTGCGCGGCAGCATGGCGAGGATCGCATCGCTTTCCAGCGTGGCGTCGAATTCCCGGATCGCCTCGGCCATGCGCCGGGCGGCGCCCTGTTCAGTAGGAAGCGGCACGGCCAGGTAAAGGCTGGTCATGTGCCAGCTTTGCATGCGCAAACTACCCGCGCGGTTGATCGCCTCACCGCTGCCCTGGGTCGATTCCGCCACCAAGCCGGACACCGACATACCCAACACCGCCAGCAACGCGATGGCCGCGATGGCGCCGCCGATGCGCAGCAGCAGGGAACGCTGGAGGGTTTTCCAGGCAGGCAGGTTGAACAGGTGTTTTCGGACCATTTCAGAATCGGTTTCGATCAATAAGAGACGGCTACCTCTTTTTAGCCCTCCACCGACGTGGATGAAATACCCACTAAGTGACAGGGGCAAGGTGCAACGCCCAAGACAAAAATATTTTCATTGAAATAACAATGGGTTAAGGCTCTACCCATCTACCCATTAATAGGTATTCATGGCGCGTTCAGCGCGTCTACCCCCTCTTTCAAGCCCCTTTTTTGACGCGGACACTGCATCCCATCCAATTCGGACATCACGGTTTTTTGATCTGGTGGGGACTGCAATGACACCTCGTTCGCAACAACAACTCTCCGTGCTGGTGATGAGCACGCTGGCCTTCACGGTGTGTTTCGCCGTGTGGATGATGTTTGCGGTCATCGGCATCCCGATCAAAGCCCAACTCGGCCTTAACGAAACCCAGTTCGGCATCCTGATCGCAACCCCGGTGCTGACCGGTTCGCTGATCCGCCTGCCGCTGGGCATGTGGACCGACAAATTCGGTGGCCGCATCGTCTTTTTCTGCCTGATGCTGTCCACCGTCGGGCCGATCTGGCTGATGGAATACGCCACGGAATTCTGGCACTTCCTGACCATCGGCCTGTTCGTCGGCATGGCCGGCGGATCGTTCTCGGTCGGCATCGCCTACTGTGCGCGCTGGTACGAGAAAGAACGCCAGGGCATGGCGATGGGCGTATTCGGCGCCGGCAACTCGGGTGCTGCGGTGACCAAGCTGGTCGCCCCGGCCATCGTCATGGCCTACGGCTGGACCATGGTGCCGCAGGTCTATGCGGCGGCGATGCTGGTCACCGCCATCCTGTTCTGGTTCTTCACCTACGACGACCCGGCGCACAAGGTGCCCGCGCACGTCACCGTGCGCGAGCAGCTCAAGGCGCTGAAAGACCCGGTCGTTTGGAAATATTGCCAGTACTACTCCATCGTCTTCGGCGGCTACGTCGGGCTGGCGCTGTGGATGACCAAGTACTACGTCACCGAATACGGTTTCGACCTGAAGACGGCGGCACTGCTGGCGGCCTGTTTCTCGCTGCCGGGCGGCGTGCTGCGCGCAGTGGGCGGCTGGATGTCGGACAAGTGGGGCGCACACCGGGTGACCTGGTGGGTGCTTTGGGTGTCGTGGATCTGTTTGTTCATCATGTCCTACCCGGATTCCGAATTCACCGTGAAGACCGTGACCGGCCCGCAGACCTACCACCTGCATCTCGGCCCGGAAATCTTCACTGCGCTGCTGTTTACCGTCGGCGTCGCCTTCGCCTTCGGCAAGGCCAGCGTCTTCAAATACATCTCCGACGAGTACCCGCACAACATCGGCGTCATCTCCGGCATCGTCGGGCTGGTTGGCGGCCTCGGCGGCTTCCTGCTGCCGATCATGTTCGGCGCCCTGGTCGACCTCACCGGCATCCGCTCCTCGGCTTTCATGCTGATGTACGGCGTGGTCTGGGTGTCGCTGATCTGGATGTACACCACCGAGGTTCGCAAGCTGGACCTGATCAAGAAGCCCGCCATCGCGGCGGACACGCTGGAATGACGCGCCATCCCCTCCTCTTCGTCATTCCCGCGCAGACACGAATGACGGTCGCCACGAAACCTACCCCACGGAGCTACACATGAGCACCAACATCGATAAATGGGACGTCGAAGACCCGAAGTTCTGGGAATCCACCGGCAAATCCATCGCCTACCGCAATTTGTGGATCTCGATTCCGAGCCTGTTGCTTGGCTTCGCCATCTGGCTGATGTGGGGAATCATCACCGTGCAAATGTCCAACCTGGGCTTTCCGTTCAGCAAGGATGAGTTGTTCACGCTGACCGCCATCGCCGGCCTGTCCGGCGCCACGCTGCGCATCCCCTCTTCCTTCTTCATCCGCATCGCCGGCGGCCGCAACACCATTTTCCTGACCACGGCCTTGTTGATGATTCCGGCCTTCGGCACCGGCATCGCGCTGCAAAGCAAGGAAACGCCGTTGATCGTGTTCCAGTTGCTGGCGCTGTTGTCCGGCATTGGCGGCGGCAATTTCGCCTGCTCAATGTCCAATATCAGCACCTTTTTTCCGAAGCGCTTGCAGGGCACGGCGCTGGGGCTGAACGCGGGTCTCGGCAACTTCGGCGTCACCACCATGCAGATATTGATCCCACTGGTGATGACCGCCGGCATCTTTGGTGCCTTCGCCGGCGGTTCGATGGAACTGGTCAAGGACAGCGGCTGGATACTCGGCAAGATCACCGCCGGCACCCAAACCTTCGTCCAGAACGCCGGTTATGTCTGGCTGCTGGCGCTGGTTCCGCTCGGCGTGCTGGGCTGGTTCGGCATGAACAACCTGCTGCCGATCACCCCCGGCCTGGGCGGCTCACTGTCGGCCATGATCAAGGTGCTGTGGCTGTACGGCCTGGCCTTCCTCACCGCCGGCATCGGCCTCTATCTCTACCTGCCGGCCCCCACCGGCCTGGGACTGTTGAACATGTGGGTGGCGCTGCCGCTGATCATCGCGGCAACGCTGATGATCATGAAGTTGGCAGCGTTCGGCGAGATGAAACCCAACATCGCCAAGCAATTCGCCATTTTCAGCAACAAGCACACCTGGTCGATGACCGTGCTGTACGTGCTCACCTTCGGTTCCTTCATCGGCTTCTCGATGGCGCTGCCGCTGTCGATCACGGTGATCTTCGGTGATAGCCACGTGCTTGATGCTGCAACCGGTGTGTGGACTCACGTCAAGAACCCCAACGCCCCGTCGGCACTGCAATACGCCTGGATCGGCCCTTTCGTCGGCGCGCTGATTCGTCCGGTCGGCGGCTGGATCTCCGACAAGGTCGGCGGCTCCATCGTCACCCAGATCATTTCCGTGGTGATGGTCGCGGCTTCCGCCTACGCCGGTTATCTGATGATGCAGGCCTTCCAGTCGGCGACGCCGGAAATCTACTTCACCCAGTTCATCGTCACCTTTGTCGTGCTGTTCGCCGCCACCGGCATCGGCAACGGTTCCACCTTCCGCACCGTCGGCGTGATCTTCGACCGCGTCCAGGCCGGTCCGGTGCTGGGCTGGACCTCGGCGGTCGCCGCCTACGGATCTTTCATCGCCCCGGTGGTGATCGGCGCCCAGATCAAGGCCGGCACCCCGGAAAACGCGATGTACGGCTTCGCCATCTTCTACGCGCTGTGCCTGCTGCTGAACTGGGGCTTTTATCTGCGCAAGAACTCGGAAATTCGCAACCCGTAACCGTAGGGTGCGCCGCGCGCACCAACCTTCACCGCAGAACCTTCAAAACCGGTGCGCACGGCGCACCCTACAGGAGAAGACACATGAGTCACTTTCTCGACCGCCTGACCTATTTCACCCATCCGCGTGAGCCGTTTTCCAACGGCCACGGCACGATGACCATCGAAGACCGCAAGTGGGAAGACGCTTACCGCAACCGCTGGCGCCATGACAAGGTGGTACGTTCCACGCACGGCGTGAACTGTACCGGCGGCTGTAGCTGGAAGATCTTCGTCAAGAACGGACTGGTGTCGTTCGAGATGCAGCAGACCGACTACCCGCGCACCCGCGACGATCTGCCCAACCACGAACCACGCGGTTGCCAGCGCGGCGCCTCGTTCTCCTGGTATCTGTATTCGCCGCACCGCATCAAGTACCCGATGATCCGCGGCCGCCTGCTCGACCTGTACCGCGCCGAGCGCGCCACCGGCAAAGACCCGGTGGAAGCCTGGGCCGCGATCCAGGCCGATAACGCCAAGCGTGACAAATACGTCAAGGTGCGCGGCCTCGGCGGTTTCGTGCGCACCAACTGGGACGAGATCACCGAAATCGTCGCCGCTGCCAACGTGCACACCATCAACAAGTGGGGTCCGGATCGCATCTACGGCTTCTCGCCGATCCCGGCCATGTCGATGATTTCGTATGCGGCGGGTTCGCGATATCTGTCGCTGATCGGCGCCGCCTGCGGCTCCTTCTACGACTGGTATTGCGACCTGCCGGCCGCCAGCCCGCAGACCTGGGGCGAGCAGACCGACGTGCCGGAAGCGGCCGACTGGTACAACTCGACCTACCTGATCATCACCGGCGCCAATCTGCCGATGACGCGCACGCCGGACGCCCACTTCGCCATCGAGACCCGCTACAAGGGCACCAAGATCGTGTCGATGGCGCCGGACTACGCGGAATACGTCAAGTTCGCCGACCTGTGGATGCCGGTGAAACAAGGCACCGACTCCGCCGCTTTTCTGGCCATGGGCCACGTCGCGCTGAAAGAGTTCTTCATCGACCGGCAGACGCCCTACTTCCAGGAGTACACCCGCAAATACACCGACCTGCCGATGCAGGTGGTGTTGCGCGCGCACGAAGGCGGCGGGGTTGCCAACCAATATGTCACCGACCGCAACCTGCGCGCCTCTGACCTCGGCGGCATGAATGAAACCAACAATCCGGAATGGAAGACCATCGTCTGGGACGAAATGTCCGACGGCTTCGTGGTACCGAATGGCTCGGTCGGTTTCCGCTGGGGTGAGGAAGGAAAGTGGAATTTGCTGGAGAAGCAGTCCGACCAGTCCGACATGTGTGCCGAACTCACCTGCCAGAACAAGGCCGGCACGGAGATCGTCTCGGTCGGTTTCCCGCACTTCGCCGAAGATCAACCCGACCTGCTCTGGCGCAACGTGCCGGCGCGCAAGGTGAAGCTGGCCGATGGCACGGAGGCCTTCGTTACTTCCGTGTTCGATCTGCAGATCGCCCAGTACGGCATCGACCGGGGACTCGGCGGCAAGAACGTCGCCAGCTCCTACGACGATGCCGACGTCGCCTATACCCCGGCCTGGGCCGAGAAGATCACCGGAGTCAAACGCGCCGACCTGATCCGCACCGGCCGCGAATTCGCCGACAACGCTGCCAAAACCAAGGGCAAGTCGATGGTGATCATGGGCGCGGCGATCAATCACTGGTACCACAACGACCTGAGCTACCGCTCGATCATGAACCTGCTGCACCTATGCGGCTGCGTGGGCAAAAGCGGCGGCGGCTGGGCGCACTACGTCGGCCAGGAAAAACTGCGGCCGCAAGCCGGCTGGGCGCCGATCGCCTTCGGTCTGGACTGGCATCGTCCACCGCGCCAGATGAACTCTACCTCGTACTGGTATTTCCACACCGACCAGTGGCGTTACGAGGCGGTCAAGGCCGACGACCTGCTCTCCCCTGCCGGCAAGAACCGCAACAAGGGTTATTCGCTGGCCGATTACAACGTCGTCTCCACCCGTATGGGCTGGTTGCCGTCCGCACCGCATTTCAACCGCAACCCGCTCGACCTGGTCGCCGAAGCTGAGAAAGCCGGCGCCACCGACGAAGCCGGCGTCGCCAAGCATATCGTCGAACAGCTCAAGTCCGGCGCGCTCGACGTCGCCTTCGCCGACCCGGACAACCCGGTCAACTGGCCGCGCAACCTGATCGTCTGGCGCGCAAACCTGATCGGCACTTCCGCCAAGGGCCACGAGTACTTCCTCAAGCATTTATTGGGCGCGCAAAACGGCGTGCTGCAGGAAGGCGGCGACGGCCGCGACAACAAGGAAGTGAAGTGGCACGAGAACGGTCCGGTCGGCAAGCTGGACTTGATGGTGGACATCAACTTCCGGTTGAACTCCACCGGCGCTTACTCCGACATCATTCTGCCCACCGCGACCTGGTACGAGAAGAACGACCTCAACACCAGCGACATGCATCC
>JBBQQT010000102.1:0-13880 GCA_038215555.1 Burkholderiales bacterium | reverse complement strand
ATTTTGGCTGCGTAGCGCTGCTGAAATAACGGAATGGAGGATTCCCAACCCGCCAACAAGGCGCGTTTCTTCTCGATCTTGCCAATCAATGTGTTGAATGTTTTTTGTTGCCGGGAAAGCCGATCACTTTTCTGAGCGGGGACGATGCTGATTGAATTGGAAAAAAGGTCCATACAGGGATGCTCGAATATCGACTAGGAGTTTGAATTTTCTTGGAAGCAATTGAATCAATCAATTGGCCCGGAGGTAAAAGCAGGAGAGTCCCGGGGGGGTAAAAGCAGGATAATCCGCGTTTTCCAAAAACCGCATCGAACAGACGCTCGCATGACAACAGATTGGCTAACTTCGGCATGGCAAGCAGGCTCCTGGCGCCACTGGCTGACCGATCGCGGCTCGCTGACGCGTCGATTGCAGCAGTCTTGTTCGGATTTTCGCGTCACCCGACTTAAACAGCAGTTGGGCCGACCGAATCTGGATGAATTCGGCACGCTCGAATTATTTCCCGGTCGGCTGGCGATGATCCGCGAGGTGTTGTTGTTGAATGCCGAGACTCCGCTAGTATTTGCGCACAGCGTTATCCCTTTGTCGGGTCTCATCGGCCCCTGGGCCGGTCTGGCGGGGCTGGGCAATCGGCCGCTGGGCGCTGCGCTGTTCACCAACCCCCGCATTCAACGCCAGGCGCTGCAATACCAGCATCTGGATCGACGCCACTCGCTTTACCGCGACGCCGCCCGGCATCTGAGCGCGCCGCCGCGCACACTGTGGGCGCGGCGTTCATTGTTCGCGCTGCAAAATCACCCCATCCTGGTCACTGAAGTCTTCTTGCCTGAAACCCTGAAACTGTCATGAACCGTTCAACTTTGACACTCTCCGAGCGCCTCACCGAATACGAAAAACTGATGCGGCTGGACAAGCCGATCGGCATCCTGCTGCTGGCCTGGCCGACGCTGTGGGGGTTGTGGCTGTCCAGCCTCGGCAAGCCGGATTTCATGGTTTTATGGGTCTTCATCATCGGCACCGTGCTGATGCGCTCCGCCGGCTGCGTCGTCAACGACTATGCCGACCGCAACTTCGACCCGCATGTCGAACGCACCAAAAACCGCCCGCTGGCGGCCGGCCGCGTGAGCACAAAAGAAGCCTTGATCCTGGCTGGCGTGCTCGCCTTGTCGGCCTTCCTGCTGATCCTGCCGCTGCAGAACCTGTTGCTGATCCAGCTCTCGGTGGCCGCCGCATTCCTCGCCGCCAGCTATCCGTATACCAAGCGCTTTCTCGCCATCCCGCAAGCCTATCTCGGCATCGCCTTCGGCTTCGGCATACCAATGGCCTACGCTGCTCATCTCGACGCTGTGCCGCCAATCGCCTGGCTGCTGATAGCCGCCAACGTGTTCTGGGCGGTAGCCTACGATACCGAATACGCCATGGTCGATCGCGCCGATGACCTGAAAATCGGCATCAAGACATCCGCCATCACCTTCGGCCGACATGACATCACGGCAGTGATGATCTGCTACGGCATCACCCTCGCGCTGCTGGGCTTCGTCGGCTGGGAACTGCATCTCGGCTGGCCGTATTACCTCGGTCTGGCCGTTGCGGCCGTGATTGCGGTCTATCACTACACGCTGATTCGCGAGCGCGATCCAGCACGCTGCTTCAAAGCCTTTTTGCACAACAACTGGTTCGGCGCGGCCATATTCGCTGGCATGATCGCCAGCTTTTCGCCGTTTTTCTCCTGAGCGATTACTCATGACCGTCGCACCCCAGTTTGAACGCGCCGAAATTCTGATCGGAGAAGAAGGTCTGCTCAGGCTCGCCGACAAACACGTTTTCCTCGCCGGCCTTGGCGGCGTCGGCTCCTGGTGCGCCGAAATGCTCGCGCGCGCCGGCATCGGCCGCTTGACCCTGGTCGATATGGATGTCATCACCACTTCCAACATCAACCGGCAACTCCCCGCACTGCTCTCCACCGTCGGCCAGCGCAAGGCCGACGTCATGGCCGCGCGCATCCGCGACATCAACCCGGCCTGCCAGTTGACGATGCTGACCGACTTCCTGACGCCGGAAAACATCCCCGACCTGTTGCCGACCGACGCGGATTACGTCATCGACTGCATTGACTCGCTCAACTGCAAAGTCGCACTGATCGTCACCGCGCGCGAACGTGGCCTGCCGGTCGCTGCCAGCATGGGTGCCGGCAACAAGCTGGATGTGACGCGGGTACGGGTGTCCGACATCAGCAAAACGGAAGTCGATCCGCTGGCGGCCATCGTACGCAAACGCCTGCGCAAGCGCGGCGTACACAAGGGCGTGCTCTGTGCCTGGACCGATGAAATCGGCGCCTCGCCGCTGCCGCCGGAAGAAGTCAACCATGGTCGCGCCCGCGCGGTGAACGGCACGATTTCCTACATGCCGCCGCTGTTCGGGCTGATGCTGGCCGGCGCGGTGGTCAAGCAGTTGCTGGAAGAAACTATTGCGCGTGATCGGTAGGTGCGAATTCATTCGCACTGAACGCTTTGATTGTGCGAACAAATTCGCACCTGCACGCATTTCAAATGGGGTTTCCAGGTTCAATCAACCCAATTTCAACCCAATGCACAGAAGTTCACCTCGATAAACTGGCCCCTTTAGCCATGTGCTTTTTAGCCATGTGGCAGGTGCAGCCTGAGTCCTGTCGGTTTCGCTAATGTGTTCAATATCCTGACCAATGGCTCAAGATTTTTGCAGCACTGTCGTTACTGGCAATACCTCTGTTCCGCTACTTATCCGTCATCAAAATGCGAGCTGCTTCACTTCGTGATCAATTGTCCCGCTCCATGGCGCGTTATCTGGTGCTGGGCTTCGCGTTGTTGATCAGCCTGATGGCCGGCCTGGTTGGGCATGCGATCTGGCACATCTCCGAGTTGAAGGCGCGCATGAACGATATCGTCGATATGCGCAACCGCAAAATTCAGCTCGCCACCGATTTACAGGAAGCCTCTTACAACCGCCACAACACGTTGGTTTATCAGGTGCTGGCAGAGGATCCATTTGAGCGCGACGAAAACTTTCAGCTCTACATCAAGTGGGGCTATCTGGTCGGTGAAGCACGTACCCAGTTGAAGGCGTTGCCGCTCGACGCCTTTGAACGCGCCAACCTGGTGCGGCAAGACCTACTGGTAGCGCAAATTATTGTTCTGCAAGAAATAATCAGCGATCTGGCGGCGCGCGAGCTGGAAAACGATGCACGCAACCGCCTGTCGGCCGAATTGCGCCCGCTCAACCTGCAATACACCGAGGTGGTCGAAGCGCTGCGCCGGCATGAACGCGATCTGATCCGGGCCGCCCTGGAACAAGCGCAGCAGGCGACCAACCAGGCGATCAACCTGCATCTGACCTTGGGTGCCCTACTCATTCTCCTCGCCGTCGCCATTGCCGGAATCACGCAACGTGCGCTGAAACGCAATGATCGCATCATCCACGCACAAGTCAGCGAACTGGAACAAGCTGGCACGCTATTGGAACACCAGGCCACGCACGACCCGCTCACCGGCCTGGCGAATCGGGCGTTGTTTTATCGTCGTCTGGATGAGGCCATTCAGCATGCCAGCGAAGAACATTTTCCCCTCGCGGTGATGTACGTCGATCTGGACGATTTCAAGCAGGTCAACGATGTGCATGGCCATGCCGCCGGCGATGCGCTGTTACTTGCAGTGGCGCGACGATTACATCAGGTGGTGCGTAAATCCGATACCACCGCGCGGCTGGGTGGCGATGAATTCGCCTTGCTGTTCGTCGGTATCGAAACCGAATTGTGCGGTGAGTTATGCAACAAGGTCGAACGTGAAGTCGGCCAGCCGGTTTATTACGAGGGCATTTCCCTGACGCCGGCATGCAGCATCGGCTACGCGATTTATCCGCGTGATGGCGGCAAGCTCGACGATCTGCTCAATGCGGCAGATGCCAAGATGTACGAGGCCAAACGCGCGCGTAAAAAAGGGCCAAAAGGGCCTGGGTCGACATAATTTCCACGTGATAAAACAATTTTCGCCTGGCACCTTTCATCTGGGCGTAGCAGCGAAGGAAACATCTTTTGCTTCATATTTAATTCGAGCCTGGCCCTGAATCAGGCCCCTTGATTCTCTTGGCGTCTTAATTCTCTTAATTCTTAAAACGCCTGCGCAAACGCGGCGTGCACAAAGGCGTGCTGTGTGCCTGGACCGATGAAACCGGCGCATCGCCGCTGCCGCCGGAAGAAGTCAGCCATGGCCGCGCCCGCGCGGTAAACGGCACGATTTCCTCCATGCCGCTGTTCGGGCTGATGCTGGCCGGCGCGGTGGTCAAGCAGTTGCTTGAGGCTTGATAGCCGACTTTGGCCTGAACACTTTGACCACCTCTTCTCGCGTTTCCAGATACGGCCCACCGATCAAATCGATGCCGTAGGGCACGGCGGCGAAGACGCCATCCAGCGTTTCCTTGATCGCCTTGGGCTGGCCGGGCAAGTTGAGGATCAAACAACTGCCACGCACCACGCCAACCTGGCGCGACAAAATTGCAGTCGCCACATATTTCAGGCTGACCGCGCGCATCTGTTCACCGAACCCGGGCAAGACCTTGTCGGCGATGGCGAGGGTCGCTTCCGGCGTCACGTCGCGTGGCGCCGGGCCGGTGCCGCCGGTGGTCAGCACCAGGCAACATTGCGCGGCGAGTTCGATCAGGGTCTGCTCGATGACAGGTTGCTCGTCGGGGATCAGTTTTTCGACGAATTCGAGCGGGTTGTGCAATGCGGCATTCAACCAGTCTTTCAACGCCGGCAAGCCCTTGTCTTCGTAGACGCCGATGCTGGCGCGGTCGCTGATGGAGATGATGCCGATACGAGCGGATTGGTACATGCGTTCAGTTCCTTTTTTTGATCTGCCGGTTAAAGTCGTTTCCCTGACAAGATACGAAAGAGACGACCATGCAACGATTTATTTATCACGTCTGCTTGTTGCTTGCATTGACGCTGATGCAGACAACCACCACGCGGGCTGATCCCCCGCCCAACTATCCCTTTATCGGCTTTGATGCCGGTCTGGCGCGCGCCAAGGCAGAAAACAAGCCCATCCTGCTTTACTTCGGCCGCTACGGCTGCGCCTGGTGCGATCACGTCAATCGCAAGACGTTTTCCGATGCCGGCATGAATCAACTTTTTTCGAACAACTATGTGCTGATCTATGTCGATGCCGAAGGCGGCAAACGCCTGCGCATGCCCAACGGCGAGCGCCTGACGGAAGCCGAACTTGGCACCCGCCTCGGCGCGTTTGCGACACCGTTGTTCGTGTTCATGACGCCGGAAGGCAAGGTCGTCGCCAAGATTCCCGGCTTCAAGACGGTGGACGATTTCAAGGACTATGACCGCTATGTGCGCGGCGGTTTCCATCAGAAACAAACGCTGCTCGAATTCCTTGGGAGCAAGCCGTGACTGCCGCGCGCATGTTGCTCGCCTGTGCCTTGCTCTGCACGGCGCTCCCCGCCCGGAGCACGGACACGGTGTTTCAGATCGCCGCCGCCCAATCCGGCGTGTTCCATCATCTCGACGCCTCCGGCCGCAACAGCCTGGCGGTTTCAGGCCACAGCGTGGCGCTGGCCTGGGAAGACAACCGCACGGGTGCGCCGGCTTGTTACCTGGCAGTCAAGACCAACACCGCAAACACCTTCAAGGAATATTCATTCGGTCACGGCGAGTGTTTTGAACCGGCTATCGCCGCTTTCGATGCCGACCGCTTTTTGCTGATCTGGGAAGACGCCGCCGGCGTCAACACTGCCCTCGCCGATAGTGCGGGTCCGGGACCGGCAAGCCGACTGGCGGCAAGCGGCGGCCAAGGCAATATCGTCTTTCATCCCCAACTCGGCGCATTTGCTGCGTGGAGCGCGCCGGATGGCCGCTGGCGGCGCATCTGGATGTCGGCCTTGAACGTGGATGGCAAGGAATTACGTGCCGGCGAGTTGCGTCCAGCCGATGCAACCGCCGCGGTCGACGATCAGACCTTTCCGGTTCTTGCCGCCAGCCCGCAAGGTCTGGTGCTGGTCTGGGAAGATCGCCGGCACGGCCATACCGTTGTTTTCAGCAGCACAAGCCGGGATGCCAAAACCTGGACCACGCCAACCCGTACCAGCGGCAATCCCACTGGCAAGGCTGCCGGCGACCTGGGACGCGGCACCGGCGCGATGCGGCCGGCACTGACCCGTTTTGGCGAACGCATGGCCGCAGCCTGGCTCGACAAACGCGATTTCCTGTCCGGCTACGATGTCTACGCCGCCCTCACCGGCCAGGGCGAAGACGGCCTGCGCTTCGTCAAGGACCAGAAAGCGCAGGACAGCTTTGGGGATGCCATCGCGCAATGGCATGTCGCGGCGGCCGGCAACGCACAAGGCGAGTTGGTCATCGCCTGGGACGACGACCGCGACGGCACGGCGGATATCTGGCTGACGCACTTGGGCGCTGCCGGTTACGGCGAGAATTTCACGCTGCCAGCCGCTTCCGGTCCCGGCGCACAAAGCGATCCGGCCATCGCGCTGGATACCACCGGCAACCTGCATCTGGCCTGGATCGACCGGGGTGCTGATGGTGCAACTCAGCTGCGCTACACGCGTTGGCCGCTGCCGCCGCGCTGATTCGGAAACATTCTCAGGCGAAGCCCCAGGCGGCGAAGACGGGGTCTGAGGTCAGTCGCTGATCGATGTACTTGTCGTCCTCCGGCCGTTTCAAACCGCGCCGGGTTTCGCTGTGCAGGTTATTGAAGCCGGCATCGCGCAGCAGCGCCAGAACCAGGCCAAGTCTTTCGAACGGATGCAGTTCGCTCCAGACCTGAATCGCCTTGGTCGGGAACCAGCGGTCGGAGAAAGTGACGACAAACACGCCGTCTGTCTTCAGTACGCGCCGGACCTGCGCCAGCACCGCCGCCGGGTCGTGAAGATATTCGATCGACGCGGTGCACAGCACGACATCGAATTGCGCGTCAGGCCAGGGCAGCACAGCATCCAGGTTGAGATCTTGCACAACGCGCTCGGATAATCGCGGGTTGGCGTCGAGTTCGGCCTGGTTCATGCCCAGCCCGGCAACCTGCAATGCCTCGGACGACGCCGGCAGATGCGACACCCAACTACTCATCAAATCGAGCACATGTTGGCCAGGTTTGAGAAAACGCGCATAAAGCGTGCTGATTTCAGCCCGGCATACGGCATCGAGGTGATGCGTCATGCGGGCTTCGGCGTAGAACAACGCGTCAGGCGCAGTGTCTTGCCGCGCCATGCTGTGCGGCTGCAGGTAGGTCGTGCCGACGACTTGGGCCGGTACTTGCATGCCGGGCCCATCAAACAGCTCGATCATGCGAACACCTCGCGTCGGTTCGTCCGGCTCGCTGCGAAACACCAGCTTGGCATCACTGCCCGCCAGCGGATGACCAGGATCGACGCGAAGCACATCCGCAGTCACCTCAAGCAGGTGCGTCGCACGCATATCGCGGGGGCTCTGCGCTAGGCTGGCAAATGCCATGCGCGGATAAAAACGGCCCGCTACCGGCAGTGTCGACAAACGAAACTGGCTGACTGGAAGTTCAACAACCGTTTGCCCGGCAGGTTGCAGCCAAGGCATGGCGTCGAGTTCAACGCTGGCATTTTCCACGTCATGCACCGGCTCCGCCGCTCGTGCCCAGCGCCCATCAGCGAGCAAGGCGCTGTCGGCCACCAGCAAGCGATCACAATGGCTGGCCAGCTTGCTTTGCCAGAGCAAGCTGGCCTCAATTGCCATCAGTCTTCCAGGCGGTATTCGACATAGGCCCGGTCACGCGCCTGACGTACCCAATCCTCAAACGCCTCCTCAGATTTCCGTTCCCGGATGGCGCGGCGCGCATCGAGCCGCTTGCGTTCTTCGGTGATGTCCTGATCGCGCCGCTCCAGCACTTGAATCAGGTGCCAGCCAAACGGAGATTGCACTGGCAGCGAGACTTCATTCGGTTGCAGGCCGTCCATCGTGCGTTCGAACTCGGGCACGGTATCGCCCGGGTTCAGCCAGTTGAGGTCGCCGCCGCGACTGGCGGAGAGGTCATCGGAATGCAATTTGGCCAGCTCCTCGAACTTGGCGCCGTTCTCGATGCGTTCCTTCAGCAGCCGCAAGCGGTTTCTCGCGTCGTTGTCGTTTACCACTTCATTGGTTTTGACCAGGATGTGTCGGGCATGTGTTTGCTTGATCACGGTCAGCACATTCTTGCCGCGTTTATCGAGCAACTTGAGGATGTGGAAACCGTTGCCGCTTTTCAGCACCGGCGACACATCTCCCGCTTTCATGTCGCGCAGTGCGGCGGAATACAGGCTGGGCAACTGGCCTTCGTTGCGCCATCCAAGCAGACCGCCCTGCACCGCGTTCTGGGTGTCGGAATAGGCTGCTGAAATCTGCACGAAATCCGCACCGGCATTGAGTTCGCGCAGCGCTTTTTCGGCTTTTTCCTTCAGCTCGGCCAGTTTTTCCGGGCTCGCGCCTTCCGGCGACAACACCAGGATATGAGCGAGTCTGAACTCATCGACTTGATCCTTGACTTGCGAAGCGTTGGCCAGAAAGTTGTCGATTTCCGCATCGGTAATCACCAGCCGGTTATCGACCTCGCGTTCTTTCAAACGCGCAATCGTCATCTCGGTGCGAATCTGTTCGCGAAACGCATTGAAGTCGGCGCCTTCGGCTTCCAGCGCTTTGCGGAAGCCTTCCGGCGTCATTTTGTTGCCCTGGGCGACGCGAGCGATTGCGCGATCGAGCGCCAAGCCTTCAAAGCGGATGTTGGTGTCTTCCGCCACCTGCATCAGCGCCTTCTCGGTAATCATGCGTTCAAGCAACTGTTTTTCCAGCAGGCGGCGCGGCGGCTGCGCCGTCTTTTGTCCGGCCAGCTGAGCCACCGCCTGGTCGACCCGGGTCTTCAGTTCGAACTCGGTAATCACCGCGTTGTTGACCACCGCGACGATACGATCGATTTCGATTGGCGCGGCGCTGACGCCGCCTTGCCAGGCGAAGGCGCATCCAACTGCAAACAGGATATTCGCCGCGACTCGCCGCGACTTATTCAGGTATTTCGCTACTTTGGGCATAGCCGGTAATGCTCCGTTTCAGGACATCGAGCGGATTGGGGCCAAGTTTGGTCAGGCCACGCAATTCGAGTTGCAGGAAGAAGGCGCTGGTGTTAGTCGCCTCCGTCGTCGCCAGTTGTTGCATGACACCGCGCAGCGACCAGCAGCCAGGGTTGTATTCGAAGCCAATCAGACCTTCGACCAGACTCGCATCGCGGATCGAATAGTTGAGTCGACCCAAACCGAACCATTTGGGGGCCAGCGGCCACTGAAATGAGACATCGATCTGATCCAGGGAATCGCGGGTATAGCGGTAATCCGCGTTGACCAAACGTCCCGGGCCATAGCGCCAGGCACCGCCGAGGTTGGCCTTGGTCAATTCGCGCTCACCGGTATCGAATTGAATGCCGGCGTTCAACCTCAATCTGGCGTTGATCTGACCACTGGCTAGCGCAAGCAGTTCAGTCGAATTTGCCGACTTAGCCGGACCGGATAGCGTCACCTGCTGATCGGTGAAGTAATAGCGTTGTCCCAGCGTGACTTGAAATCGTTCAGCGCCACTATCCGAATCCAGCACGCGCGACGTCACCGCCAGGGTGAGCTGATTCGCATCATTGATACGGTCAACGCCGATGAACTGGTTCTCGCCAAACAACTGGTCTAACGAGAGATCCCGCGAACTGCTGTCAAAAACCGGTATCTGCGACTGGTCTTTGTAGGGGATGTAAACGTAATACGCCCGCGGCTCGAGCGTCTGGGTGTAGTTCTTGCCCAAGAGTTGCCAGTCGCGCTCAAGCATCAGGCTGGAGTCCAGGCTGAACATCGGCAGACTGCGGGTTGTATCGGCAAAACCGGTATTGCCCAGGCTATCCGGCAGGTTGAGTGTTGAATCGTCCAGTGCATAGTGGCTGAGATACCAACCCAGCCGCGGCGTCACCACCGAGTACGGCGTTTGGATCGGAAAGCTGAAGCTGGAGTTGGCATGCGCGCGCGCGCCCTGGACCCGACTGTCACCGGGATGGTCGAAGTAAACCAGATCACTGCTGAAATCAAACCGCATGCCGGGTGCAATAGCGGCCTGATCAACGCCCTTGTTGCCCCAGTTGATATCACGCGATGCGGTCAGCGTCAGTTGCGGCAGTCGGCTGTAAGGTTCAACAACCAGCGCGGCGGAAGGGTCCTGCAACGTCTGGAAGCTTTGCACCAGTCCGCTCGCTTGCCACCAGCCGCCGTTGTAGCGGAGGTTGGCCTGGCGCACCAGATTGACCTGTGAAGTCAGTTTGGCCTGGCTCGACAGATTGGAGAAGTAACTATCGTCCGACACATTTTGATATTCCATCGAGCCGAACCAGTTGGCATCGAATGTCTGCCGATGGCTGAAGCGAACCCGATGCCGGTTGCTGCCAGCTACCTGATCATTCGGCAGGTATTCGCCCTCTAATTCCCCACTGTATTTCGGTTCCAGATAGCGAAATTCGCCCCCGATCTGCAAACCACGCTTGGTCATCAGTCGCGGCGTAATGGTGGCATCGCGGTTGGGCGCAATATTCCAGTACCACGGCATCATCAACTCCAGGCCGCGGGCATCCGAAGCGCCATAGGTCGACGACAGAAAACCGTTCTTGCGCTGGTCATCCAACGCAAAATCGATCCAGGGCGTGTAGAGAATCGGCGTATCAAGAAACCGCACCTTCACATTACGCGCAGAGCCAAGACTGTGAACGAAATCAAGCTGAAGATCGTCCATCATCAGTTGCCAGTCCGGATTGTCAGGCGCACAGGTGGTGTATGAGGAATCCTTCATCCGATATACATCCGGACCCGCAAAAATCAGGCTTGCAGCTTCACCATGCACCGTTTTGGCATCTTGACCTTGAAGCCGGAAGCGCACGTCCTGCATCTCGCCAAGACGCGCAGCCAGTTTCAGTTTCAACGAACTGCCCTGGATCCGATCCTGGTCGCGCATGAACACCACATTCCCGTTTGCCTCGGCAAGATCAGAGGAAGTGTCATAACGAATCGAGTCCGCCTGCAACCGCTCGCGCGCGTTGTGCATCATCACATTGCCATCGGCAACCAGTTCGCGCTGATCATGCCCCTGGATGCGGTCAGCTTCAAAAAAAGTGGGGCCAGGCGATACAGTCCTGCCGGCAGGGGTCAGTTGGGTGCTGCTTTTGAGTTGCGCGGCCGGTTCCATGACGCCTGTCGCCGCGAAGGCTTCGATACAGGCCGCCGTCAGGCAAAGAGGCAAAAGCAGGCGCGCAAAGGGGGGAACAGCACGAGGCGCGGCGGGCGGCATGGGGGGAATGATAGAATTCGCGGGTTTTTTTGAGCGACGGATTATAGCTTTGGAACGCCTGGAACGTTTGACCGCCTGGATTCGTACGGTTCTCCCCGCCCCCCTGCTCGATTTGCAACCGGCTTCCGCCGATGCCAGTTTTCGCCGCTACTTCCGCGCCCGTTGCGAAACACGCAATTACATCGTGATGGACGCACCGCCGAGTCATGAAGATTGCAAACCCTTCGTCCATGTCGCCCGCCTGTTCCGCGCGGCCGGCGCCAATACGCCGGAAATCCTGGCGGAAAATCTGGCGGAAGGTTTTTTGCTGCTGTCCGATTTTGGCGACACCACTTATCTGACCGCACTGGAAGCAGATCCAGGTTGTGCTGACCGTCTTTATCTCGACGCCAACAGCAGCCTGATCAAGATACAACTCGCCAGCCAGCCAGGCGACCTGCCGCCTTACGATACCGAACTGCTGACGCGCGAAATGAAGCTGTTTCCCGACTGGTACCTGAATCGTCATCTGAACCTCCAGCTTGATGCCGACCAGCAGATCGTGCTTGATCAGACCTTTCAGCGCATCCTGGCCAACAATCTGGCGCAGCCGCAGGTATATGTGCATCGCGACTGGCATTCGCGCAACCTGATGCTGACCGAGGCTGAAAAAAACGGTGACAACCCTGGCGTGCTCGACTTCCAGGACGCGGTTTACGGCCCGATCACCTACGACCTCGCCTCGATCTACAAGGACGCCTACATCCGCTGGGACGAAGATCGCGTGCTCGACTGGCTGGTGCGCTACTGGCAAGCCGCCCGCAAAGCCGGTTTGCCGGTGCATGCCGACTTCGGCGAGTTCTATCGCGATTTCGAATGGATGGGCGTCCAGCGCCATATCAAAGTGCTCGGCATTTTCGCCCGACTTTGCCATCGCGATGGCAAGACCGGCTATCTGAAGGACATGCCGCTGGTGATGGACTATCTGCGCCGCGCCTGCAACCGCTACAACGGTCTGGGAGATTTCCTGCGCCTGCTTGACGCCGTCGAAGGCAAGCAGGCTGAAGCCGGCTACACGTTCTGATGCCGCCCTTCCCTTTCAAGGCAATGATCCTCGCCGCCGGTCTCGGCGAGCGCATGCGTCCGCTCACCGATCACACACCGAAGCCCTTGCTGGAAGCCGGTGGCAAAGCGCTCATCGTCTGGCAGATCGAACGTCTTCGTGCCGCCGGGTTTACCGACCTGGTGATCAACCACGCTCACCTCGGCCAGCAGATCGAAGACACCCTTGGCGATGGCGCGGCGTTCGGCGTGCGCATCCAGTATTCCCGCGAACCCGAACCGATGGAAACCGCTGGCGGTATCGCCAACGCGCGCGACTTGCTCGGTGAGGCGCCGTTTCTGGTGACCAATGGCGATGTCTACGCTGAATTCGACTACGCCAGCGTCCTGTCTGCATTGGCCGACATGACGTCCAACCCGAGTCACCGCGCCCACCTGATTCTGGTCGACAATCCACCACAACATCCGGGCGGCGATTTCTCCATCATTGAGGGCAAGGTCAGCCCGCAGCCGAAACTGACTTTCTCCGGCATCGGCTGCTATCGGCCCGAACTGTTTGCCAACATTGTCAAGGGTGACAAAGCCAAGCTGGCGCCCTTGTTAAAAGCCGCCATGGATAAAGGCAGCGTGACGGGGTCGCATTTCAGGGGCCGCTGGGAAGACGTGGGAACCCCGGCGCGGCTTGCGTCTCTTGATGATGAACTTAATCAAGCGAGACAACCTGATGCAACCTGACATCGCTATTCACCGCACCCGTCGCGACCGCATCATCGAAAAAATGGGCGCCGGCGTGATGATTCTGGCCACCGCGCCGGAAGTCATTCGCAACCGCGATGCGCATTTCCCTTATCGCCACGACAGCCATTTCCATTACCTGACCGCGTTTCCGGAACCGGAAGCGGTGCTGGTTCTGATCGCCGGTGATTCGGACACAATCCCACCAGAACACATCCTGTTCTGCCGCGAAAAGAATATGGAACGCGAAATCTGGGACGGCTTTCGTTTCGGCCCGGAAGCCGCGCGAGAACTGTTCCGTTTCGACGCCACCTTCGCCTACAACGCACTGGATGAAGAACTGCCCAAACTGCTGGAAAACCAGCCGTCGTTGCACTACGCCATCGGCTTCGACCCGGCCTGGGATGCACGCATGCTGGGCTGGCTGAACGCGGTGCGCAGCAAGGCCCGCACCGGCGTCAGCGCACCCACGACCCTGCTCGATGCACGCGCCATCATCGACGAGATGCGGCTGTTCAAGGATGCCCACGAACTCGACCTGATGCAGCGCGCCGCCGACATTTCCGCCGCGGGTCATCTGGCCGCGCTGCGAGCCTGCCGGCCTGGCATGGGCGAATGGGAAATCGAGGCGGAATTGCTTTATCACTTCCGCAAGGGCGGCTGTCAGGCGCCCGCCTACACCTCGATCGTCGCCGGCGGTGCCAATGCCTGCGTGCTGCACTACGTCACCAATGAC
>JBBQQT010000101.1:0-13936 GCA_038215555.1 Burkholderiales bacterium | reverse complement strand
CCGAGCGCAAGCAGTTCGAGCTAACGCTGCAGAAAAGCAACATCGCACTGGAAGGCGCGAAAGCGGCAGCAGAGAAAGCCAATCAGGCGAAATCGGAATTCCTGTCCAGCATGAGCCATGAACTTCGCACGCCGCTGAATGCCGTGCTCGGCTTCGCGCAGTTGATCGCCTCCGGCAAACCCCCGCCGACCTCGACGCAGCAACTGTCGATCGACCAGATTCTGCAAGCCGGCTGGTATCTGCTGCGCCTGATCAATGAAATCCTCGATCTGTCGATGATCGAATCGGGCAAGGTGTCGTTGTCGCAGGAATCGATGTCGCTGACCGATGTGCTGAAAGAGTGTCAGGCCATGATCGAACCGCAGGCGCATCAACGCGGCATCCAGATCAGCTTCCCGAGCCTGGACGCTCAGTTCTACGTTCATGCCGATCAAACCCGGGTCAAGCAGGTGGTGATCAACCTGCTGTCGAATGCCATCAAATACAACCGGCCCGGCGGCGAAGTCAGCGTTCAGTGCGTGATGCGTGGCGAAAACCGCGTGCGCGTCCGTGTCAGAGACACCGGCGCCGGCCTTGCACCCGAGCAATTGGCGCAAATCTTTCAGCCGTTCAATCGACTCGGGCAGGAGGCGGGTGCGGAAGAAGGCACCGGCATCGGTCTGGTGGTCACCAAACAACTGGTCGAATTGATGGGCGGCGCCATCGGTGTCGAGAGCCATGTTGGCGTCGGCAGCATGTTCTGGTTCGAACTGGAAGCCAGCAAAGCGCCGGCCTTGATCATGGACAGCTTGGGCGCGACCGGCGTGTTGGCGCCTGAAGCGCTGCCGGCGGACGCGCTGCATCCGCAGCACAGCCTGCTCTATGTCGAAGACAACCCGGCCAATCTGTTGCTGGTCGAGCAATTGATTGCCCGGCGCAGCGATTTACGCCTGCTGACTGCCATCAACGGTTATCTGGGCATCCAGATGGCGATCTCGCTGCAGCCGGACGTGATTTTGCTGGACATCAATTTGCCCGGCATCAGCGGCTATGGCGCGTTGAAAATTCTGCACGAAAACCCGGCCACCGCGCATATCCCGATCATGGCGATATCAGCCAATGCCATGCCGCGTGATATCGAGAAGGGAATCAAAGCCGGCTTCTTCCGCTATCTGACCAAGCCGATCAAGGTCGAGGAGTTCATGGATGCGCTGGATGTCGCTTTGCATTACGCAGCGGATCACGGCTTGGCGCCCATGTCGCCAGTCCATCATGTCACGCCTGAACGATTCAACAAGGAAGCCGGTCATGCTTGAAACACACGAAATTCTCAACGCCAGCATCCTGATCGTGGACGACCAGGAAGCCAATATCCTGTTGCTGGAGCAGATGCTGCGCGAAGCGGGTTACCAGCGCATCACCACGACTACCGATCCACGCGCGGTCTGCGCCTTGCATCGGGCACATCGCTACGACCTGATTCTGCTCGATCTGCAAATGCCGGAAATGGACGGGTTTCAGGTCATGCAAGGCTTGAAGGAAATCGAGACCGACGCTTATCTGCCGGTGCTGGTGATTACCGCGCAACCGGGCCACAAGCTGCGCTCACTGCAAGCCGGCGCGAAAGATTTTGTCAGCAAACCGTTTGATTTGGTCGAAGTGCAGACCCGCATCCACAACCTGCTGGAAGTGCGCCTGCTGTATCAAAAACTGGATATTTACAACAAGGTGCTGGAACAGACCGTGCAGGAACGCACGGCCGAATTGCGCGTGAGCGAGGCCCGCTTCAAGAGCTTTACCGAGTTGTCATCCGACTGGTATTGGGAACAGGACGCCGACGGCAAATTCACCGAAATCTCCGGCCCGGTATTCGAGATGCTCGGCATCGAAGCCGACGCCCCGATCGGAACGACCAACCTGCTCTCGGCAGGCGTCTGGAACGCTGACGAACGGGCGCAGCTCGACGCCAACATTGCCAATCGCAGGCCCTTCCTCGATTTTGTCTACAGCCGCTGCAGTGCCAACGGCAGCATGCAATATCTGCAAGTCAGCGGTGAACCGATATTCGATTCAGCCAGCCGTTTTATCGGCTACCGAGGCATTGGCAGAGATGTCAGTGATCGGAAGCCGCAGGGGTAGGGTGGTGCAACGCAGCGCGCAAATCGGCGACTGTCACCATCAACGTCATGGTTTCCAGCGGCGATTCCTCCAGGCCAAGGCGCAGGTAGAAGGTTTTGGCTTCCTCCGACAGCGCATGTACCAGCAAACCACGAATGCCGATCGCTTCGGCGGCATGAATCACACGGCGGCCTGCGTCCTGAAACAAGGCGCGGCCAAGTCCTTGCCCCTGGTGTGAGCGCGCCACGGCCAATCTTCCTAGCACGACCACCGGGATCGGGTCAGGCATGTTGCGCTTGAATCGTCCTGGCGCAGCGGCCGGTGCAATCGCGCTGGAAGCCAGGGCGTAGTAACCCACCACAAGATTTTCATCACAGGTGACAAAGGTGCGAGAAGCGCCACTGGCCTGGTTATGCGCGGCGCGACGTTGCAGCCATTCGTCCAGGCTGGCAATGCCGGAGTTGAACGCGGCGATCTGTTGCCGCGCGGCAAGCGGTTCGGGCGCTGAAAGCATCAACTCTTAACCCAGGGCGGGGTGACCTGCATCGTGTGCAGCAGTCGTTCGCTCGGTTGCGCCGGGGCATCAAGCCGCTTCAGGAATTCGGCATAGGCCTCAGCGCCAACCGACAGAATGGCGCGGTCAAGCAAGGCTTCTTCCGCCGCACGCCGTGCCGCTTCGAGGATGAAAGCCGTCCGCGTCTTGCCGGTCGAATTGGCGGCACGGTCAATCAGGTTGCGCTCTGCAGCGGGAATGCGCAGGTTCAGCGTATCGCGGCTAGGTGGTGTCGAGGTGGCGGCTTTCATGGCGGTGTCCTGGGTTCAATCAATGCCAGCCACCATAACATTGCGTAACGACCGTGTCATTACAGAACGGGAGGCTGCGGCATTACGAAGGCGAAGTGGTGGTGCAGCGTGTGTATGGCATTGGCAGAGACGTCAGCGACCGCATCCAGTGCCTTGACTTAACTGGGTTCCCGCATTCGCGGGAACGACGAAATCGAATTAATCAGCGTTTCCTTAACGCCTACGAACTTTATTTCCTAAGTGCGCTAGCGAACAGACGCCCTCCGTGCCGGCGGCCATAGTGAAAGTGAAGTGGTGACACGGCGCGATGTCGGCAAACAAGTTGCTGTTCATCACGCCAAGAACGACGCCATCTGGCATCGGTGTCTAAAGGAGAAAATATTCATGAACACACAATATGGTTCGTCCCTTGCAGAATTCCCCGAAGTAACCAAACAGCAGTTGATGGCTGATTTCAAAGTCGTGCTGGCGGATGCCGAGGCGCTGATCAAGGCCACCGCCAATCAAGGCGGCGAGGTGGTGGCATCCGTCCGCGCCAAAGCGGAAGAGTCGCTTGCCGTGGCAAAGGCGAAGATGGCCGATGCACAGGCTGAGTTGGTGGTACGCACCAAGGAAGCCGCGAAAGTGACGGACGTCTATGTGCACGAAAATCCCTGGCAAGCGATCAGCGTTGCCGCCGGCATCGGGCTGATGCTCGGCTTCCTGATGGGTCGGCGCTGAGAAAGAGGGTCACGCTCATGCGCGAAGAAACCGCGTCTGGCAGCACGGGGTTGTATGAATCCCTGAAAACCCTTGCCGCCACCTTGGCCGCCATCGCCCTCACCCGGCTCGATCTGCTCTCGAACGATCTGGAAGAAGAGCGAGAGCGTCTGGTTTCATTGCTGGCCGTGATGTTGGTCGGTCTGTTCTGTCTGGGCGTGGGCGTGCTTCTGTTGGCGATGCTGGTGGTGGTGGCGTTCTGGGATGGTCACCGTTTGCTGGTGCTGGCCGGCTTGACCACGTTGTTTCTGGCCGGCGGCGCGGCGGCTTGGGGGGTGGCGCTGCACAAGATCCACACCAAACCCCGATTGTTCGCAGCCAGCCTGGCGGAATTGGCCAAGGATCGGCGCCAGTTGCTGCCATGAATTGAAACCATGTTGAAGCCATGAGACAGGACCAGACATGACCCAAAAACTCACCCGACTGATCAAACGCCGCGAGCAACTGCTGGCGCAATCAGACATTCAGCGCCGCTTGCTGGCGCAAAACATGCTGCCTTGGCGTGCGCCGCTGGCGCTGGCCGATCAAGGTATGGCCGCACTCGGTTACTTCCGCCGCCACCCTATTTTGTGGGCGGGCGCCGCCTTGTTGCTGGCGCTCTGGCGACCGCAACGCGCGGGCGTCTGGTTGAGTCGTGGCTGGCTCGCTTGGCGGCTTGGGCGCGGTTTGCTCAGATAACGCCTGGGTAGCCGTCAAGTAGAACGCAACACGATTTAAAGACCGCCGCTTGGTCACATTCCGTACTCAAGCGGTACGCAAGTTCATCTTTATCAAGGAGTCCCAACATGAAATTTCCCACTCGTTTAACCTCTTTACTTTCCGCCGTGATGCTGGCATCTCTCATGGGCTGCGCTTCAACCGCCACCCAATCGGGCACCGGTGAATATATTGACGACACGGTCATTACCACCAAGATCAAGGCCGCCATCTTCGAGAACGCCTCTTTGAAATCGGCCGAGATCAACGTCGAAACCTTCAAGGGTGTCGTCCAGATGAGCGGCTACGTCAACTCTCAGGCTGACATCAACAAGGCGGCCGAAATTGCGCGCAGCGTGAAGGGCGTTTCCAACGTCAAGAACGACATGCGGCTGAAGTAAGCGCATCTATCTGCCAAAACGGCTTGCCACGGTTGCCGGGACGCTTTTTCCGGCGAGCGTGGCGCTGAAGTTGGGTGGAAGTTGGGTGGAAGTTGGGTGTATCACAAACGATAAAAGGAGACGGTCATGCTGTATACGATTGCTGTTGTGCTGTTGATCCTGTGGCTGCTTGGCTTGGTCACTTCGTACACGCTGGGTGGTTTCATTCATATCCTGCTGGTCATTGCCATTGTGGTTGTGTTGCTTAGAGTCATCAGCGGACGCAAGGTGGTTTAGCCGGTTGTGATGCCGCAATAGGATAGGGCGTAGGGTGTGTACGACGCACCCTGCGAAATCAACGCGTTGTGGCTAGCATCGCCACATAACGGGAGGAAAGCGCGATGGATGAATTGAGCAATAGCCCGCGCCGGAACCGCATCCTGGCGGCGCTGCCGGCGGATGAATTTGTTCGCCTGGTGGACGATCTGGAGTTGGTTACCTTGCACCTCGGGCAGGTTCTCTATGAGCCTGGCGAGTCACTGAGATACGTCTATTTCCCGGTCAACTGCATCGTCTCGCTGGTTTTTGTCACCGAGAGCGGCTCCTCGTCAGAACTGGCGATGACCGGCAACGATGGCCTGGTTGGCGTTCCGCAGGTGCTGGGCGGCAAAACCACCACCCACAAAATGGTCGTGCAGAGCGAGGGTGTGGCGTATCGCTTGCTGGCGCAGGTGATGTGCTGGGAGCTGAAACAGGCGGGCAGCCTGCAACGCTTGGCGCTGGCTTACGCCCAGGCGCTGATGACGCAAATGGCGCAGAGCGTGGTGTGCAACCGCCACCACACCGTCGACCAGCAGTTGTGCCGCTGGTTGCTGCTCAGCCTCGACCAATTGTCTGGCAACCAGATCAACATGACCCAGGAACTGATCGCCAGCCTGCTCGGCGTGCGCCGCGAAGCGGTCACCGAAGCGGCTGGAAAACTTCAGGCAGCCGACCTGATTCAATACAGCCGCGGCCATATCACGGTAATCGATCGCCCTGGCCTGGAGGCGCGGGCGTGCGAGTGCTATCGGGTGGTCAAAACGGAATACCAGAGACTGTTTGAATTAATGCCGGCGGTGGTGACGAAACATCGAATGCGTGCAAATCCGTATAACCTGCGCCAGCGCGCCGAGGCGCGCCTGCTGCAATCGCCGCCAGCGGAAATGGTCTCGCCGGGCGATACCAAACGTCTGTTGCATGAGCTTCATGTCCACCAGATCGAACTGGAAATGCATAACGAGGAACTGCATCGTTCCTATGCAGAAGCTGATGCCTTGCGTGAGAAATATGCCGATATTTACGACTTCGCGCCGGTGGCCTATTTCACGCTGGATGCGCAGGGCGTGATCAGTCAGCTCAATCTGGCCGCCGCCATCCTGCTTGACATCAGACGTTCGCAAATGGGTCGTTATCGTTTCGCCGCTTTCGTGCAGCCAGGTTGTTTGCCGGTATTCAACCAGTTTTTCGATGAAGTGCTGAACAGCAAGCGCAAAAAGCATTGCGAGATTGTGCTGCTGGCGACCCACCGTCGCCCCGAGGTGACGGTCAGGGTCGAAGCCGTTCCAGATGAAGGCGGGCATGAACTGCAGATGGTGGTGATCGATATCAGCATCGAGATAGAAGCCGTGAAACTGGGCCTGAAAATCACCAACCGACGCCGGGGCGAGAGGCGTTTAGGGCTCGATGAAAGCACTGAACAAGTGGGTTAGCGCAATGGTCAGCGTTCGTCCCGAGCGTGTCGAAGGACTTGATCAGCCTTTCCTGAATAGCCGCCTCCGTGCGCCATCCGAAGCCGACAGAATCAAAGGGTTCCAGAGTGCTGCTTGACCGCGTACACGCCATAAAGAAATCCCTCGCAACCTCATTCGACGCGCCTTTCGCCGACGAGCCGCCGCTGCGCGCTGAACTGTTCAGCAGCGACCAGATGGCGCTGCACGGTGTGCGCCTGGCCGGTATGCACCCGTTGTCGTCAAACCGCGTGCCCGACCCGTTGCTGAAACGCCTGGCTGCGAACGAAGCAGTGTTGATCGCCACCAGCCACCAACTGACTGCGGCGGTGACCGCCAAGCAACGCATCACGCCGGCCGGCGAATGGCTGCTCGATAACTTCTATCTGATCGAAGAGCAGATCCGCACCGCCCGCCGCCACTTGCCCAAGGGCTATAGCCGCGAGCTCCCCTGCCTGGCCAAGGGTGCATCGGCAGGGTTGCCGAGGGTGTACGACATCGCGCTGGAAACCATCGCGCACGGCGATGGCCGGGTGGACCCGGACAGCCTGAGCCGTTTCGTCGCCGCCTATCAGACCCTCACGCCGCTGCGCCTGGGAGAGTTATGGGCGATACCGATCATGCTGCGCCTGGCGCTGATCGAGAACCTGCGCCGCGTCGCGGTGCGCATCGCCGCCGGCCGAGTCGAGTGCGACCTGGCCGCGACCTGGGCGGATACGCTGATTGATATCACCCGCGTCGATGCCAAGAGCCTGATTCTGGTGATCGCCGACATGGCGCACGCAAAGCCGGCGATGACCGCGCCTTTCGTGTCCGAGTTCGCCCGTCGCCTGCAAGGCCAGGGTCCGGCGCTGGCGCTGCCGCTGACTTGGATCGAACAGCAACTGGCCGAGTCGGGCCTGAACATCGAGCAATTGGTGCGCGCCGGCAATCAGCAACAAGCCGCCGATCAGGTCTCGATCAGCAACAGCATCGGCAGCCTGCGTCTGTTGGGCACGCTGGATTGGCGCGAGTTTGTCGAGGCGATGAGCGTGGTCGAACGCATTTTGCGCGACGACCCGGCTGCGGCCTACTCCGGCATGGACTTCGCCAGCCGCGACCGCTACCGCCATGCCATCGAGAAAATTGCCAAGACCAGCCATCGGAGCGAAGACCTCATTGCCAGCCAGGCCATCGAACTGGCGCGGGCGAGTGTGGTGCAAAGCGTGGTGCAAAGTGAGATGCAAAGTGAGATGCAAAGTGAGATGCATGGCGGCGAAACCGAGCGCAGCGCGCATGTCGGCTACTACCTGATCGATGCCGGCCTGCCGGTATTGGAAGCGGCTGTTCAGGCGCGCCCGCCGCTGACGACGCGGCTGCGCAGAAAGCTGGGGGGCCGGCCGCTGTTCCTCTATCTGGGTTCGATTGTGCTGTTGACGCTGCTGCTTGCCGCCGGCCTGCTGAGCATCAGCGATGGTATGGCAACCTGGCTGCTGGCGCTCACCGGCGTGTTGGCCTGGATCGCCGCCAGCCAACTTGCGGTTGCGCTGGTCAACTGGCTGGCGACCTTGCTGGTGGCGCCGCGTCCGCTGCCGCGGATGGATTATTCGAGTGGCATTCCCGCTGAATGTCGCACGCTGGTGGTGATTCCAACGATGATCAGCAGTCCGCACAACATCGAAAGCCTGGTCGAGGCGCTGGAAGTGCGCTTTCTCGCCAACCGCGACAGCCATCTGTTTTTCGCATTGCTGACCGACTTGGGCGATGCCGCCGGGGAAGCCCCGGGGGGGATAAGCGGGGAAGCCCCGGGGGGGATAAGCGGGGAAGCCCCGGGGGGTATAAGCGGGGAAGCCCCGGGGGGTATAAGCGGGGAAGCGCTGCCGGATGACGCGGCGCTGCTGGCGCTGGCGCGCACGCGGATCGAAGAGTTGAATGCGAAATATGCCGAGTCTGACCACACGGTTTTCTACCTGCTGCACCGCCCCCGCCGCTGGAATCCGCACGACCGAAAATGGATGGGCTACGAACGCAAACGCGGCAAGCTGGCCGACCTGAACGCCTTGCTGCGCGAGGGCAAGCGCGACGGTTTCTCGCTGCTGGTCGGCAATACCGCGCTGCTGGCTGGCGTGAAGTACGTCATCACGCTGGATACCGATACGCAGTTGCCGCGCGACGCCGCGCACCAGCTCGTCGGTGCGATGGCGCATCCGCTCAACCGGCCGGTGTTCGATGCCGCTTTGGGTCGTGTCTGCATCGGCTACGGCATCCTGCAACCGCGCGTGAGTACGAGCCTGCCCGCCGGCAATCAGCCGCAAACGCGCTATGCCCGCCTGCAAAGCGGCGAGCCGGGCATCGACCCGTACACCCGCACGGTCTCGGATGTGTATCAGGATGCGTTCCGTGAAGGTTCGTTCATCGGCAAGGGCATCTACGACGTCGCCGCCTTTGAACAGGCGCTGAAGGGCCGCTTTCCGGAAAACCGCATCCTTAGCCACGACCTGCTGGAAGGCTGTTATGCCCGCGCCGGGCTGTTGAGCGATGTACAGTTGTACGAGGAATATCCGGCCCGCTATGGCGCCGATGTCAACCGCCGGCATCGCTGGATACGCGGCGACTGGCAGCTCTTGGCCTGGCTGCTGCCGTGGGCGCCGGTCGCGGATGGGCGTTGGCGGAAAAATCCGCTGTCGCTGCTGTCGCGCTGGAAGCTGTTCGACAACCTGCGCCGCAGCCTGATCCCGGTCGTCTTGACGCTGCTGTTGCTGCTCGGCTGGACGCAGTTCGCCGCAGCGGGTTTCTGGACCCTGGCGGTGCTGGGCGTGTTGATGTTTCCGCCACTGCTGGTCACTTTTCTCGATGTGCTGCGAAAATCGGAAGACATGCGGCCGGCCCAACATTTCGCCACCGTCGCCCACACCGCCGGCCAGCGCCTGCTGCAAACCGGCTTTAGCCTGGCCATGCTGCCGCATGAGGCGTTCTATAACCTGGATGCGATGCTGCGCACGCTGGGCCGCTTGCTGTTCACGCGGCAACGGCTGCTGGAGTGGAATCCGTCCGGTGACCAGGAACGGCAGAGTCGAGGCGATCTCGCAGCCGCTTTCCTGAGCATGCTGGCCGCACCCGTGCTGGCGGTGGCCACGGCGCTGTATTTATCCATGCATGCGCTGGTCGGCACGGGACCGACGGCGCTGTCGGTGGCGGCCCCGATTCTGTTGCTGTGGCTGGTCTCGCCACTCATCGCCTGGTGGATCAGCCTGCCGCAGGCGCGGCACGCGGCACGCTTGTCGGCCGAGCAAACCCGCTTTCTTGGTCGCATCGCCCGCAAGACCTGGGCTTTTTTCGAGACCTTCGTCGGCCCCGACGACCATTGGCTGCCGCCGGACAACTATCAGGAATACCGCTCCGGCATGCTGGCGCATCGCACTTCGCCAACCAATATGGGGCTGTCGCTGCTGGCCAACTTGTCGGCTCACGACTTCGGTTACATCGCATCCGGGCAACTGGTCGAACGCACTGCACATGCGCTGACCAGCATGGCCGGGCTGGAGCGGCATCGCGGTCATTTCTACAACTGGTACGACACCCAGAGCTTGCAGCCGATGCACCCGATCTACATCTCGACGGTGGACAGCGGCAATCTGGCCGGCCATCTGCTGACCCTGCGCGCCGGCCTGATCGGGCTGCTCGATCAGCCGATTCTTGCGCCACGTTTTCTGGCTGGTCTGGCCGATACCCTGGATGTGCTTGCTGAAGCCGCCGGCACGCCCGAACCTGCGCCGCTAACCCAGTTCCGCAAAGACCTGGCCACCGCACAAAACGCCCCGCCTGCCACGCTGCAAGCCGCCTGGCGCTTGCTGGAACGGCTGACGCGCTGCGCCGAAGCGATCACCGAAGCGTACTGGCAGACGCCCGAAAACCAGTCCGGCTGGTGGGCGCGGACGCTGCTGCGGCAATGCCAGAGCACGCGCGACGATCTGGTTTTGTTGGCGCCGTGGTGTGCGCTGCCGGATGCGCCGGATGGTTTGGGCAGCGCGCCGGAAGTCGCCGCCATGCCCAGCCTGCGCGCGCTGGCCGGCATGGCTTTGGCGCTCTCGACGCATCGGGCCAGCCAACCGGCCAGCCAACTGCACCCGGTGACCTCGGCCGCACAAACCGCTTGGCTGATCGAACTGCACCGCCAGGCCGAACTCGGTGCTTCACTCGCCCAGACTCGCGTCGCCGAAATCCAGCGTCTGGCCGTGCAGGCCGGCGAACTGGCCAACATGGAATACGGTTTCTTGTACGACAAGGCGGCGCGACTGCTCAGCATCGGCTACAGCGTCGACGAGCGGCGGCACGACAGCGGTTTCTACGATTTGCTGGCATCGGAAGCACGTCTTACCGTGTTCGTCGCCATCGCGCAGGGCCAGTTGCCGCAGGAAAGCTGGTTCGCGTTGGGCCGTCTGCTGACATCAGCCGGCGGCGAGCCGATTCTGCTGTCGTGGAGCGGCTCGATGTTCGAGTACCTGATGCCGCAACTGGTGATGCCGACCTATGCCAATACCCTGCTCGACCAGACGTCCCGCGCGGCGGTGGCGCGGCAGATTGAATATGGCCAGTTGCGCGGCCTGCCGTGGGGCATGTCGGAATCCGGCTACAACACGGTGGACATCCATCTGAACTATCAATATCGCGCCTTCGGCGTGCCCGGTTTGGGCCTGAAGCGCGGTCTCGGCGAGGATCTGGTGGTGGCGCCCTATGCCTCGGTGCTGGCGCTGATGGTCATGCCCGAAGCGGCCTGTTTGAATCTGCAACGGCTGTCTGCCGCCGGGGCGGAAGGCGATTTCGGTTTTCACGAAGCCATCGACTACACGCCCGCCCGGCAACGGCGCGGCGAGTCGCAAACCCTGGTGCGCTCTTACATGGTGCATCACCAGGGCATGAGCCTGCTCGCCCTGGCCACACTGCTGCTGGATCAGCCGATGCAGAAACGCTTTGCCGCCGATCCGCTGTTCCAGGCCACGTTGTTGTTGTTGCAGGAAAGGATTCCGCGCGCCTCGGCGTTCTATGCCGATAGCGCCGAACTCACTGGCCTGCAGGCCGGCTCCAGCAGCCCGGAGATACCGATCCGGGTGATCGACAACCCCGATACGCCGACGCCGGAAGTGCAGTTGCTGTCCAATGGCCGCTATCACGTCATGCTGACCCAGGCCGGCGGCGGCTACAGCCGCTGGGACACGCTGGCGCTGACGCGCTGGCGCGAAGACAGCACGCGCGATGCCTGGGGCACGTTCTGTTATCTGAAGGACGTGGCCAGCGGCGCCACCTGGTCGACTGCGCACCAGCCCGTCTTGCAACGTGCACAGCACTTTGAAGCGATCTTCTCGGAAGGACGCGCCGAGTTTCGCCGCCGTGATACCGGTAAAAATCAAGGCAACGATTTCGAATTCGACACCCACACCGACATCGTCGTGTCGCCGGAAGACGACATCGAGCTGCGCCGGGTGCGCATCACCAACCGTTCCAATACGCGCCGCAGCATCGAGATCACCAGCTACGCCGAAGTGGTGCTGGCCCCGGCCGCCGCCGATGCGCTGCATCCGGCGTTCAGCAATCTGTTTGTGCAGAGCGAAATCGTCGAGGCCAGCCGCGCCATTCTGTGTACTCGCCGACCGCGCTCAAGCGAGGAAACCTCGCCTTGGTTGTTCCACCTGA
Organism: Burkholderiales bacterium; assembly: GCA_038215555.1. Taxonomy (GTDB): domain Bacteria; phylum Pseudomonadota; class Gammaproteobacteria; order Burkholderiales; family Thiobacillaceae; genus PFJX01. The sequence goes on along the minus strand of JBBQQT010000101.1, from coordinate 1,761 downwards.
TGGCGGTGCATGACGCAGAGGTGGGAGAAATTTCTTACGAGACCGACCGCGCCCGCTTCATCGGCCGCGGCCGCAGCGTCAGCGCGCCGCAAGCGCTGGAGGCGGGCGCGACGTTGTCCGGCAGCCAGGGTTCGGTGCTTGATCCGGTACTGGCGATTCGTTGCCGGATCATGCTGGAGCCGGAACAGTCGGCCCATGTCGATCTGGTGTACGGCATCAGTGACAACCGTGCGGGTGCGCTGAAACTGGTCGAAAAATATCAGGATCGGCGTCTGGCCGACCGCGTTTTCGAACTGGCCTGGACGCATGCCCAGGTGGTGCTGCGCCAGATCGACGCGAACGAGGCCGATGCCCAGCTCTATGGCCGCCTGGCCAGCGCGATTCTCTACGCCAACTCTGTGCTGCGCGCCGACGCCAGCGTGCTGCTGAAGAATCGGCGCGGCCAATCCGGCCTCTGGGGCTATGCCATTTCCGGCGATCTGCCCATCGTCCTGCTGCGCATCGCCGACCTGGCCAACGTCGAACTGGTGCGCCAGTTGATTCAGGCGCATGCCTACTGGCGGCTGAAGGGGCTGGTGGTGGATCTGGTGATCTGGAACGAAGACCGCGCTGGTTACCGGCAAGTGTTGCAGGATCAGATTCTCGGCCTGGTGGCGGTGGGCCTGGAAGCGCAGGCGATGGATCGGCCGGGCGGCATCTTCGTGCGCTCGGCGGAACAGATTTCGGAAGAAGACCGCACGCTGTTCCAGACCTTCGCCCGGGTCATTCTCAGCGACAGTCGGGGTACGTTGGCGGAACAGCTCAACCGGCCCGCCGCACCGGTTATTCGCATGCCGCTGTTGGCGCTGAAGCCTCCACGCCCGGAACTGCCCGCCGCCTTCGAACTGCCCCAGCGCGAGCTGATTCTGACCAATGGCCTCGGCGGCTTCACGCCGGATGGGCGCGAGTACGTCATCACCACTACGCCGACTCAACTCACGCCGGCGCCGTGGGTCAATGTGCTGGCCAATGCGCAATTCGGCAGCGTCATTTCGGAAAGCGGCCAGGCCTATACCTGGGGCGAGAACGCCCACGAATTCCGCCTGACACCGTGGCACAACGACCCGGTTTCCGACCCCGGCGGCGAGGTGTTTTACCTGCGCGACGAAGATACCGGCCAATTCTGGTCGCCCACGCCCTTGCCCCGGCGCGGTGCGACGCCGTACCTGAGCCGGCATGGCTTCGGCTACAGCGTGTTCGAGCACACCGAATCCGGCATTCATTCCGAGTTGTGGGTGTATGTCGCGGTCGATGCGGCGGTGAAATTCAGCGTGCTGAAACTGCGCAATGTCTCCGGCCGCACGCGCCGGCTGTCTGCCACCGGCTATGTGGAATGGGTGCTGGGTGATCTGCGGCCAAAATCGCTGCTGCATGTCACCACGGAAATCGACCCGTTCAGCGGCGCGCTCTACGCGCGCAATCCGTTCAACACCGAGTTCCCCGGCCGCGTCGCCTTCTTCGACGTGGACGATGTCGCCGGCGTCCAGCGCACCAGCACCTGCGACCGGACTGAATTCATCGGCCGCAATGGCAGTCTGGAAAACCCGGCGGCGATGCGTCGCACGCATCTGTCCGGCAAGTTCGGCGCGGGTTTTGACCCGTGCGCCGCACTTCAGGTCGGCTTCACACTGGCTGATGGCCAGGAACGCGAGATCGTCTTCCGGCTGGGCGTGGGCGGCATCCCCAATGCGGATGACGCCTCTCGTTTGGTGCAGCGTTTCC
>JBBQQT010000100.1:0-14026 GCA_038215555.1 Burkholderiales bacterium | reverse complement strand
ACAGCAGGCGTAGATGGGCGGCATTTTTGTCTACCACCAGTACCCGCTGGTTGTTCAGTTCAGCTTCCTGACGCTGGATGTCTTCCGGGCACGCGGCTTTGCCGAGCCAGACCTGAAAAATGAAACCCGAACCTTGGCCGGACTCGCTTTCCACCCGAATGCGGCCCCCCATCATTTCAACCAGTTGCTTGGTGATCGTGAGGCCCAGGCCGGTGCCGCCATATTTGCGGGTGACCTGACCATCGGCTTGCGAGAAGGCGGAGAAGATCGTGCTCTGGTGTTCTGCCGCAATCCCGATGCCCGTGTCATGCACCGTGAATTCGAGGCAGTGATGGGCTTGCTCGCCGGACTGTTGGCAATTCGTGATGGCCAGACCGACCGAACCTCGCTCGGTGAATTTGACGGCGTTGCCGAGCAGGTTGATGAATATCTGGCGCAGCCGCACCGGATCGCCGACGACAAAGCGCGGCGTATCCAGACTCAGGTCGCAGGTGAGCTCCAGATGTTTCAACGCGATACGCGGCGTCAACGATTTCAGGGTGTCGCCGATCAGGTCGAGCAGGTCGAACTCGACTTCTTCGATATCCAGCTTGCCGGCTTCGATCTTGGAGAAATCGAGGATGTCGTTGATCACCCTGAGCAGGTGGTTGGCCGAGGTTTTTACCAGTTCGAGATATTCGCGTTGCTCACGCGTGAGCTCGGTTTCCAGGGTCAGGTCGACCATGCCCATGATGCCGTTCATCGGCGTGCGAATTTCATGGCTCATATTGGCCAGGAATTCACCCTTCAGGCGGTTGGCGGATTCGGCGGCTTGGCGCGCAGCGAAGAGTTCCTGATTCAGGCTGCTGAGCTGGTGTTGTTGTTGTTCGGCTTCATTCAGCGCGCGGGTTAGTTCGGCGGTACGACTTTTGATCATCAGATCCAGCTCGGAGGCGAGCTGGCGCAGATTCTGGTTGCGTTGGAAGAGATCCTGCGTTTTGTCTTCCAGGATGCGCTCGGCTTGTTTGCGCGCACTGCGTTCGCGCTCAAAACGCCGCTGCCAGACGGATTCGCTCATGACTTGCTGCTCGTGGGTAGATGACCGGTGCGCAGCGGTTGGTCAGCGGGTTGGCCAGTGGTTTGGGCTAACGCGTTGCGCTGTGGCTGAACGGGGTTCATCAAGATTTCCTCATGCCGGTCGGGTGAGGACGAAGCGCGCTTTGGCACCGGCCAGGTTGGGTTCTGGTTCGGGAGCCAGTTCATGTTGCAGGGCTTCTCCACCGCCAAAATGGGCGATGCAGCCTTCGATCAGGCCCTCGGCCAGATGGCTGAAGGGGGTTTCAGAAAAGCCGGTCAGGCTGAGGCGGCCGGGTGACTGCTCGACGATGATCGTTGGCGGGTCGGCATCCGGAAAATGCTTGCGAACAATGCTGTGAACGATTTCGTCGATGCCGGCGAGAAACCGGAAGCTGTCGCGGATGCCGCTGAAATGTTGCGGGTATTCAAGCGCAAAACGGCGGAACAAGTACTGGCCAAAGGCGCGCTCGATCTGGTCGGTCGGGGTTTGGGTTTCTTCCGCCAGAGCCTTGACCAGGGCAACCATTTCTTCATGCGGGTAACTGCCGACAGCGGTGTAGATGCCGCCTGAACGGACCTGGGAACGGTCGATCAGGGTGTCAACCATGTCGAACGACCAGGTTGTCTCGACCATTTCCATGAATTCGGTAAATAACAGGCCGTTCATCACCTTGTTCCAGCTAAAGAAGTGTTGCTGTTAACGGCTGCGTTGATCGCCAACTTGAGTGCTGAAAACTGGATCGGCTTGCGGATATGACCATTCGCGCCGGCTGGCGGCGCGCCGTCGGATTCGTTCTCGATAGCGTGGGTGATCAGGACGATGATCGGCGTTGCTGCCGAGCGGCCGGCTTCCCGCTCACGGATGTGCTGGATGCTGTCTTCCACCTTGCCACCCGGCAGCGTCAAGTCGAGCAGAATCAGATCGAACCGACCCGGCGCGAATCTGGCCAGGAATGCGTCGGTATCTTCGGCCAGGGTGACTTGATGGCCCAGCTTGTCGAGCAGCGCGAGGGTGAGCTTGCGATTGACCGGATTGTGCTCAGCCAGCAGCACGGTGAGCCCGGCGATATCCAGATCAAGTTCTGCAATTTCAGTGCTGGCCTTGGTCTCGCCGCGGAATTCAGCCTCGACTTCAGCAGGGTGATAGGGGATTTGCAGGTGAAAACGGCTGCCCTGGCCGAGCTCGCTTTCCACCCACATGTGGCCGCCCATCAAGTCGATCAATTTGTTCGAAATGGTGAGGCCGAGTCCGGTGCCGCCGAAATTACGGGTAATCGAGCCGTCGGCCTGGGTGAACGCATCAAAGATTGCGGCCAGTTTGTCCTGCGCGATGCCGATGCCGCTGTCGCTGACGCAGACATGCAGATAGTGCGCTTGCAGGTCGCTCGCAAGGTCGAGGTTCGGGTTGCCATCAACCCTGATCTCGATACCGCCGGTACGGGTGAATTTGATCGCGTTGCCGATCAGGTTGATCAGCACCTGGCGCAACCGTCCCGAGTCGGATGCGATGCTGGCGGGTAAACCGGGGGCCATTTTCAGGTTCAGCGACAGGTTTTTTTCCTGCGCCCGCACCGCCATGCTGCGCACGACGCCCTGGAGCAGATCGTTCAACTGGAAGGATTCGATATCGATGTCGAGTTTGCCGGCTTCGATTTTCGAGAAGTCGAGGATGTCGTTGATGATCGTCAGCAAATGTTGCGCCGAGTTGTGCGCCATACCGAGATATTCGCGCTGGTCGTCGGTCAGGTCGGTTTCCAGCGCCAGATCGGTCATGCCGATGATGCCGTTCATCGGGGTGCGGATTTCATGGCTCATATTGGCGAGAAACTCGCTTTTCATCCGATTGGCGTTTTCCGCCACGTCGCGCGCTTGCCGCATGGCGGCTTCCACCTGCTTGCGCTGGGTGATGTCGCGCACCACCAGAATGCGATACGGCAAGCCGTGCAGATAGAAGCGGGAGAGGGTGATGTCGGCCGGGAAGACGCTGTTGTCGCGAAGGTTGGCCACGGTTTCGAGGCGTTGCTTGCCGGGATGGTCAACGCCGGTCATGTCACCCCATTCCGGCAACAACATCGATGCCGACAATCCGACCAGTTCATGCTCCTGCCAGCCGAACAGTTCACACGCTGCGCTGTTGGCGCTTTCCACCGCATCATCGTAATTGACCGTCAGCAGGGCGTCGGAAATGTTGCTGAACACGGCTTCCAGGCGTTGCTGGGCAGCGGTGACCGACATCTCCTTGGTGTATAGCCAGAGCGAGGTTTCATTCAGCGCGTCGACCAGCGATTCGATTTCTTGCGGCCCTTCGAAGTCAGGCATTTTCTCGCCCAGATTGCTGGTCAGTTCGCCGGCAAAACGAGAGGAAGCACGAATCGCGGCGACCGGACGCCGCAGATACATGAGCAACAACGCCACACTCAACGTACTGGAAAGAATGATCGCCAATAGGCCATTGATGACAATTTGCGAAAGGTTCTGCTTGAGTGCCTGGGTATTCACTTCGGCTTGCAAACTGCCGGCATAGCCGAGTTGATCCAGCGCATGCCAGATCACCAGGCTTTCAGCCTGCCAGGTGAAATCTTGCTCCGGCAATTTGTTGCCGGCGGCGTCGATCCAGAAGAACTGGGTGGTGGCGCCTTGCGGCGGCGTCAGGGTGATCAGGTCGAATACGGCTTCGGCGGGTTTGCCTGGCGCATGGATGACCTGGCTGATCATTTGCCCGTTACGATTGAAAATCCTGATCGAACGCAGTTCATCGTTGTCCGCCGCCAGCAGCAGCATGCGTTCAACCGCGCCGTAGTCGCGGGTCAGCAGCAAATTTGCCGAGGAGGTGGCGAGGTTGGTCAACAGATCTTCACTCCGCTTGATCAACCGATTCTGTTCGCCTCGGGTCTGTTCCAGAATCGTGTAAAGCGTATGTGCAGAGATGCTGACAACCAGCATCGCGGCCATGAACAGACTGAGCTGAAGCGTGAACTGTCGCGGCAACAGGCGCGAAAAGACGCGACGGTAGAGGTTGCCGATCAGGTTTGGCAGCCGTTGGCGAAAGCTGGGATGGTCCATTGCCTGTGGATTGCCTATTTGCTGACGGTGTAATGTTTGAGTTTGAGCTTGGCCAGCGGCAGGTAGTCGTGCGCGAAATCGGCGCTGATGACTTTATCCAGATCGACATCGGCCAATATTTTTCGTCCGCCGGGTGTGCTGTCGAGTTTGAGCAATGCGGCGCGAATTTTTTCGCGTGCAGCTTGCGTCACTCTCGGGTGGGCGGCTAACGGATGCGGCGCGACCCCGGGTGTGGTGTACAAAACGCGCAGGTGATTCTGAATTGCCACGGATTCCTTTTCCAGCGTGGCATGAATGCCGCCGCCAGCAGCGGCTTCACCGATCAGGACATGGCGATAAACGTTTTGATGTGTGCCGACAAAATCGCTGCTGAAACGCAGACCTTCCTTTTCAGTCAGCAACGCGCGCGGGTAAAGCGAGGCGCCGAATGCATTGGGTGCCGGAAAGGCGAGCCGTTTTCCGTCCAGGTCTTGCAACGTTTTTATCGGGCCGTTCTGCTCGGTAACCAGGATTCCAAGCAGCGGATCTGATCCGCGCACCAGCGGGATATAGCCCTGCGCATCGGCGGCCATCAGCATGTGATACGGATTCAGGTAAACCAGATCAGGGATACCGGCCAGAAAATCGGTTTCAAATCTGGGGATTTTGTCGAGCAGGCGAAGTTGGAAGCCATACCCTGTTTCAGCTTCCAGATGGCGCAGCAAAGGCGTCCAGCGCAGGCCAATATCGACCGGGGTGAATTGCGGCACGACGGATAGCGTGAAGGTTTGCCGGCTTGTCTGGGCATTTGCCGACAAGGGCGCGAGCAGGCAGAGCATAAGAAGTGCGCGCAACAGCATGGTGTTGATCGTCATTCAGGGTTGTCATTCAGTCGACGAGGTGTGCCGGGTGGGGTCCTGCATCCTGGTAACTGGCTCGAATGACCAAGGCATCCTCGAGGCGGGAGAGGAAGGCGGCGACGCAGAGCGGGTCGAAATGCGAACCCGCGCCGGTTTGCAGGAAATCTACCGCGCGCTCCACTTCCCAGGCTTTTTTGTAGGGCCGTTCGGTGGTGAGCGCATCGAATACGTCAGCCACCGCGACGATCCGGCCATGCAGCGGAATTTCCTCACCCTTGAGGCCGAGCGGGTAGCCGCTGCCATCAAATTTCTCATGGTGCGAACGAGCGATGATGGCGGCGATATCCAACAGGTGCGATTGGCTGCCGCGCAGGATTTCCCAGCCTTTCTCGGCGTGCGTTTTCATGATGGTGAACTCGGCTTCGTCGAGTTTTCCCGGCTTCAGCAGAATGTTGTCCGGGATGGCGATCTTGCCGACATCGTGCATTGGCGCGGCACGCAGGATGAGTTCCTGTTCTTCCGGCGGCAATCTCAATTGCCGAGCGATGAGGTGCGAGTAGTTCGACATGCGTTGGATATGGGCGCCCGTCTCGGGATCGCGAAACTCGGCCGCGCGCGACAGGCGCGTAATCATTTCGTGTTCGCGATCGAGGATGACCTTGGTCGCCTCGGCGACCTTTTCCGCCAGCCAGGCGGCGCGGTCGGCCAGGGCTCGTTGGCTGCGACGCAGGGAGACCATATTGCGCAGGCGGGCGCGAAACTCGGGGTTGTCGATCGGTTTGGTGAGAAAGTCGTTGGCACCTGATTCAAGTGCCGCGTAGCGGGTTTCCTTTTCGTGATCGGCCGTGATCATCAACACCGGGATGTCGGCATTTTCAGGCGGCTCGCGATAGCGCCGGATAAATTCCAGCCCATCTGGCGTCGGCATCATGTAGTCGACGATCAACAAGTCGACGACATTGCTCAAGCACCAGGCCAAACCCTCGGCCGAGTCCTGAAAAGTGAGTGGTTGATATTCCGGGTTGGCGCGCCTGACCAAGCTCTCCATGAGCTTCAGGTTAACCGGGTTGTCGTCAACAATTACGATCCGCATAAGGCGAGACTCCAGCAAGCAAGAGCCCTTATCGGATGGCTAACTCATAACTTGAGGCGCGGTTGCTGTCGTTGCCAAAAAATACGCTGAGTCGATCGGGGGTTATTCCTGAACGTCTCGCTGCATCGGCGGACGTTTTTCAACGGTGACCGGAAGTTGCATTTCTTTCTGCGCGCGGATCAGGTTGAGCGGCACGGCTTTATTCGGCGGCAACGCGGCGATCAGGTTGAGCAGTGACGAGGATTCCTTCACTGGTTTGCCATCCACGGCAATCAGAACGTCGCCCGGACGAATGCCGGCGCGATCCGCCGGCCCGTTGCGCAAAACGCCGGCGATCAGCGCGCCATTGGTCGATTTGAGGCCGAAGGATTCGGCGATTTCAGGCGTGATTTCCTGCACTTCGATGCCGACCCAGCCGCGCGTCACCGCGCCGTGGGCAATGATGTCTCGCATCACCTGGCGGACGATTGAAATGGGAATCGCGAAGCCGATGCCGAGATTGCCGCCAGAGCGGGAAAAAATCGCCGTGTTGACGCCAACCAGATTGCCCGCCACATCGACCAGGGCGCCGCCAGAGTTGCCCGGATTGATCGCGGCGTCGGTCTGAATGTAGTTTTCAAAAGTATTGATGCCGAGATGGCTGCGTCCGAGCGCGGAAATGATCCCCATCGTGACCGTCTGGCCTACCCCGAACGGGTTGCCTATCGCCAGCACGACATCGCCAACGCGCTGCATATCACTCTTGGCGAAGGTGATCGCCGGCATCTTGTCGCGCTTGACCTTGAGCACGGCGAGATCGGTTTCCGGGTCGGTGCCGACGACTTTCGCTTCCAGGGTCAAGCCATCGGAGAGCGCCACCTGGATTTCGTCGGCGGCTTCGACCACATGATGATTGGTCAGAATGAAGCCATCTTCGCTGACAATGACGCCCGAACCCAGATTGGACACCCGCTGAGGCCGATTGTCGGTCGGAAAACGGTCGCCAAAGAAACGCCGAAACAGCGGGTCATCCATCAAAGGATTGCGCTGGCTGCGAACCTCTTTGCTGGTAAAGATATTGACCACCGAAGGCTGTGATTTGCTGGCCGCATCGGCATAGGAAGGCACCTGCCGGGCACCGCCGGATTGGGCGACTTCATTGGCCACTTCATTGGCCACTTCACGAATAGTGACGGCGGCGCCATCGAAAGGCAGTAGTCCGGGCGCGATTCGATCCAGCCCAAACAGGGCTGCCACGACGACCGCGATGGCGGCAACAAATTGAGAAAACAACAGCCAGAACCTGTGCATTGACGGACTTGAGCAAGATCATTCGAGACTCCGCGATTCTAGCGCACGCCCCCAACCTGGAAATTCTGCGTGCACACTTCGCTCCCGAGCGAGCCACTCAAACGATTGGTTTTCGTGTGAGTTATGGGGTTCTCCGGGCTGTCTGCAGCGGTTCCCCCAGCTTGCGACGGCATGTTGATTCATTCTTTCAAGGTTTAATGACCTGTCAGGCTTTAAGTCTGTTGCCTTTTATCTGTAAAATGCCGGCTTTTGTTTAACTGGCTAAGTTGTTTACTCGACCGGAATGTCTGAATTACTGGGCATTCAGGGTATGCATCTGGCGCTGGTACATGAATTCAATCGAACAGGCAGGACAGATGTTATGAGCAGCTTAAGTGTTGACCCTTCCAAACGCCGATTTTTGGTGACGATGACTTCCGCAGTCGGGGGTGTGGCTGCGCTAGGCGTTGCAACACCTTTTGTGATGAGCATGCTGCCCAGCGCCCGGGCAAAAGCCGCGGGCGCCCCGATCGAGGTAGATCTGAGCAAGGTCGAGCCGGGCATGCAATTGGCCGTCGAATGGCGCGGCAAGCCAGTCTGGGTGGTTAATCGCACCAAGGAGATGCTGGATATGCTTTCCAAGCATGATGCCAAGCTGATTGATGCCGCTTCTGAAAATGCAAGCCAGCAACCACGCTACTGCCAGAATCCAACGCGTTCGATCAAGCCCCAATATTTGATCGTGGTCGGCATTTGCACGCATCTTGGGTGTTCGCCGACTTATCGCGCGGAAGTCGCTCCTGCCGACCTCGGCCCGGATTGGGTGGGCGGCTGGTTCTGTCCTTGTCACGGTTCCCGCTTCGATCTCGCGGCGCGTGTTTTCAACGGTTCTCCGGCTCCGACCAACCTGGTTATCCCGCCCCACAAGTATCTGTCTGATACCCGTGTGTTGATAGGTGATGACCAGGGCGCAGCCGCCTGATAGCGACGGGAGAGTTAAGTCATGCAAAAGTTACTTAATTGGGTTGATGAGCGTTTCCCGCTCACGGCCTCGTACAAGGCGCATCTGTCCGAGTATTTCGCGCCGAAGAATTTCAACTTCTGGTATTTCTTCGGCTCGCTGGCCTTGCTGATGCTGGTGGTGCAGATTGTTACCGGCATTTTCCTGACCATGCATTACAAGCCGGATGCGAACCTGGCTTTTGCCTCGGTCGAGTACATCATGCGCGATGTCGATTACGGTTGGCTGATCCGCTACATCCACTCCACCGGCGCCTCGATGTTCTTCGTCGTGGTTTATCTGCACATGTTCCGCGGCCTGATCTACGGTTCTTATCGCCAGCCGCGTGAATTGATCTGGATTTTCGGCGTCATCATCTATCTGGTGCTGATGGGCGAAGCGTTCATGGGCTATCTGCTGCCCTGGGGCCAGATGTCCTACTGGGGTGCGCAGGTCATCATCAACCTGTTCGCCGCCGTGCCCTTTATTGGCAATGATCTGTCAGAGTGGATTCGGGGTGACTATGTCATTGGCGACGCCACGTTGAACCGCTTCTTTGCCTTCCATGTCATTGCGTTGCCGCTGGTTCTGCTCGGCCTGGTCGCGGCTCACCTGGTGGCGTTGCATGAAGTCGGCTCCAACAACCCGGACGGCGTCGAAATCAAGAAGTTGAAGGGTGCCGACGGTCATCCGCTGGATGGCATTCCGTTCCATCCGTATTACACGGTGAAGGACATCCTTGGCGTGGTGGTTTTCCTGATGGTGTTCGCCGCGATCGTGTTCTTCGCCCCGGAAATGGGCGGCTATTTCCTGGAAGCCAACAACTTCATCCCGGCCGACTCCTTGAAGACTCCTGCGCATATCGCCCCGGTCTGGTATTTCACGCCCTACTACGCCATTCTGCGGGCTATCCCTCCTTTGTTCGGCTCCCAGTTCCCGGGCGTGGCGGCGATGGGGGTGGCGGTGCTGATCTTCTTCGCCTTGCCGTGGCTGGACCGCTCGCCGGTCAAGTCGATTCGCTATCGCGGCCCGAAGTTCAAGATCGCACTGACGCTGTTCGTGATCGCCTTCATCGGCCTCGGCATCCTCGGCGTTCTGCCCGCGACGCCGCTCTACACCTTGATCTCGCAAATTCTGTCCGCCGTCTATTTCGCGTTCTTCCTGTTGATGCCTTGGTACACCAAAAATGACACGACCAAGCCGGTTCCGGAAAGGGTGACCCAATGAAAAAGCTGTTTTTTCTGATCTTGGCGCTGCCCTCACTGGCCATCGCTTCTGGTGCGGGCGTCCATCTGGATACCGCCCCGATCAACCTGAACGATCATGGATCGCTGCAGCGTGGTGCTCGGGTCTTCGTCAACTACTGTCTCAATTGTCACAGTGCCGCCTACATGCGCTACAACCGCATGCAGGATATCGGCCTGACTGAAGCGCAGATCAAGGACAACCTGCTGTTCGCCGCCGACAAACCGGGTGCAACCATGACGGTGGCGATGCGCACCACCGATGCCAAGGCCTGGTTCGGCGCGCCGCCGCCGGATTTGTCGGTGATTACCCGTTCACGCGGCCCGGATTGGGTTTATACCTATCTGCGCAGTTTCTACCGCGACGATACGCGTACCACCGGCTGGAACAATACCGTCTTCGACAAAGTCGGCATGCCGCACGTGTTGCAGGAATTGCAAGGTCACCTGGCGCCAGTGTATCGGATGGAAAAGAGTGTAGACGGCAAAGAACATCACGTCATCGAACGTTTTGAACTGGTTAAGCCAGGCAAACTCACCCAAGCCGAATACGATGCGTTGGTAGGTGATCTGACTAACTATCTGAGCTGGATGGGAGAACCTGCAAAAGGCGATCGCATGCGGATTGGCCTCGTGGTACTCCTGTTTCTCGGCGTATTTTATGTAATTGCCTTCTATCTCAAGAAGGAATTCTGGAAGGACGTGCATTAAGCACGCGGTACCCATCATGATGCTTCTCTATTCAGGCGCCGCCTGCCCCTTCAGCCAGCGTTGCCGCATTGTCCTGCATGAAAAGGGCATGGACTTCGAGATCAGAGATATCGATCCGAGCGAGAAGGCGGATGAAATTGCCGCGATGAATCCGTACAGCCAGTTGCCCATCCTGGTGGAGCGGGAACTGACGCTGTATGAATCCAATATCATCAACGAGTACATCGACGAGCGCTTCCCGCATCCGCAACTGATGCCGGCTGATCCGGTAATGCGCGCGCGTGCGCGGTTGTTCCTGCACAACTTCGAACGCGATCTTTTTTCGCATTTGAATGACGTCGTGAATGGCACACCGAAGGCTGCTGAAAAGGCCCGCATGATCGTGCGCGACAACCTGACCCAGATCGCGCCCATCTTCAACAAGCAGAAGTACATGCTGGGCGATGAGTATTCGATGCTCGATGTCGCCATCGCGCCCCTGTTGTGGCGGCTTGACCATTACGGCATTCAGATGCCCAAGCAAGCCACGCCGTTGTTGAAATATGCCGAACGTCTGTTTACTCGGCCGGCTTTCATCGAAGCGCTGACACCGATCGAAAAGGCCATGCGCAAGTGAGTGTTTGAGAGCGTTTGAACGTGCATACCCTGTCGCAACAGCCCTACTTTCTGCGCGCCCTTTACGATTGGTGCGTCGATAGCGGCCACACGCCTTATCTGACCATCCGCGTCGACAAGCAGACCCGAGTCCCGCAAGCCTTTGTCAAAGAGGGGCAGATCGTTCTGAATGTCGGGCCGAGTGCAGTGCGCAATATTCATATGGATAATGATTGGGTCACGTTTTCAGCTCGATTCGGTGGCATTTCGCATTCGATCGAAATCCCGGTCGGCAACGTGATTGCGATCCATGCCCGCGAAACCGGCGAAGGCATGGCATTTGAAAGCCGGGAACCGGCGAGTCTGAACGGCGATGCAACTGAGCAGGAATCGGAGGTATTGGATCAAGAAACCGATACGACTGCTTCACCCACCCAGGCCAAGGGCAGGCCGCATCTGACGGTAGTGAAGTAACTATTTTGTAATGTGAAGCACCTTATAGCCGACATAGCTCAGTTGGTAGAGCAACCGCCTTGTAAGCGGTAGGTCACCAGTTCGAATCCGGTTGTCGGCACCAGTAAAAACCAAACGGCTTGCAGTAATGCAGGCCGTTTGTCATTTTGGTTTCATTCTTTGTATGGGATTTCAGTAATTCAATTTGATTGAGTATTTCTCAAATCAGGGGAAAAGGCGCAGGTTTCTCCTTGCGATACTGAAGTGTGCTGATTAACATGCAGGCCGCTGTAAACCGTTTGTCACACTAATCACACCGTTTTCGAGGGGAAACACTCCATGCGCAAGACCCAACTATTGCTCGCCCTGACTGCAATCGGCTTTGTAGCTTCCGCTTACGCCACCAATGGTATGAATCTGGAAGGATACGGACCGATCGCTGCTGCCATGGGTGGTGCCTCCATGGCATATGACAATGGCAACGCAGCTGTGATGAACAACCCGGCTACCTTGGGGTTGGCTGCGGATGGTTCGCGTCTGGACGTCGCGGTTGGTATGCTTGGCCCCGACGTCAAGGTCGTGAATGGTCTGGAGTCGGGTGGTGACTCCTATTACATGCCCGCCCTGGGTTGGACTCGCAAGAACAACGGACTCACCTACGGCGTTGCCTTGTTTGCACAGGGTGGTATGGGTACCGAGTTTTCGATGGGTATCGATGGCTCGCCTGAGCGTTCCGAACTTGGAGTCGGCCGCTTGATTTTCCCGATTGCCTACAACGTAAACCAGGAATTGGTGGTTGGTGGGTCTATCGATTACGTGTGGGCGATGCTGGACATGAAGATGGCGATGCCGCTTGCCAGTATGGCTGGACTGATTACGCCGACGGGTGGCGGCAATGGAACGCTGGGTGGAGCCCTGAACAATCTGGCCATGGGTGGGTACGACAATGCTAGGCTCGATTTCAGTGATGGCAGCGATTACACCGGCAAAGCTAAGGGCGCTGGTTTTGCTGGCAAACTGGGCTTTACCTACAAGGTGAGTCCAACTGTCACGCTTGGCGGTACCTATCATTCCAAGACTTCGTTGGGCGATATGAAAACCGCTGACACAAGTGCTTTGCTGATTGCCACCGATACTGGCGGTTTTCCCGCTCAGACGGTACCCGGAAAAATTACTGTGCGTGATTTCCAGTGGCCAGAAACCTATGGTTTCGGCGTTGCTGTTCAGGCAATGCCCAATCTGATGCTTGCTGCGGACGTGAAGCACATTGGTTGGAGCGATGTGATGAAGAACTTCACCATGACCTATTCCGCGATGGGGGATTCCGTTACCTTTGCGTTACCGCAGAACTGGGATGACCAGACTGTGTTCCAGATTGGTGCTGCCTATAAGGTCAACGACAAATTGACCTTGCGCGCCGGCGCCAACCTTTCGGACAACCCGATTCCGTCGAGCTATCTGAACCACTTGTTCCCGGCTATCGTGGAAGATCATTACACTGTGGGCTTGGGCTATGCGTTCGACCCAACTTCTGATATCAATTTTTCTTTGCAATTTGCGCCTGAAGTAGAGCAAACCAATCCAATGGTTGGCTATACCGTCAGCCACAGCCAAACCAGTTGGCAGTTCATGTACAGCAAGCGTTTCTAAGCTGAAAGGCTTAAAATGCTGGGCCGGCGGGCGCAAGCCTCCGGCCCTTTTTTCTTGTAGTCACAATGGAGTGCAACATGCGGAATTTCCTCCTCGCTCTGGTTTTGATCGGCTTCGCGCCTTTGTCTTGGGCGGTGTCCCCCTACTTCTACGGTAAAAAGATGCAGGCTGGTGAGGTTCAGGCGGTTCTTGCTCAAGTGGAAGGCAAGCTGAGCAAGGCAGGATTTAATGTGGTGGGTAAATACATGCCCGCAGGTCTAGCCGGCACCGGGGTGGTGGTAGTGACCGACAAGGCGCTACTCGATGCAGTGCGCAAACTGGGGGGCAACAATATCGTCGGCGCACCGATCCGGATTGGCGTAAAAGCCGATGGCACGGTGTCGTACATGAATATGGAATATTGGTCGCGGGCTTACTTTCGCAAGCAATTCCTTTTGGCAGAAAAAACAGTCAAAGCGACGCAAGTCAAGCTGAGCAAGACATTGGGTGCCGGCAAGCCGTTTGGCGGCGATGTCGATGCCAAGGATTTGGCCGATTACCAGTATATGTTTGGCATGGAAGGCTTTGAATCCGACAAGAACGTGCTGGTCGAGAATGTGTCTTTTGACGATGCGGTCAAGACGATTCAGGACAACTTGGCGCGCGGTGTGGCCAAGACCAGCAAGGTGTACGAGATCATCATGCCGGACAAACAAATTGCGGTATTCGGCGTAGCGATGAATGACCCGAAAGAAGGTGAGGGATGGTGGGTGAAGACGGCTGGCGTGGATAACATTGCGGCGTTGCCTTATGAGATTTATGTGGTGAACAACAAAGCCGGCCATCTTTTTGCACGTTTTCGTATTGCTTTGGGCTGGCCTGCAGTCGGCATGGGCAGCTTCATGCGTATTGTTGAAGCGCCCAGCATTATCCATGGCACCCTGACCGAAGTCGCTGGCGGCAGCCGTTGATTCTCTGTTGAAGCCGGATCAATAGCCCCTCTTGCGGGGGCTTTTTCAATAGGGGCTTCTTGAAGGTTCAATCTCGCGTTTCATCATCATGCTGCGCTATGCCC
>JBBQQT010000099.1:0-14046 GCA_038215555.1 Burkholderiales bacterium | reverse complement strand
ACTCTTGCAAGACAGGGAACTGATCGGGGCATGCCATGACAACCAAACATAAATTCAAGAGTGATGCGTTTGAGGCGATGCACTCTTCGGCGCAGGCTCTGTTCAAGGTGGGTGCCATTGGCAAAACCACCTTGCGCCAGTACGATGAGTCTTGCCCGTCTGTTCCGGCTGAGACGGCTCCGCAGCAGATCAAGGAAATTCGCGAAAATAATCACGTCAACCAGCCGGTATTTGCCCATTAACTGAATACGAGCGAATTGACCGTTCAGAAATGGGAGGTGGGGGCAAAACGACCTAGCGGCATGGCGCTCAAGTACTGGTAGTGGTGCAAAAGAACGGTTTAAGGTTTTGGCGTAAGTGAGGCTATTCTGATTACGCACGATAGAAATCTGAGCCTAGCCTGATGGCACTTTTTGTCGAGTCTGACCCCGTTGTTCTCATAGTGTCAACCCAAGGTGGCAAAGTGCGATCTGGGTAGCATCAACCGTCCCGATTGGCCTGATAGATCGATAAAACCGAAGCGTCGATAAAACTCGGCGGCCTGGGGTGTTTTGGCATCGACCACAATGGCCATAACGGCAAGTATCTGGCTGGCCGCATTGACCTTCTTGCAGGCATCGGCCAACAGAATCGAACCCAGTCCTTTGCCTTGGACTTTTCGGCTGACCGCCAGACGACCCAGCAGAGCGACAGGCACTGGATAGCGTGGCAGTTTTTTACGCAGCCGCTCCGGTAGAGTTTCAGCGCTGATGGCGGCAGCACTGAGGGTAAAGAAACCTGCAACCTCGTGTGGCTGGTCTATGGGCGAGGCGACGAACACCCTGGCAACACCGCGCTTCACATCTTGTGACGCATAGCGCTGCAAATAGTCGTCGAGTGCGGTCTCTCCGCAGTGAAAACCTGATGTGTCCGCGTCGCTGTCTAGTGGTCGAATGGTAAATGACATCCTTCAGCGCACTTGCTCGGCGTGTCGCTGGAAGGCGCGCTGCAATGACGGGTTGGCTTGGGCGGGGGTATCCAGTGCGTTCAGGAAGGTATCGAAATCATTCTGAGAAAGCGTGATGGATTCGTGCGCCTGCACGACAAACTGAGCCCGCTCCACCGCGTTTCTGAGTACGAATTCCGACACGCTCACATGTGCATAGGCGGCCGCTTTGTCCAGCAGGTGTCGAACCTGCTGGTCACAGCGGATGTGCAGTCGAGTGTCTTTGGCAAGTGTGGTCATGGCAGTTTCCTTATATTTCAAACGTAATTGTGCGCCATTTGTACGCACGGCGTCAATGGGAGCGTCGAGTTTTCGCATTGCACTGCTACGCCGACTCGGTGCAGATGAATTCTTCGAACTTCCCGCCCGCGCTGCGCGGGATGCGCTCCGGGTAATACATGAACCTAAAAACGGCAGTTGTCCGCAGATTACGCAGATTAACGCAGATTAAACATCGGGTTATCTTCACGGTACATCTCACCAAATGGGTGAACATGATTTTCTGTTTTTGTGCTTTTAAATCAATCTAATCTGCGTAATCTGCGGATATAAACGCTGTTTCCAGGATGAAGGAAGATCGAACGCTGGCCGAGTTGGCCCATCAAAAAAATACCCGGGCAGATCAGTGACAATGAACTAATTGCCTCCTACAGGTTTCATGGGTATTATGCGAGCATAGTTGAACCTGCGGGCTAAATCTTATGGAAAAGCCCTACTCAACGCGCATCCACGAAATCGGTGGCGATTTGTTAATACGTGATCCAATCTTTTGGATAAAAAAATGAATAAAATGCACCGTACTGTTTGGTCCGAAACCCGTCAAGCTTATGTCGTCGCACACGAAAAAGCGGCCACGCGTGGCAAACCCTCATCCACCAAAAGCGTGCTGGCTTCCGCCGTTGCCGCTGCGCTGCTGACCCTCGGGGGGGGGGGGCGGTTGCGGTTGTTCCATGTGGCACCATAAGTGCGGACAGAACTATTAGTACATCGGTACCCGGCCCTTGTACGCTTACCACCGGCACCTATAATCTGATCGTAGATAGCAGTGGAACTATTTCGGGGGGTTCAGTAGGAATTCACGCCAATAGTGCCAGTGTGACTGGAAGTATCACCAATAGCGGCACGATCAGCGGCATCAGTTTGTTCGGCATCAGTTTGAACAGCGGCAGCACAATCGACAGCCTGACCAACAGCGGCACGATCTCGGGTAACTCTACTGGCATCTCTTTGAACGACAGCACAATCGGCAGCCTGACCAATATCGACACGATCTCGGGTGGGTATACTGGCATCTATTTGAACGCCAGCACAATCGGCAGCCTGACCAACAGCGGCATGATCTCGGGTAACTCTACTGGCATCTCTTTGAACGCCAGCACGATCAGCGGCGGCATTACCAACAGTGGCTTGATTGAGGGGGGTAACGGGGTTGGCATTAGGGTCATCAACAACGGCACGATCAGCAGCCTGACCAATAGCGGCACGATCAGCGGCGTATTGCAGGGCATCCGTTTGTCGAGCACCAGCACAATCGGCAGCCTGACCAACAGCGGCACGATCTCGGGTGGTGGGTATACTGGCATCCGTTTGTCGAGCACCAGCACAATCGGCAGCCTGACCAATAGCGGCACGATCAGCGGCGGATTGCATGGCATATATTTGTCGAGCAACAGCACGATCAGCGGCGGCATCGTCAATAACAGCGGCGGCATCATTCGCGGCGGCGGGATGAGTGGGTATGGCATCAGGGTTGACGGCAGTTCCACGATCAGCGGCGGCATTACCAACAGTGGCTTGATTGAGGGTGTGGACGGGTACGCGATCTACGTCCACATCAACTCCACCCTCGACAGCATCACCATCGTCGGCAACAACACGGCCAAATTCATTGGTGCAGTTTATGCGCCGAATACCCCGGTGACGGTGGCCAGTGGCGCGACCTACACCATGGACAACGGGCAGTTGTTCACCCTCAACGGCACCTCGACCGGCTTCACCAACGCCGGCACGCTTAAAGTCGGCGCTGGCGATACGGGCACCATTACCGGCAGCTTCACCAACACCGGCACCTTCAGCCCGACGGTAACCAATACGGCTGTCGGCAAACTTACCGTGAGCGGTACCGCCACCCTCGGCGGCACGCTGGCCGTTGATGCCAGCGCCCTGACCGCCGGCCACAGCTGGGGTAGTAGGGTCTCCGGCATCATCACGGCCGGCAGTGTCAGCGGCACTTTCGCCTCCTACAGCGATAACAGCGTCCTGTTCAACTTCACCCCGGTGTATAGCGCCACCAGCGTTGATTTGACGCTGGCGGCAGCGGCGGCGAGCGGTGGCCCTTCAGTCGTCAGCAGCATCACCGCCACCGGTAACACGCCCGGAACGGGCGCTGCCGCAGCCCTCGACAGCATCATTGCGGGCGCCCCGAACGGCCCCATCGCCAGCCTTTTTGTCGGACTGACCACCGAGCAGGAAGTCAGCAACGCCGTCAGCCAGACCCTGCCGCTGCTTGTTGGCGGCAGCCAGGTCGCGGCCAGCGCAGCGCTCACCGGCATCAACCGGGTGGTGCAGGCGCGTATCGAATCGAACCGCGGCCTCTCGTCGGGTGGCGAGTTCTACGGCGACAAGAAATTCTGGATGAAGCCCTTCGGCAGTTGGGCCGATCAGAACGACCGCAAGGGCGTCTCCGGCTTCAGCGCCCGCACCGGCGGACTCGCCTTCGGGGCGGATGCCACCATCTCCGATATCACCCGGCTGGGCATCTCTTTCGCCTATGCCAAGGCCAATGTCGATGGCAACTCGACCGTTGCGCCCAACAGCGCCAATGTCGATGTCTATCAACTCATCGGCTACGGCAGCCACAGCCTCGATGCGGACACCGAGATCAACTTCCAGGCGGGCATTGGTCAAAACAAGAATGACGGCAAACGCAACATCCTCTTTGCTGGTACCACCGCCAAAGCAAACTACGACAGCCTCGTTACCACCGCCGGCGCTGGCCTAGGCCGCAGCTACAAGCTGAACCCCACCACCAGCTTCACCCCCTCGGTGCGGGCGGACTACACCTGGATCAAGGACCAGGGCTACACCGAAACCGGGGCCGGGGCGCTCAACCTCGACGTCAAGGGCCGCAGCACGGATGAATTGATTCTGGCCATCGACGGCAAGCTGGCGCACCAGTACACCGCCGGTACCACAGTCACAGCCAATCTCGGCCTGGGTTACGACGCCCTGAACAAGCAAAGCAGCATCACCGCCGCGTTTGCCGGAGCACCGGGGGCGGCCTTTACCACCATGGGATTGGACCCGAGCCCATGGATGGTGCGGGGTGGACTGGGGGTTGTCAGCAACACCGCCAGCGGCATGGAAGTCAGCGCCCGTTACGATGCCGAATATCGCCAGGATTTTCTCAACCAGACGGCAAGCGTCAAGCTACGCTGGGCGTTTTGATCAACGGCAGCATCACCCAAAGCCACGGGTTACACCGTGGTTTTTTTACGCCGTCCCGCCAGCGCCAACTTTTGCCCCGATACGATCAAGCCATGCGCCATCTGGTTTTTTCATTGCTCTCGGCACTCCTGCTCGCCGGTTGCGCTGCCATTCCTTCGCCGCAGGAAAGGCAGACGCATGCAGACACCCTTGCGGCAAGCAAGGGATGGCAGGCAAACCGTATTGCGGCGGGCCGTTTCGATCTGGTGGCTTACGCTCCGCCTACCGTGTCGGCAGGCGAACAGTTGACGATCTACATCGAGGGCGACGGTTTTGCCTGGGTCACCGGTTCGCAGCCTTCAGCGGATCCGACCCCGCGCGATCCGCTGGCGTTGCGCCTTGCCTTGGCGCACTCCGCCGGTAACGCGGTCTATCTGGCGCGACCATGCCAGTACGTCGATGCGGCCCGAATCGGCTGCGCCCAGCGTTATTGGACAGAAGCCCGCTTCGCCGCCGAAACGATTGACTCGGCCAATCTTGCCATCGATACGCTGAAGCGCCGCTTCGGCGCTACGAAGCTGGTGCTGGTCGGCTACTCTGGCGGTGGCGCGGTGGCTGCGCTGTTGGCCGAGCGCCGTTCGGATGTGGCGCGGTTGATTACGGTGGCCGGCAACCTCGATCATCGCGCCTGGACGGCGCATCATCACGTGCAGCCGCTGGTCGCATCGCTGAATGCGGCCGATGCCGCGCAACAGCTGGCGGGTCTGCCGCAAACGCATTTCATTGGTAGCAAGGACAAGGTGGTTCCCCCGGAACTGGCCCGCGCCTGGCCACGCGCGTTTGCCGGTCCGCGAGGCAGCAACCTGCGTATCATCCCCGGCGCCGACCATACCTGCTGCTGGGCCGAGCGCTGGGCCGACCTGTTTCCCCAGGATTGATCGGAATGAATAGCATGCCCAAGAGCAACAATCTCACCGCAGTGCCCCATCGTGTCGCACAGGAATCGCGGTGTCATCGTTTCGGGCATATGGGCGCCGTCGTTTGGCTGACGGGCCTATCAGCTTCAGGCAAATCCACACTGGCGATGGCCCTGGAAGAGCGCCTGTTGGCGATTGGCTACGCCTGTTACACGCTGGATGGCGACAACGTCCGCCGTGGCTTGAACGCCAACCTCGGCTTTTCGCCGGAAGATCGCGCCGAAAACATCCGCCGCGTCGGCGAGATGGCTGCCCTCTTCGCCGATGCCGGGCTGATTTGCATCACCGCGTTCATTTCGCCGTACCGCCACGACCGACTTTTGGCACGCCAGGCCGCCCAGCGCACGAGTTTTCACGAAATTCACGTCGCCGCCGATCTGGCGACCTGTGAGGGACGTGATCCGAAGGGGCTGTATCGCAAGGCGCGTGCCGGCGAATTGCACGATTTCACCGGGATCGATGCGCCCTACGAAGCCCCAGCCACGCCGGAGTTGATGCTCGATACCGGGTGCGAGAGCATCGAGAATAGCCTGTCCCGTCTGGTGGATTACATCAGACAACACATTCACCTGGAGCCCGAAATATGAAAATAAGCCGCTGCAAGAACGTAGTTACCATTCTCGTGTTGCTGTTCTGTGGGCCGGCATTCGCCGCAGAAGCCAGCACCGATGCAGGCAAAATTCAGGTCAATGACGAAACCATTCCGGCAGACGAGATCAATCTGCTGCTGGCCGAGCGGCAGGCCAGCGGCGCTGCGGACAAACCGGCGCTCGAAAAGGCCGTGCGGGAACAACTGATTGCCCGCGAACTCTTCGCGCAGCAGGCGCGCAAGGCGAAACTGGACAAGACGAAAGCATTCGCCACGAAATTGCGCATGGCGAAGGAAGAAATGCTGGCCCGCGAGTATCAGCAACAGTACGTGGCCCAGCATCCGCCCGCCGAGGCAGACCTGCGCAGTGCCTATGCGGGCATCCGCCAGCGCGCGGGCGATACTGCGTATCACGTGCGGCAGATCTTCGTGCCGACCGAAGACGAGGCCAAGGCCGTTATTGGCCGCCTGGAGAAAGGCGAGTCGTTCGACACGCTGGCGACGACGTTATCAAAGGACGATGGTTCACGCGCCCGTGGCGGCGATCTGGGCTGGCTGACGCCGCTACAGTTGCAGCCAGGCGTGATTCCCGTCGTCACCGCCCTGAAGAAAGGCGAATTTACACACGCACCGGTCAAGGGCCAGAATGGCTGGCACGTCATTCGCGTCGACAACACACGGCCGTTTGCGCCGCCGACGTATGAACAACTACTGCCGCAATTACAACAGGAATTGTCGCGCAGGATGCTTCAGGCGCATCTGCTGGCGTTGCGGAAGCGGGCAACGGTGCGGTAAAGCCCATGACAACCCAGGCACCGATCCCGGAAGGGGTTTTCAATATTTTGGTCAATACCCGGCTGGGGCCAATGCTGGTCAACCGCAACGACCGTTATGTCGGGCAGTCGCTGATCGCTTATGGCGAGTTGTGCGAGGGTGAGGCAGCCATGTTTCGTCAGCTGCTTGGCCTGGGTGGCGTGGTGATCGAAGCCGGTGCCAACATCGGCGCGCATACCGTGCTGCTTTCCCGTCTGGTTGGCGAGAGCGGCGTAGTTTTTGCATACGAGCCGCAGCGGGTTGTGTTTCAAACACTTTGCGGCAATCTGGCTCTGAGCCAGTGCCTAAATGTTGTTGCCCGGCAGCAGGGGGTGGGGTGCGAGGCGGGCGAAATGACCCAGCCGTCCGTCGACCCCCGGCAAACCAACAACTTCGGCGGCCTTTCACTGCTGGCGGAAGGAGTGGGTGAAAAAGTAGCCATTGCAACGATTGACAGCCTGGGGTTGGCGCACTGCCGGCTCATTAAGGCGGATGTGGAAGGAATGGAGGTGGAGGTTCTGGCAGGAGCGCAGGAAACCATCCGGCGTTGCCGACCTATTCTGTATCTTGAAAATGATCGGGCCGACCAGTCCGCCGGTTTGATTTCGATGGTATTGGACATGGGCTATCGCCTCTGGTGGCACGTTGTTCCACTGTTCAATCCCGACAATTTTGCGAAAAACCCGGACAGCATTTTCGGTGGGACAGTCTCGATCAACATGCTGTGCCAGCCAGCCGAGTCGGCCCGCCCCGTTGCGGGCCTGCGCGAAGTGACGAGCCCGCAGGACAGTTGGAATATGGATAGCCAGGATGCCAAGCCGTCGAAATGATATTGTTTGCACCGTCTGCGGGGGGGCTTGTGACTACCTCGATACGCTCGACGGCAATCGCTGCTGCGAGGAACCGCGCGGGCTGATACTCCCCGCTGCCGGCTGGCAAGCCGCCTATTTCCTGTGCCGTGAGTGCCATTTTTGTTTCGCCCCGGAATTTCTCGCCTGGTCGGAGGTGGATTTCAGGCGGCGAATCTACAATGCCGATTACATCAAGGTGGACCCTGATTACAGCGATGTTCGTCCGCGTGCCAATGCCCGCTTGTTGCAGGAAACCTTTGGTCGCCTCCCGGAGCGCCATCTTGACTATGGGGGTGGCGACGGTGCATTAAGTGCTCTACTCGTCGAGACGGGATGGGCGTCGAGAACTTTCGATCCGTACCATGGCGGCAGTCACGCGCCAGACACGCAAGATTTATTCGGTTTGGTGACGGCATTCGAGGTGTTCGAGCACGCACCTGACCCGCAACACCTGATGCAGGAACTTGGGCGGCGGCTTGCCCGGCCGGGGATGATCCTTTTTAGCACTTTGCTGTCCGGCATCCATATTCGTCAAGGCAATAAACTCGACTGGTGGTATGCCGCCCCACGCAACGGCCATGTCAGCCTTTTTTCCAGAAGCAGCCTGGCGTTGCTGGCTCGGCAGCATGGGCTGAACTTCGTGAGTTTCAACGAGGGGCTGCACGCTTTCTGGAACGATATGCCGTCGTGGGCGACGTACCTCCTGGCGCAACATCCCCGCTCAAATTACACTCAGAAGGAAAACACAATGAATCAGGCTCTTTACCCTTCTAGCAGCAACGCCTTAGCGACCGAGGAAGCCGCCCTGCGCGCTCGCGTCCAGTCCAACCCCAACGATCACGCGTCCTGGCACGCTCTCGGCCTGCTGGCTTTCAACACCAGCAACCTGCCCTTCGCCATACAGTGTATCGAGGCGGCCATTACTATCAATGGCAAGGTGGCGCTGTATCACCGCAACATCGGCGAGATGTACCGGCGCGCCGGCCAACTCGAAAAGTCGGCGCTGGCGGGACGGCGGGCGGTGAAGTTGTCTCCGGCCGATCTCGATGCCCATTACAACCTGGGGCTGGCCTATACCGATGCCAAGGATTACAAGAAGGCCATCGAGTGCTACAGGAAGGCGCTAAAGCTGAATTCTCAGCATGGCCTCACATGGAATAACCTCGGTTCGGCGCTGGAGCAGCAGGGCGACAAGGACAGGGCGCTGGAAGCCTACGAGAAGGCTATCGCTATCGACCCGCGTCACGCCGAGGCGCAGAACAACGCCGGGGCGATCTATTCCGAGCAGGGCAAGCTCGACGAGGCGCGGGCCTGCTTCCAGGCAGCCATCGACGCGAAGCCGGATTTTGTCGAGGCCCACTACAACCTCTCGTCGCTCAAGAAATACACCCAGGACGATCCGCATCTGGCGATGCTGGAAGGCGTCTATGCTCGGCGGCAAACCCTGACCGACCATGCGCGTACCCGCTATTGTTTCGCGCTCGGCAAGGCGCTCGATGATATTGGAGCGTTTGATCGCGCCTTCGCTGCCTACGAAGAAGGCAACCGCCTGCAACATGCCATCCTGCCGATGGACGAGGCGCACGCCGACGCTATGCTGCACGAGATCATGCGTGTGTTCAATGCGCGGTTTTTTGCTGAACGCCAGGGCAGGCGGGGTGCTGCCGACCCTGAGCGCACGCCGATCTTCATCGTCGGCATGCCACGTTCGGGTACCACGCTGCTGGAGCAGATTCTGTGCAGCCATGCGTCGGTTTACGGCGCGGGCGAACTGATCGACTTGAACGAAGCGATTACGCAGGCGACCGGAGCCACTGCCGGCAAACCTTTCACTGCCGGTGTTACCGTGCTGTCCGAAACCGATATAAAGAAACTCGGCGACGACTATCTCAAGCGCGTGTGGAAGCTGTCGCCCAATAGCCGTTACATCACCGACAAGATGCCGGCCAACTTCTTATATCTCGGCCTGATTCACCTGGCGCTGCCGCATGCCAAAATCATCCACGCCATGCGCGACCCGATGGACTCATGCTTTTCTTGTTACTCGCGGCTGTTCAACGACACCATGGAGTTTGCCTACGACCAGGGTACGCTGGGGCGCTATTACGCACGCTACATGACGCTGATGCGGCACTGGCATGCGGTGCTGCCGCCCGGCACAATCCTCGACCTGCCCTATGAGGACATGGTGGCGGATACCGAAACGCAGGCCAGGCGTTTGCTGGAATTTGTCGGCCTGCCCTGGGACCCGAACTGCCTCAAGTTTCATGAGAACAAGCGATTGGTGAAGACCGCCAGCGTGGCGCAAGTGCGCAGGCCGATTTACAAGAGTTCGGTGGCGCGCTGGAAGCACTTCGCCAGCCACCTGCGCCCCCTGCTGGACATCGTCAAGAATTATCGTCCGGCGGATGATGTGCCGGAATTGCCCCCACTGCCACAAGCTTCCGCCGCCAACGCGGAGACGTGCCACCTCGAAGGCATCGCCCACTACCGGGCTGGCCGCCTTGATGCGGCGCTTGCTAGCTATGACCGCGCACTGGCGCTGCACCCGGATTTCCCCGCTGCGCTGAACAGCCAGGGGTTCGCGCTGCAGGATATCGGCCATCTGGACGAGGCGCTGGCCTGCTTCTCAAAGGCCGTTGCGCTGGCCCCCGAAATGGCCATGGCACGACTCAACCTCGGCATGGCGCAACTCAAACTCGGCGACTGGGAGCACGGCTGGGAAAACTACGAGGCGCGCTGGTTCGGCTCGGCCGAAGCCGGCGCCGGTACGCTGAATCGCCCGCTCTGCGCGCTGCCGCAGTGGAATGGCGAAGCAGATACCACCGGCAAACGCCTGTTGGTCATCGCCGAGCAGGGCTTCGGCGACACCTTCCAGTTTGCGCGCTATCTGCCGCTCGCCGCCAAACGGTTCGCCAAGGTGGGTTTCGTTTGTTCGCCGCCGACCTTGCGGCTGATGGAGTGGGCATTCAATGAGGATGTCGTTACCTTCACCCGCATGCCCGCCGACTTTGAAGCCTGGGATCTGCATTGCCCGTTGATGTCGCTACCGCGCGCCTTCGCCACCCGCCTGGACAGCATTCCTGCTGCCATGCCGACACTGAACGTCCCGGCCAAGTCCGCTGCGCACTGGCGCGATCGTCTCGAAATCGCCGCTCCCAGGCGCTTCCGTATCGGCATCGCCTGGGCCGGGCGCAAGGCGCACCAGTACGACACACGTCGCAGCCTGCATTTCGAGCAAATTTTGCCGCTGCTGGCGGACGAACGCATCACCTGGGTTTCACTGCAGAAATGGGCGCCGGAAGATGCACGGCCGACCATCCCGCCTGAAACGGACTGGCTGGACTGGACAGAGGAACTCACCGACTTCGCCGATACCGCCGCGCTGGTGAGCAATCTCGACCTGGTGATTTCAATCGACTCGTCCATGATCCACCTGGCCGGCGCATTGAACAGGCCTGTGTGGATGATGAACCGCTTTGATAGCGAGTGGCGCTGGTTCCGTCAGCGCCACGACAGCCCCTGGTATCCTTCCTTGCGCATCTTCAACCAGCCGACCTTCGGCGATTGGGACAGCGTGTTGAAGGAGGTGGGTGCCTCATTGCAGGCGCTGCCGATCAAGCTTGCTGGCAAGAAGAAAGCCGCAGAAAAAGTCGGCGCTAGCGGGACGGCAGTATGTATGGACAGCCTGCCCCAGGCCCACCAGTTGCACCAGCAGGGCATCGCTGCCTGGCAGTCCGGCAAACCTGACCTGGCCTTACGCCTGATCCGCCAGGCCATCGCCAGCGACGGCACGGTGGCGCTGTTCCACAGCAACCTTGCCGAGATGAACCGCCAGCAAGGCCGTATTGACGACGCGATCCGCCACGGCGAACAGGCGGTGGCACTCGATGCCGCGCTGGCTTCAGCGCACAGCAATCTGGGCATTGCCTACTACGACGCCAAGGATTACGTCCGCGCCGAAGCCTGCCACCACAAGGCGCTGGCGCTGGAACCGCAGATGCTGCAATCGCTCAATAATCTGGGCAGCATCGAACGGGCACGCAAAGATCTGAAAGCCGCTGCGGAGTGGTATCGGCAAGCACTAGCCATTCAGCCGGATTACCTCGAATCACTTTCCAATCTCGGCGCGGTGCTGGTCGAGGATGATCAGGCCAATGCGGCGGCACCCAGTCTCGAACGCGCACTACAGTTGCAGCCGGCTTACCCCGAGGCCTTGTGCAACCTCGGTCTGGTGCGTCTGAAGCAGGAAAAGACCGACGAGGCTATTGCCCTGCTGCAACGCTCGCTACACTTGCGTCCCGGCTACACTGAGGCGCTGGTGGGCCTCGCTCGCTCGCTGCACGAACAGGATCGTCTGAGCGAAGCCGAGGCCTTGTTGCGCCAAGCGCTCGAGAAAGCGCCGGACAAGACCGACGCCTGGTGCCAGCTCGGCACGGTGTGCATGGAACTGGGCCAGACGGCCGAAGCCGAGGCTGCTTACACCCGAGCCTTGAATCTCGACCCCAAGACCACCGATGCCCTCACCGGCCTGGGCAACTTGCGACTGGAGGAAGGCAGGATCGACGAAGCCGAGCGCCTGCTGCGTGAGGCGCTGACGATTGATCCGGACAACCTTGGCGCGCGTTTTCATCTGACGCAAACCAGGAAGGTAAAATCCGGCGACGACAATCTTGCTGCCCTGGAGGCGAAGCTACCCGATGCCGCGGCAATGAGCGAGGACAAGCGCATCTCGCTGCACTATGCGCTTGGCAAGTCCTACGACGACCTCAAGGCTTACGACAGGGCTTTCCCGCACTTTCTTGAAGGCGCGCGCCTCAAACGTGGCAAGCTGCACTACGACACCGATGCCGACGCAGCACAGATGCGCCGCATCGCGGAAATCTTCACTGCGCCGTTCATAGACCAACTAAGGGGGGGCGGAGATTTGTCCGACGTACCGGTCTTCGTACTCGGCATGCCGCGCTCGGGTACGACACTGACTGAGCAAATTATCGCCAGCCACCCGGAGGTCTTTGGCGCGGGCGAACTGCGCGATCTGATGGAAGTGGTGCAGCAGCCTTTCGCTGGGCTGTTCCAGCCCTACCCGGAAAATCTGGCCGCGCTGGGTGCGCCAACCCTCACCCGCTGGGGCACGGACTACGTGGCGCGGCTACGCCAGCGTGCCCCCGACGCTAAACGCATCACCGACAAGATGCCCGCCAACTACCTTGCGCTCGGGCTCATTCCGCTGCTGTTGCCTAATGCGAAGATCATCCACGTCAGACGTAATCCGGTCGACACCTGCGTCTCGTGCTTCACGCGCCTGTTCAACCGGCATCAGGACGCGACCTACGATCTTTACGAACTAGGCCACCATTACGCGAACTACGCCCGCCTGATGCAGCACTGGCGCGCCGTCCTGCCGGCGTCGACTTTTATGGAAGTGCAATACGAAGACATTGTCGCCGACATGGAAGGTCAGGCGCGGCGGCTGATCGACTGGGTCGGCCTGGAATGGAACGATGCCTGCCTTGATTTCCACAAGACGAAGCGCAACATCCGCACTGCCAGTGTCACGCAGGTACGCCAGCCGATCTACACCAGTTCTGTCGAGCGTTGGCGGCACTACGAGACGTTCCTCGGGCCACTGCTGGATGGGTTGGGGGAATTCTCACAAAAGGGATGAGGTGATCGTGAAATTCGCCACCGGCATAAGGCCGATTAGCTGCCCCCTACCCTTGATTCAAAACTGCAACAAAAGCGGCTTGAGCTCTCCAGCGCCGGACAGTTCGACGGCCAAGGCGACCACCACACTCCGGCTCCTTACGTAGAGAAAGCTTTCCGCAAATACCTGGAGTGCGGCATCTTTGCCCACGGCTTTGCGCGGGTACGTTGCGATGACTGTGGGGACGACTTCTTTGTCGCCTTCTCCTGCAAGGGCCGTGGCGTCTGCCCCTCGTGCAACACCCGCCGCATGGCCGAGGCGGCAGCGCACCTGACCGATCACGTTTTTCCCCGCCTGCCAGTGCGCCAGTGGGTGCTATCGGTGCCCAAGCGTCTGCGCTACTACCTGCAGCGCGACAAAGGCGCACTCAATGCGGCGCTGCGTATTTTCTTGCGGGTGGTGCAGCAAAGTCTGCTGACCCATTGCCCGGGTGCGGCACAGTGTGATCCGGCCAGTCTGCACCTGGGCGCGGTCGCCTTCATCCACCGCTTTGGCTCCAGCCTGAACACGCATGTTCACTTTCATGTGTGTGTGGTTGATGGGGTGTTTGAGGCGCTGCCAGATGTACAGTCAGATTCAGATTCAGATTCAGATTTGGCAGAGTCAGCCAACGCTCCGTCGATCACGTTTCACCCGGCACAGATCGACGATGCTGCCATCGCCGCAGTACATGCCAACGTGCGCAAGCGCCTGCTGCG
>JBBQQT010000098.1:0-14103 GCA_038215555.1 Burkholderiales bacterium | reverse complement strand
GGTGATGGAAGCGGCGGACGCCAACGGCCTTGCCTTCGCGGTGGATCCGACCAGCGCCGATGCATCCAGCATCGGCGGCAATGTGTCGATGGACGCCGGCGGCAAGAAGGCGGTGCTGTGGGGCACCGCGCTCGACAATCTGGTGTCGTGGAAGATGGTGACGCCGGATGCCGACTGGCTGGAAGTCACCCGGCTGGACCATAACCTGTCGAAGATTCATGACGTTGAAATGGCGCGCTTCGAGTTGCGCCGCTTCCATGCCGATGGCAAGCCGAAGGGCGACGTCGAGATCATGCAGATTCCCGGCCATGCCTTCCGCAAAAAAGGCCTCGGCAAGGACGTTACCGACAAATTCCTGTCCGGTCTGCCCGGCATTCAGAAAGAAGGCTGCGATGGTCTGATCACCCAGGCGACCTTCGTGCTGCACCGGATGCCGCCGCATATTCGCACCGTCTGCATGGAGTTCTTCGGCCCGGTCGGCGATGCCGTACCGGCGATTGTCGAAGTCAAGAATCACATGGATAGATTGGGTGGCGTCTCTCCCGGCGGCGTCGTCATGGCCGGCCTGGAGCACATGGACGCGCGTTACATCAAGGCGGTGGGTTATGCCACCAAGGCCGATCGCATCGGCCGGCCGAATATGGTGCTGCTGGCCGATATCGCCGGCGACGACGCCACCAGCGCCGATGCCGCCGCCGCGCACATCGTCGAATTGGCGCGGGCGCGCGGCGGCGAAGGCTTCATCGCGGCCAGCGCCGAAGCGCGCAAGAAATTCTGGCTCGACCGCTCGCGGACCGCCGCCATCGCCAAGCACACCAACGCGTTCAAGGTGAACGAAGACGTAGTGATTCCGTTGCCGCGCCTGGGCGAATATTCCGATGGCATCGATCGCATCAACATCGAGTTGTCGATCGGCAACAAGCTGACGTTGCTCGACGCGCTGGCCGAGTTCATCAAGGGCACGTTGCCCTTGACCGAGGACGAAGAGGGCGTCGCCGACCCGTTGCTGACCGAAGCGCGGCGGGAGCGGGCGCTAGCGCTGTTCGCCGACGTGCGCCAACGTTGGCAAGCTTATCTCGACAATCTCGACGCACCGCTGCCGCCGAGTCTGTGCGATGTGCGCGAGCACGCGCCGCTGGCGGAAAACCGCAGCGTGCTGCGCGCCTTGCAGGATCACAGCCTGCGCGTGTCCTGGAAGCGTGAAGTGCGCGCCGAACTGCGCCAGATTTTCACCGGACGCGAATACGAGCCGGTACTGGCGGAATGCGAGGCCATCCACAAACGCGTGCTCAAGGGTCGCGTCTTCGTCGCACTGCACATGCATGCCGGCGACGGCAATGTGCATACCAATATCCCAGTGAATTCAGATGATTACGCGATGTTGCAGGCCGCCAATCAGGCGGTGGCGCGCATCATGCGGCTGGCGCAAGACCTCGGTGGCGTGATTTCCGGCGAGCACGGCATCGGCATCACCAAGCTGGAATTCATGTCTGATCTGGCGTTGTCCGAGTTTGCGGCTTACAAAAACAAAGTCGATCCGAACGGCCATTTCAACCAGGGCAAACTGCTGGTCGGCGCTGATCTGGGCAATGCCTACACGCCGTCTTTCGGTCTGCTGGAGCTGGAATCGCTGATCATGGAACAGTCCGAAATCGGCGCCATCGCCGATTCGATCAAGGATTGCCTGCGTTGCGGCAAGTGCAAGCCGGTGTGTACCACGCATGTGCCGCGCGCCAATCTGCTGTACAGCCCGCGCAACAAGATTTTGGCAACCTCGCTGCTGATCGAAGCCTTTCTGTACGAGGAACAGACCCGGCGCGGTGTTTCGTTGAAACACTTCGACGAATTCGACGATATCGCCGACCACTGCACGGTCTGCCACAAATGCGTCAATCCCTGCCCGGTCGATATCGACTTCGGCGATGTCACCGTGGCGATGCGCAATTTCCTCAACGCCGCCGGCAAGAAGAAAAAAGCGCCGGCCAGCAAACTGGCGATGGCCTTCCTCAACAGCACCGATCAGGATGCCATTCGCATCATGCGCAAAGGCGCCATCGAATGGGGTTATATCGGCCAGCGCATCGGCGCTGCCGTGATGCGTAAAGTGCCGGCGGTCAAGGAAGCCATGCGGCAACCGCCAGCAACGGTCGGCAAGCCGGGTCCGGTGGCTCAGGTGATCCACTTCTTCAACCGCTCGCTACCCGGCAATTTGCCCAGCAAAACTTCGCGTGCCTTGCTCGGTTTGAACGACCCCAAAGTGGTGCCGGTACTGCGCGACCCGGCAAAAGTGACGGACGAGTCGGATGCCGTGTTCTATTTCCCCGGCTGCGGTTCCGAGCGGCTGTTCTCGCAAGTCGGCCTGGCGACCATGGCTTGGCTTTACGAACTTGGCGCACAAACCGTGCTGCCGCCAACGTATCTGTGTTGCGGCTATCCGCAAACCGCCACCGGCGACCGACCCAAGGGCGATGCCATCACCATGCAGAACCGGGTGCTGTTCCATCGCATCGCCAACACCCTGAACTACCTCGACATCAAGACCGTGCTGGTGTCCTGCGGCACCTGTCTGGATCAGTTGATGGAATACCAGTTCGACAAGATTTTCCCCGGCTGCCGGATCATGGACATCCATGAATACATGCTGGAGAAGGGCGTCAAACTGGAAGGCGCGGGCGGCGTCAAATACATGTACCACGACCCTTGCCACACACCGATCAAGCTACATAACCCGATCAACACGGTGAAGACCCTGATGGGTTCCGACGTGAAGCTGTCCGAACGCTGTTGCGGCGAAGCCGGCACCTTCGCCGCCAGCCGGCCGGACATCGCCACCCAGGTGCGCTTCAAGAAAGGCGAAGAAATCGACCGCGTCGCAGCAGGTTTGCGCAGCCCGGAAACCGAGTCGGTGAAAATTCTCACCTCCTGCCCGTCCTGCCTGCAAGGCATGTTGCGTTATAGCGCAGACAGCAAGGTCGAAGCCGATTACATCGTGGTCGAACTGGCCAAGCTGAAACTGGGCGAAAACTGGATGGCGGAGTTTGTCGCCAAGGCGAATGCCGGCGGGATTGAAAAGGTATTGCTGTAGGAAGGTTGAAATGACATCACCAAACGAACGTCCAGCAACTTACCAGGACATTCTCGACCTGCCGGAAACGCTGGTGGGCGAGATCATCAATGGGCGTCTGGTTACACATCCAAGATTGACCGGGAAGGCAGTGATTGCCAAAAATATGTTGGCCGACGTTTTGTCGTTCAATTTCGGCTTTGCGGAATCCACCGATGCCAATGCTAAGCGTTGAAGTCCGGATCAGCTCGATTTCATGAAAGGCGAGTCCAACCCGATCAAACTGGCAGCGGTGGCGAGCCGTTCATCAAACGACGCGAAGACGATCCCGGGTACGCCTTGTAACTGCAAGATATGCGCTGCGGCCAGTTGCACACTGTCGTAGCCACGCAAAGCAAAGGCATCCGCCAGCCGCGCAGCCTGATGCAGCAGGCGTTGATCAATGGGCATGCCCAGATACTGCGGCCAATCTGCAAAAAATTCGCCCCGTGCCAATGAAAGCGACGCAGCCATCACCGGTTGTTCGCGAATACGGCGAGCAAACGCGGCGGCGGCCTCGGCATAGGTAATCATGACGGTAGCGACCAGATCAGCCTGCTCACGCAACGACTCTGTTGCATCTGACTCTGGCTCGGTAACGTAGAGCTTGATCAGGGCCGAAGTGTCCAGATAAAGGATCAACCGCGATCCTCCAACACCATCTCGGCCATGCTTTTTCCAGAAATCACAGGTCGGGTTTTTCCGCCCATGGGCTTGCCGCCATGCCACTCAGCCTGGCCAGTTTGCAACAGATGCATGATTCCAGCGGGTACGTCGACAGGCAGCCCGATGACACGCGCAACAGGATGCTTGTGCGAGGTAATCACCAATTCTTCGCCACCCTGGGCGCGCGCCAGATAGCTGGAGAGATGGCTTTTGAATTCACGAACGGAGACTTCCATGTCAGGTTCCTGGGTCGGATGAGAAGTGGAAGTGTAGTCACGACTTATCGGCTGATCAATGCGTCTGTGCCCACAAAAGCAAACGGCGACCGAAGTCGCCGTTTTTTACACTGCCGGAACGATGCTCAGGCTTTGCGGCGGCGGGAGAGACCCAAACCGGCCAGGACCAGGCCAAGCAGGGCGAGGGAGTCGGGTTCGGGGACGGCGGGGTGGCTGTCTTGCTGATATGGTCAAGGAACTGCTTGATGGGTCTGTCGAGCCGAGAGTTACCTGAGCTATCATAGCTCAACCACAATTGTAGCAAGAGAGATTGCCGTGCCCGCTTCAACCTCCACTTCAATCCGCATTGACCAGACCCTTTACGATCAGGCAAAAGCGGATGCCGCCAGCGAACACCGCACCATCGCCGGCCAGATTGAGTACTGGGCCAAAATTGGTCGCGCGGCGATCGACAACCCGGACTTGCCGGTGAGTTTCATCGCCGAATCACTGGCCTCCTTATCTGAGCCGCGTGATCAGGCCACACCCTTCGTGCCTCGGAGCCGGCAAGGGTGAGTTACGGCGTTCTCCAGACCCGACGTTTTGCCAGGCAGTACAAGAAACTGCATGACAATGTCGCGGCGGATGTCGATCAGGCTGTGGCTGCGGTTACAGATAACCCAGCGATAGGCGAACGCAAGCGAGGCGATTTAGCTGCGTTATTTGTGTTCAAGTTCCGCAGCCAGGTGCAACTCTACCTGCTCGGTTACACGGTCGATGATGGCATCCACCTGGTCTATCTGGAAGCCATCGGGCCACACGAAAACTTCTATCGGGATTTGAAGCGCTGAACCGGACCAAGAACAACGGCGACCGAAGTCGCCGTTTTTTACACTGCCGGAAAGACGCTCAGGCCTTGCGGCGGCGGGCGAAACCCAGACCGGCCAAGCCTAAGCCAAGCAGCGCGAGGGACGCTGGTTCAGGGACGGCGTTGCCCCGATCTCCAGCGGTCGCCGATCCAAAGGTGATGTCGTCATAACCCACTTGACTCACCGTGCCACCGAAGTTAATCTACTTCGCGGTGCCGGCAAAGCTTGCGCCAACGGCAGTCCAGTTGCAGAAATCGCCATTGGGGTCACCCTTGCAGTTGTCATGGTACTGAGCAGTCAAATTAAGCGTCGCCAAGATGTTGCCAGTGGCATCAAGGCCGTCATATACGATGACATCGGCAACACTAGAGGAGGAATAGAAAAACGAAAACGCCGTATCAAACCCTGGTGCGTAGTTGAGAATTGCAGAGCCTTTGGTGAAAAACAAGATCGTACTTGGAGAAGGTTCATTGGCAAAATTCCCGCTGCCACCAGCGTCTGCATCAATGACTGACAGGGCGTTGGTGCCAAATTGAACACCGTAATTGGTGCCACTGTTGCCTTGGCTGTCTGTGCCACCATTGTAGAAATCATTCAGATAGGCAACGTTGCCCGCACCCTCGAAATCCAGAACAAAGGCGGAGGCAGTGTTGTAAGTCAAAAGGCAGGCAAGACAGAACAAAGTACGTTTCATGGTATTTCCCTTGGTTGGTTATAAGGCAATGGCATAAAGCATTATTCGTGCCACCAAATAAAGCTTATATAATTCAATGCCTTGCCTTGCCTTGCCTTGCCTTGCCTTGCCTTGCTTAAGTGTAAAAAATTCCGACATTTCTGCATCGTTGCTATTCATGTTCACGCGGGCTTGTTGATACCGTTATCTGCTACCATAAATCCATGAAACGAAAGCATCAGCGCACGCTTGAATTGATCTTTGCCCGGCCTGTCTCGGCCAATGTCCGCTGGGCTGATATCGAGGCGCTATTCCTGGAGTTGGGTGCGGAGTGCTCAGAACGCGAAGGCTCGCGTGTCGAGGTGTTTCTGTTTGGCCTGGTGCGGGTGTTTCATCGGCCTCACCCATCGCCCGATACGGACAAGGGAGCAGTCGCGGCGATTCGCAAATGGCTGGAAGAGAACGGAGTGAAACCATGAATACCATGACAATTAGCGGTTATCAGGCGGTCATCGCGTTTGACCCGGAAATACAGATGTTCCGGGGAGAGTTCGTGGGACTGAACGGCGGGGCAGATTTTTACGCCGAGGACGTTGAGGGCTTGAAGCGCGAGGGCGAAATCTCGCTACGGGTATTTCTTGAAGCCTGCGAACGTCGTGGCGTCGAACCGCGCAAGCACTTCTCCGGCAAGTTTTCGCTGCGCGTCGATCCCGAAATTCACGAGGCCGCTGTCATCGCCGCTGCGGCTCATGGTCAGAGCCTCAATCAGTGGGCGACCGAGGCGATCCGGCAAGCGGCAGCAGCAGAGTGACGCGCCCCGCCATGCCCGAGATCCATTGCCCGCTTTGCCAACCGGACGCCGCCGAAATCATCTGGGCCGACGCCTTCTGCCGCGTGATCTGGGTCGAAGATGCGCATTACCCCGGTTTCTGCCGAGTGATTCTCAACGCTCACGTCAAGGAAATGACCGATCTGCCACCTGCCGAGCGGCTACGTTTGATGAACGTGGTATTCGCGGTGGAAACCGCGGTGCGTGAAATCGTGCAGCCGGACAAGATCAATCTCGCCAGCCTGGGCAATGTGGTGCCGCATCTGCATTGGCATGTGATTCCGCGTTGGGCGGCGGATCCGAATTTCCCCGATGCCATCTGGGCGGCATCGCGCCGGTCAACTCAAGTTCCGATGCCGGCGGTGAATCTCAAGCGGCAGATGCAGGTTCGGATTCAGGCTTTGTTGTCGGTGCCGGAATAACCCGTTCCTGCTGAAACACGGCGGTAAACGTGCTGCCCTTGCCGACGCTGCTTTCGATTCTGAGCCGGGCCTGATGCCGCTGAAGCACATGCTTGGCGATCGCCAGGCCGAGGCCGGTGCCGCCAGTGGCGCGTGAGCGTCCCTGATCGACGCGATAGAAACGTTCAGTCAGGCGCGGGATATGTTGCGGTTCGATGCCTTCGCCACTGTCCTGCACCGAGAACGTGTGCTCGCCATTTGGTTTTTCACGGCCTTCCAGGGCACCCCATCGGATCCGGATGCGGCCTTTGGCGGGGGTGTAGCGCACCGCGTTGGTGACCAGGTTGGCGAGCGCGCTGTAGAGCTCCTGGCTATTGCCGATCAGGCGGGCCTGGCTGGCAATGACCAGTTCGATCTGGTGTTTGCCCTGGCTCATCGACTCCGCCTCGCGCGCCAGGCGTTGCGTCAGCGAGACCATGTCGACGGTTTCATCCTTGGTTTCCGGTTGGCTCTCCAGGCGTGCCAGGGTGAGCAGATCATCGACCAGGCGACGGATGCGGTCGGACTGTTCGCGCATCAGTGGGATGTGCTTGCGGAATTGCACCGGATCGGGCTTTGGCATGTCTTCGAAGGCTTCAAGAAAGCCGACGATGACAGTAATCGGTGTGCGCAATTCATGCGACACATTGGCGACGAAATCGCGCCGCATGGCTTCGACCCGGGCAATGTCGGTGATGTCGCGCGCGACCAGCATTTTCTGTTTGCGCGGCAGCGGGATCAGCTGCAAGGAGAGGTCGATCTGTTGCGCAACCGGTGAGGTGAGCGTCAGCGTCTGCGAAAAGTTTTCGTTTTGTAGCCATTCGGAAAAGCGGGAATTGCGCAGCAGGTAGAACAAAAACTGGCCGACATCCCGCATCTGCGACAAACCCAGCAGTCGCTCGGCGGCGATGTTGAGCCAGACAATACGATTGTCGTCATCCAGGATCACCACGCCATCCGGCAGATTCAGCGTGGCCTCCAGCATCTGTTCCAGGTCGGCGGCGACTTTCTGTTGCGCGCCTTGTCGCCTGTGCAATTGTTTTTCCAGTCGATACAGCGCATCACCCCAGACGCCATCGCCTTGCAATGGAGGGCGGGCCGGGTCGGACAACCAGTCGGAGAATTTGCGCAGTTGGCGCAGGTGATAAATCAGATTGGCGATCAGCCCGCAAGCAAATATCGCCCAAGCAGTGTCATTTCCCTGCGAGCTGGAAAACAGCGATGAAAACAAGGCAAGCCCGGCAATCAGCGCCAGGGGGCGCCACCAGAATTCCAGCATGGATGCGCGTGTCGACATGAAATGTCGGCGGATTCTACTCTGCCGGCAGGATCAGGCCAGGATGGCGGAAAGCCGATAGCCGGAGCCGCGCACGGTCTGGATCAGGCGGTCATGGCCGGTCACTTCGAGTGCCGAGCGCAGGCGACGGATATGTACATCGACGGTGCGTTCTTCAACGAAAACATGGTCGCCCCAGACCTGGTCGAGTAACTGTGAGCGTGAATAGACCCGCTCCGGGTGCGTCATCAGAAAATGCAGCAGGCGGAATTCAGTGGGGCCGAGGTCAAGCGCAATGGCATTGCCATCCAGTTCGCCATGCACCCGATGCGAGATCGGGTCGAGTCTGAGGCCGTCAATTTCAACGCTGTCTTCGGTCATCTGCGGTGCGCGCCGGCGCAGCACCGCCTTGATGCGCGACATCAACTCGCGCGGAGAAAACGGTTTAGTGATGTAGTCGTCGGCGCCGGTATCCAGCCCTTGTACCTTGTCGCGTTCTTCGGTGCGCGCCGTCAGCATGATGATCGGGATGTTCTTTTG
The DNA here is from genome assembly GCA_038215555.1 of Burkholderiales bacterium. Taxonomy (GTDB): domain Bacteria; phylum Pseudomonadota; class Gammaproteobacteria; order Burkholderiales; family Thiobacillaceae; genus PFJX01. Next base: position 5,492 of record JBBQQT010000098.1, on the reverse strand, counting down.
CCGACTGTCTGCGCGAATGCGGCGGGCGAAATCGATGCCGGACATGCCGGGCAACATCCAGTCGAGCAGAATCAGATCGGGCAAGGCGCCGCGCAGCAGGCTGATGGCTTCCTCGGCATCACCGGCGATGATGACGTCATGGCCGTGCTGGCCGAGGTTGAATTTGAGGACTTCCTGAATGCCAGGTTCGTCTTCGACAACAAGGATGGTGGCCGACATGCGCGCCTCCGTGAGTAGGGTTGAACGCGATGGTATGACGGTTTCATGACGATTTCGTGACGGTCAGCTCGGTGGCCAGTTCGGTGACCAGCTCGGTGGCCAGTTCGGTAGTCACTTCGCTGACGATTGATCCGGCCAGATTTATCCATGAAACCTTAGGGTGCGCATGGCGCACCGATTGGCTGAATGGTGCGTTTGGCGCACCCTACGGCCCGGCCGGCAATCTCGGATTAATCGGGCCGGATCGATAATGCGGCACTGAATCAGATCAATGGCGGTTTGGCTTTGCGGGCATCGATCAGGGGTTTGAACTCGCGGCCAAAGCAGGTGAAATAGCGTGAAAAGCCTTCGTAAAACTCCAGCCGCAGCGTTTGAATGGCGACGATGGCGCCTTCCAGCACCAGGATCAGCAAGTTGCCGAACACCAGCGTAATGATCTGGCCAGTGCTGCCCATTTCAGCGCTCAGCGTTGAAATCGCCATCGCCAGCGCGACATGGCTGATCGAAAAAGCGGCGATGCGCATGAACGACAGCGTGTTGACGAAATCGTTGAATACGGTCTCCAGACTTTCCATGAAGCTGAGAAAGAAACGGCCCGGCCACGGTTCGGTTTGTTGCGCGCAGTGGTGGATCAGGATCAGTACGAAGCCGATGACGGCAATGCTGGCAGCCATGTCGATATAGATATCCAGGCCTGGATTGCCGGTGTAGGCCAGCACAAACGCGGCGACACCGCCAAGATAAAGCAGCAACCCGGCCAGGCCGCCGGCATCAAAAAACGCCGCTCGCCAGTTACGTGCGGCGATGCGGTTGTAAAGCATGATCAGTTGGGTGGCGACGAGAAAGCCGACGCCCCACCACAGCGCTGCGTGCAGCATGCGCATCGGGTCGGAAAGCGGCGCGATCCAGAGTGGTTCGATGAGGCCTTCCAGCCCGAACACGCTGCCATAAAGCCAGCCAAAACCGGAAGCCGATGCGCCCGCCGCAAACAGTAATGGGCGGAAACGTTTGGCTTCGCCGCGCAGGGCGAGGGCGGCCAGCGCGATCAGCAGGCCATGCCCGACATCGCCGAACATCATGCCGAACATGGCGGTGAAGGAGAACATGAAGAACAGAGTCGGATCGAAGTCGCCATAACACGGCACGCCATAGCCGCGCACCAGCTCGGCGAACGGGCCGAGCCAGGTTGGATAACGTCTGGCGGACGGCACGGATTCGCGTTCGCCCGGCTCCGGCGGTCGCGTCTCCAGCCGGTAATCCCGGTTCAGCGCGGCAGCGAGCTGGGCTTGCAGGCGCTTCAGGTTGCGCTGCGGAATCCAGCCGCGAATCAACAGCTTGCCATCGGGTTCGGCAATGGTTTCCGCCACCAGCCGGGCATATGGTTCGGCCAGTTCGACCGATTTCACGACATGTGCAAGCCGATCTTCGATGCCTTCGAAGGTGTGCTGATGCGAATGTTCGAGGCTGTCGACGCTATGCGTAATGCGCTGGCATAAATTCTTCAGCTCGGATTCGATCTCCTGCGGCCGGCCGGAAAACTCGGCTGGCAGATGGATTTCGCGCCAATGATGTTTGTCCAGCAGCGCGCGCGACAACAAACAGCGTAATTGCGGACAGATGACGACCAGGTAGGCGCGGCCGGTTTGCTTGCCGAACAACTCGACAATGCCGCCGACCGCTTCCAGGTCGCTGGTCAACGCGGCGAGTTCGGACTCGAGCACGCTGCCGACCAGGGTTTCGATGAAACGCTTCGGCTTGGCGAGTTGGGTCAGATCGAAATCGAGCGTCTTGAACGGCTTCAGCTCATCCAGCAGGGTCGCTTCGTGGCGTTGCTCGCGTTCGAAATGTTCCCGTTTGGCGCGGCAGGTATCGGTGACGTGCAGCAACTCCTCCAGCCAGGCGTTGATTTCCTGCAACTCGCTGAGCGTTGGCGGTTCCGTCGGCTCGGCGGCCGCTGCGGGCAAAGCCTGGTAGTGAGCCTCCAGGCGGGTCAGTCTGCCGCGCGCCAATTCGGTCGCGTCGTGATAACGCTGGCCGCCGCTGTTGTTCGGGTTGTAGCTGCCCAGCAAGCTGTGCTCGGGCGTGAAAACACCATATTTCGCCAGCAAATAGGCCGCTCGCGGAGCTTCTGTTTCTACCGTTTCGAGAGCGACATGCAGCATTTTCTGAGTCATGCTTATGCCTTTGCTTTTGCCTTTGATTCTTGACCGTTGCTTGCACGCATGGATTTAGTCCGGATATTTCATAAATGCTCGCGCGCCCTCGCTGGTCTCTTGTTTGCACTGGAAAGTTTCGCTCAGCCGGGCGTGTGAATAACTACGTCACTCCTTCGCGAAATTCCCCGAGCAAACAATGACCGGCGCGACCATCACGCGAATTTATGAAATACCCGGACAAGTTTGCGACGAGTTGATGCGTAAGGAAATGCTTTATTTTCCAACTTGTGCGGTTTCTTCGTTACCGTTTGATCTATTCATCACATGCAAATTTTCAATCGTTTCTCGCTTGAAGCCGCGCGGCATTTGCCGCAATTGCCGGTAGAACATCCGTGTTCACGCTTGCATGGCCATTCTTTTCAGATCGAGGTGCATGTCAGCGGGCCGCTTGATGGCAGCCTGGGTTGGGTGATGGATTTCGCCGACATTCAACTCGCCTGGCAGTCGGTGCATGCCGCGCTCGATCATCGTTACCTGAATGACGTTGCCGGTCTGGAAAATCCGACCAGCGAGCATCTCGCGCAATGGATCTGGCAGCGGCTGCAATCTGCGTTGCCCGGGTTGTGCAAGATCGTGGTGATGGAAACGCCGACCTCCGGCTGCATTTATCGCGGCGAAGCCTGATCCACGCACCAGGCGGCTCAAGCAGGTGTAACAGGGTGTCGAATAACGTGAAAATTAAAAAATATTCGTCACCCGCCCCGGATCCAACCATTCCGGGGTGACGGGGTGTTTTTCGACATCCTGTTAACCGAGCCAGCCATCGCGCGTTGGGTTTGCCGCGCGCGCTATCATTCGGTCCATGCTTGAAACCACCTTCCTTGCCGCCTTTCTGACCGGTCTTCTGGGCGGCACGCATTGTGTCGGCATGTGTGGCGGCATTGTCGCTGCGATGTCATTCCAGGGCGGGGTTGCCCAGGGCGATGTGGGCAAGAGCGATCGGCAGCCATTCCGCTTCCACATCGGCTACAGCGTCGGCCGCATCGCCAGTTACGCCGCCCTCGGCGCGCTGGCCGGCCTGCTCGGATCGGCGGCCTTTCTGTCCGATAGCCTGTATCCGCTGCAACGCGGGTTGTACGTCCTGGCGCAAGTCATATTGATTCTGCTCGGCCTCTATCTGGCTGGCCTGAATCAATCGATTCGCGTGTTGGAGCGAGCGGGCGGCGCAGTCTGGAAAAAGGTGCAACCGATGCTGGCGAAGGTCATGCCGGTGCGCAATCTGGGCCAGGCCGTGGCGGCGGGCGCGTTATGGGGTTGGCTGCCGTGCGGCCTGGTATACAGCGTATTGGTGATGGCGTTGTCGGCTGGTAGCGCCATTCATGGCGCAGCCTTGTTGCTGGCGTTTGGCCTTGGCACGCTGCCGAATCTGTTGTTGATGGGTTGGGCAGCGGAAAGCTTGCGCAGCTTCGCGCGCAAAACCTGGGTCAAGCGGGGCGCAGGTTTGCTGGTGGCGGCAATGGGCGTCTGGGGCTTGTTCCAGTTGGTGCGCTGAAGTGGGTTCGGGGAGGTCAGTTAGAGGCAGTGAGCGGCGCGCTGAAGACGCGTGAAAATTCGACCTTCATCGGCTTGCCAAGCACGTTGGCGTTGACCAGAAAACGAATAGTGTCGGGCGCGTTGACGCGATATTCGCCCAGGTAATAGACCCCATCCGGCTGGCGAATTTCGCGGATCGGGATGCTGAAGATTTTGTTGTCCCGGGTGAAGCCACCGGCATAAACCTGGCCAGGCACCGATTCAGTCTTGCCGTTGCGGCCTTTCTTGATCAGGGTCACGGTGAGCAGGCCACGCCCGGCGTCGGGGGTGACGTTGTAGTCACGCGCCGCCTCGGGTGTCAGTTCGCTGGTTGGCACCGCGATGCTATGCAATTCCAGTTCACCCAGACGGGTCATCTCGCCTGCCGTGGCCAGGCTTGAACAGGCGAGAAACAATGCAATCGAAGGCAGGGAAAATGAGTTATGCATGGTCTTCTCCTTGAATTGAAGGGTATGGACATCACTATAGACGTTAATGTTGCTGCAGGAGGCGCGGCAAAAGTCGCGGCAAGAGTCGCAACAAAAATTGGGCAGATAGCGGGTGATAGACTCGGCGCCTTGGTTTTTAACGCTTATAAACTGTAATTACGAAAAAATCATGTCGCACACGATGTCTCAAATGACGCCGCAGGAAATCGTTCACGAACTCGATAAACACATTGTTGGACAAAATGCGGCCAAGCGCGCCTGCGCCATCGCGCTCCGCAATCGCTGGCGGCGGATGCAGGTTGGTGATGCGCTGCGCCAGGAAATCACGCCGAAGAATATTCTGATGATTGGCCCGACCGGCGTCGGCAAGACCGAAATAGCGCGACGTCTGGCGCGCTTGTCCGGCGCGCCGTTTATCAAGGTGGAGGCGACCAAGTTCACCGAAGTCGGTTATGTCGGCAAGGATGTCGACAGCATCATCCGCGATCTGGCAGAAATCGCCGTCAAGCAGACGCGCGAAGAAGCGACCCGCAAGGTGCGCATGCGTGCCGAAGATGCGGCGGAAGACCGCATTCTCGACATTTTGCTGCCGGGCGCGCGCGATGCCTGGCAGGTCGACGCCAATGCCGAGGTGGTCAAACCGGAGGAATCCACTACCCGCCAGAAATTCCGCAAAATGCTGCGCGAGGGCCAGCTCGACGACAAGGAAATCGAACTCGACCTGGCGATGTCGAATCCGCAGATGGAAATCTTCGCGCCGCCCGGCATGGAAGAACTCACCACGCAATTGCAGGGCATGTTCCAGAACCTGGGCCAGAAGCGCACCCAGAAGCGCAAGTTGAAGATTTCCGAGGCGCTGAAGCAGCTCACCGATGAGGAAGCCGGCCGCTTCGTCAACGAAGAGGAGATCAAACTGGAAGCGGTGCGCAATGTCGAGTCGAACGGCATCGTGTTTCTCGATGAAATCGACAAAATCGCCGGTCGTGAAGGTAGCGGGCCGGATGTCTCGCGCCAAGGCGTGCAACGCGATTTGTTGCCGCTGGTGGAAGGCGCGACGGTGTCGACCAAGTTTGGCATGATCAAGACCGACCACATC
>JBBQQT010000097.1:0-14354 GCA_038215555.1 Burkholderiales bacterium | reverse complement strand
TGGGTGCGGATGTCTTCGACACGGTCACGCGAAACTTCGGAAGCGCGCAAATAGCCTTCGACTTCGCCATCCAGCGTCACGATAGCGCCCTTGGCATCCATCGACTTGACTGTGCCTTTGACGATAGCGCCCTTGTCATGGGTGGCCACATAGGCGTTGAACGGGTCGTTTTCCATTTGCTTGACGCCGAGGGAAATACGCTCTTTTTCAACATCGATGGCCAGCACGACAGCCTCGACTTCCTCGCCCTTGCGGTAATTGCGCAGGGCTTCTTCGCCGGGCAGGCTCCAGGACAGATCGGACAAGTGAACCAGGCCGTCGATGCCGCCGGGCAGGCCAATGAAGACGCCGAAGTCGGTAATCGACTTGATCTGGCCGCGCACCTTGTCGCCCTTCTTGGCGTTCATGGCGAAATCGTCCCACGGGTTGGACTTGCACTGTTTCATGCCGAGGGAGATGCGGCGACGGTCTTCGTCAATCTCCAACACCATGACTTCGACTTCATCGCCCAGGGAAACCATCTTGGACGGGTTGACGTTCTTGTTGGTCCAGTCCATTTCGGAAACGTGCACCAGGCCTTCGATACCCGGCTCGATCTCGACGAAGCAGCCGTAATCGGTGAGATTGGCCACCTTGCCGAACATGCGGGTGCCAGTGGGGTAACGACGTGACAAGCCAACCCACGGATCTTCGCCGAGTTGCTTGAGGCCGAGGGAAACACGGTTCTTGTCCTGGTCGAACTTCAGCACCATGGCGGTGACTTCGTCGCCGACGGTGACCACTTCGGACGGATGCTTGACGCGACGCCAGGCCAGATCGGTGATGTGCAACAGACCATCGATACCGCCCAGATCGACGAAAGCGCCGTATTCGGTGATGTTCTTGACGATGCCCTTGACGGTGGCGCCTTCTTTCAGATTCGACAGCAGGCTCTCGCGCTCGGCGCCCATGCTCTGTTCCAGCACGGCCTTGCGGGAAACCACAACGTTGTTGCGCTTGCGGTCGAGCTTGATGACTTTGAATTCGGATTCTTTATTTTCGAACGGTGTGGTGTCCTTGATCGGGCGCACATCCACCAGCGAACCCGGCAGGAAGGCACGAATGCCGTTGCACATGACGGTCAGACCACCCTTCACCTTGCCGTTGATCAGACCCTTGACGACGCGGCCTTCTTCCATTGCGGCTTCCAGATCCAGCCAGGCAGCCAGGCGGCGTGCGCGATCGCGCGACAGCTTGGTGGCGCCATAACCGTCTTCGATCGATTCGATCGCGACCTGAACGAAATCACCGACGGTGACTTCGATCTCGCCACGGTCATTCTTGAATTCTTCGACGGGGATCAGGCTCTCGGACTTGAGGCCGGCGTTAACGGTGACAAAGTTATCGTCGATGCCCACCACTTCAGCGGTGATGACTTCGCCATGACGCATTTCCTGCTTGGAAATGCTTTCTTCGAACATGGCGGCAAAGGATTCGGCAAACGACTCTTCGGGTTGGGAAAGGATAGCGGTGGTCATGAAAAAACCTGGTTAATTCCGTGTTGCCACGGAGGGGTTGGTTAAAAACAAAAAACCGAAAGGCGTTTTGCCCTGCAGCAAAACCAGGCCTTTCGGCAGCAGTACTTCTTGCAAATAAATGACAACAAAATGGCAACAAAACGACAACGGGGAGTACAAACAACTCGGCTCAGGCCGCTTTGCCTTCACGCCACCAATCCAGCACTTGCTGCACGGCCTGTTGGATAGTCAGGTGGGTGGTTTCCAGCAAAACGGCATCCGCCATCTGTTGCAGGGGAGCTGCGCTACGTGCGGCATCGCGTGCATCGCGCTCCTTCAAGTCCTGCAAAAGCGCGGCGAGGTTAGCATCGAATCCTTTTTCAATCAACTGCTTATAGCGCCTTTGGGCACGTTCTTCGGCACTCGCGGTGAGGAAGACTTTGAGTCCCGCATCGGGAAAAACTACCGACCCCATATCGCGTCCATCGGACACCAATCCCGGCGCTTGACGGAACACACGCTGACGTTCCAACAGCGCATCGCGCAACGCCGGCAAGGCCGCGATGCGAGATGCGGCGCGGCCGGCTTCTTCGCCACGGATCAGATCGCCAACCGGCTTGCCGGCGAGAAAGACTTCGCCAGCGTCAAATTGCAATTGCAGATCGCGCGCCAGCGTCGCCAGAGCGGCTTCATCCTCCAATGCGACGTCGGCCATCGCGGCGGCGTGGGCGGTGACGCGATAGATCGCGCCGCTGTCGAGGTAATGGAAACCCAGCGCCTGCGCCACCAACATCGCCACGGTTCCCTTGCCGGAAGCGGAAGGTCCATCGATAGCGATCACGGAAATGCGGGGATCGGAAGGTGAACGAGTCATGACATCTAAACCTCGGCTGACAAAAAAGTTGGCCATTTTCACCTGATTTCACGCCGTAAAGCCGCTTCGCAATTAGCGTAAATCCAGATCACTATCGATAATCAAGGTGCAGCCAACTTCGTGGCTCGCCAACATCGAACAAGAGGCAAGCAAATGATCAATCGCAATGAATATGTCGAAAACCTGAAAACCCATCTCGACCAATGGAATAACGATATCGCCAATTGGGAAGCCAAAGCGAAGCTCGCCAAGACCGATTTGCGCATCGATTACGAAATGCAGTTGGAGTCAATGCGGAAACAGCGTGATGCAGCGATGGAAAAGCTGGATGCGATTCAGAAAACAGCCGGCGACGCCTGGCAAGATTTAGCCCAGGGCGCAGATGAAGCCTGGGTGAAAATGCGGGAAGCCTTTGAAAAGGCAAGCAGCCACTTCCAGAAGTAGAAATAATTCGGTGTTACCGCTGTCAGGCGTTGTTTACGTTAACCAGCGCGCCATTGCTTGGCACGCAATTTCGTGTTCACCATTGTTCTAATCCCAGAAAGACGCTCATGAGCAAGAAAAAAATCCTGGCCATGGTTATTGCGGGCGGAGAAGGTTCGCGCCTGCATCCTTTGACGGCGGAACGTTCGAAACCCTCTGTGCCGTTCGGCGCCCGCTACCGCATCGTTGATTTCGTGCTGTCGAATTTGGTCAATTCGGGCATTCACGCCATTTATCTGCTGGTGCAGTACAAATCGCAGTCGCTGATCGAGCATGTGCGCAAAGCCTGGGTGCTGCCGCCGCTGCTGCAAGAACATTTCATCACCGTGGTGCCGCCTCAAATGCGGCGCGGGCAGGAATGGTTCCAGGGCACGGCGGATGCGGTGTACCAGAACATCAACCTGATCCGGCAACACAGCCCGGACCTGGTGCTGGTATTCGGCGCCGATCACATTTACCGCATGGACATTCAACAGATGGTCGATTTCCATCTGGAGAAAGGCGCTGGCGCCACGGTCGCCGCGTTGCCGGTGCCGCTGCAACAAGCCTCCGGTTTCGGCATCATCGATGCCGATGCCAACGGCCGCATCCGCGCCTTCCAGGAAAAACCGGCCAATCCGCCGGCGATGCCGTCGCGTCCCAGCCATGCCTTCGCCTCGATGGGCAATTACCTGTTCGATACGCAAGTGCTGCTGAATTCACTCGAAAGCTGCAATGCCGCCGGCGGTCACGATTTCGGCCAGAACGTGCTGCCCAGCTTGCTGGAAAGCGGCAAGCTGTTTGCCTACGACTTCAGCACCAACAAGGTTCCCGGCGTGCGCGGCTATGAAGAACCCGCCTATTGGCGCGACGTCGGCACGCTGGATGCCTATTTCGATGCCCACATGGATGTGCTTGGCATGGAAGCCCGCTTCGATGCGTTCAACGCACGCTGGCCGATCTTTTCCAGCAATTACCAGGGTCCGGTCGCTAATTTCATCGACGCCAAAATCGAGCGCAGCATTGTCAGCGCGGGCTGCCTGATCAACGGTGGCAGCATCAAGAACTCGATCCTGCGGCGCGAAGTCGTGCTGGAACCAGGCGCGGAAGTCGAGGACTGCATCATCATGGATTACGTGGTGGTGCGGCGTGGTGCAAAACTGAAACGCGTCATCGTCGACCGCTACAACGAAATCCCCGAGAACGCCCGCATCGGCTTCGACCCCGCAACTGACCTCGCCCGCTACAAGGTCACCGACAGTGGCATTGTGATCATCCCGGAAGGCCAACCATTCCAGACTGCCCGCACGTCATTCAGCGGTGAACTCTGATGCCGGACTTGACCGTCTGGCCGGGTAAACCCTACCCGCTCGGCGCCACTTGGGATGGGGAAGGGGTTAATTTCGCCCTCTTCTCCGAACACGCCGAGAAAGTCGAACTCTGCTTGTTCGACAACAAGGGCCGGCGCGAGATTGATCGTCTGACCATGCCGGAACAGACCGACCAGGTCTGGCATGTCTACCTGCCGCAAGTGCGGCCTGGCCAGATTTATGGCTACCGGGTACATGGTCCCTACAACCCGGAAGCCGGTCAGCGGTTCAACGCCAACAAGCTGTTGCTCGACCCGTATGCGAAATCGATCGTCGGGGAAATGACCTGGTCGGATAGCCACTTCGGTTATCGCGTCGACCATCGTCTGCAAGACCTCTCGTTCGACCGCCGCGACAGCGCCACCGGCATGCTCAAATGCCAGGTCATCGACCCGGCCTTCACTTGGGGCGATGATCGCCCGCCCGCCATTCCCTGGCATGACACGGTGATTCACGAACTGCATGTCAAAGGCTTCACGCAGCAACATCCGGATGTGCCGCCGCACCTGCGCGGCACCTATGCCGGCCTGGCTACCGCGCCGGTGATCACGCACCTGAAAAAGCTCGGCGTCACGGCGGTGGAACTGATGCCGGTGCATGCCTTTGTCGATGACCGCTATCTGGTCGAAAAAGGCATGCGCAATTACTGGGGCTACAACTCGGTCGGCTTCTTCGCGCCGGATGCGCGTTACAGCGCCAGCGTCAACAGCGGCAACCCGGTCAACGAATTCAAGACCATGGTCAAGTCGCTGCACTCGGCCGGCATCGAAGTCATTCTCGACGTGGTCTACAACCACACCGCCGAAGGTAACCAACTTGGCCCCACTCTGTGTTTCAGGGGCATCGACAACGCCGCCTATTACCGCCCGATGCCCGGCGAACCGCGTTATTACCGCGACTACACCGGCTGCGGCAACACGCTGAACATGCTGCATCCGCGCGTGCTGCAACTGATCATGGATTCGTTGCGCTACTGGATTCTTGAAATGCACGTCGACGGTTTCCGCTTCGACCTGGCCTCGGCGCTGGCGCGTGAACTGCACGAAGTCGATCGTCTGTCCGCCTTCTTCGACATCATTCACCAGGATCCGGTGATCTCGCAGGTCAAGCTGATCGCGGAACCCTGGGATCTGGGCGAAGGCGGCTATCAAGTCGGCAACTTCCCGGTGGGCTGGACCGAATGGAACGGCAAATACCGCGACGCCGTGCGTGCCTTCTGGAAAGGCGAGGGTGGCAAAATCGGCGAACTTGCCTACCGTCTCACCGGCTCTTCCGACCTCTACGGCCGCGAAAGCCGGCGGCCTTACGCCAGCATCAACTTCGTCACCGCGCACGACGGCTTCAGCCTGCGCGACCTGGTCAGCTACAACGACAAACACAACCTGGCCAATGGCGAAGACAACCGCGACGGCGAATCGCATAACCTGTCGTGGAACTGCGGCGCCGAAGGTCTCAGCATCAACCCGGAAATTATCGAACTACGCGCCCGCCAGCGCCGCAACCTGCTTGCCACGCTGCTGCTCTCGCAAGGGGTGCCGATGTTGCTCGCCGGCGACGAAGTCGGCCGCACCCAACTGGGCAACAACAACGCCTATTGCCAGGACAACCCGCTGAGCTGGGTGAACTGGAATCTGGACACGGAAGACCAGCATTTCCTCGAATTCGTCCGCCGCATGATCAAGCTGCGCCACGACCACCCGATCTTCCGCCGCCGCAAGTTTTTCGAAGGCCGCCCGATCCACGGCGAAGCGGTGAAGGACATCGCCTGGCACAACCCGAACGGCAGCGAGATGAACGAAGTGGAATGGAACCAGCATTTCGCCCGCAGCCTGTGCGTTTACCTGTCCGGCCGTGCGCTCGATGAATGCGACCGTTACGGCCAACCGATTCGCGACGACGACTTCTTGCTGTTGATCAACGCCCACTACGAATCCATTCCGTTCACCGTGCCGCCCTACCCGGGCAATACACCCTGGCTTTGCGTGCTCGACACGGCCTATGCCGAAGGGCTTTCGACCGATGGCGGCTTTTTCAGCGGCAGCACGTTCACGCTGCATGGCCGTTCGCTGGCTTTACTCACCCGCCCACACCGGCCCCAGATAAAAAATGACTTTTGATTCTCAAGCGCAGCATTCTCCGTTGCATCAACTCGCCGATCTCGCCGGCATCGTTTCCGAATATCACGACATCTGGGGCAATGTGCATACCGCCTCCGACGCCACCCGCATCAGCCTGCTGCGCGCGATGGGCATCGCCAGCGAGAGCGAAGCGGAGATAGCCGACTCGCTCGCCAACTGGCAGACACGGCACTGGCGACAACGCCTGGCACCGGTGCAGGTTGCGCCAGCAGGTCAACCGTTGCGCGTGCAACTGCATCTGCCGGAAAGCGAAATGGCAACCCGCCTACGCTGGACGCTGACACTGGAGGCAGGCGATGACGCCAACTCGAACTTGAGTGGCGAAATGCTGCCCGCCGACCTGCCGCATCTGGAATCAACCGAAATCGACGCGACGCCATGGCACGCCCTCGGCCTCGACTTGCCCGCCATCGCCAGCACCGGATACCACCATTTACAGATCGGCGACAGCGAACTCAAGCTCATCCTGCATCCGCCCCGCTGCCATCAGGCACTCGCCGCGGAGCAGCGCGTCTGGGGCTTGTCGGTGCAGCTGTATGGCGTGCGTTCAAAGCGAAACTGGGGTATCGGCGACTTCAGCGATCTGCGTCATCTGGCCGCCTGGGCGGCACAGGCCGGCGCCGATCTGATCGGCGTCAACCCGCTGCATGCGCTGTTTCCGCACAATCCAGGCCACAACAGCCCGTATAGTCCATCGAGCCGAGAATTCCTGAACACGATTTATCTCGATGTCGAAGCCGTGCCTGAGTATGCCGACCATGGCGGCGCCAAAGTCATCGTCGAAACAACCGACTTCCAGGCCCGGCTAGACGCGTTGCGGGCGGCTGAACTGGTCGATTACGTCAGCATCGCAAAACTGAAAACCATCGTACTGGAACGCCTGTATCGCCATTTCCGCAAACAACATCTGGCGGCCGGCAGTTCGCGAGCGCTGGAATTCCGCGAATATCAGCGGCAAGGCGGCGCCGATCTGGCGAAATTCGCGCTCTATCAGGCCTTGCAGGAACACCTTTACGCCGAAGACAGCAACTACTGGGGCTGGCCGGTCTGGCCGGAAGCCTTCCGCGACCCGAATTCTGCCGCCGTCGCCGCCTTTGCTGCCGAACACGGCGAGCGAGTCGAATATTTCCAGTACCTGCAATGGCTCGCCGCCGAGCAACTGGAGGCCGCCTGCGCCGCGGCAAGAAAACACGGCATGCACATTGGCCTGTATCAAGACCTGGCGGTTGGCGTCGATCTCGGCGGCGCCGATACCTGGGCCGATCGCGAGCTGTATGCCATCGGCGCGCGCATCGGCTGCCCGCCGGACGACTTCAGCCTGATGGGGCAGGATTGGGGCTTGCCACCATGGATTCCCGAACGCTTGCATGAACAGGCCTACGCACCGTTCATCACCATGCTGCGCGCCAACATGCGCGGCGCTGGCGCATTGCGACTCGATCACGTGATGGGACTGATGCGGCTTTACTGGGCGCCGCCCGGTGAAGATGCGCGCAGCGGCGCCTATCTGAATTATCCACTCCAAGACCTGCTCGGCATTCTGGCGCTGGAGAGCCAGCGCAACCGCTGTTTGATTGTCGGTGAGGATCTCGGCACCGTACCCGACGCGGTGCGCGGCGCGCTGTACGATCTCGGCGTGCTGACCTACCGGCTGTTCTATTTCGAACGCAACTGGGGACCGCCGCACGACCACCCCAACTACGCCGCCTTCAAATTGCCGCACGAATACCCGGTGCAAGCGCTGGTCTCCGCCAGCACGCACGACTTGCCCACCCTGGCCGGTTTCTGGCAAGGCGCTGATATCGAACTACGCACACGCCTTGGCCTCTATCCCAGCGAAGACCAACGTTTACGCCAGATTGAAGAACGCAGTCAGGATCGTGGTCGCCTGCTGGCCACCTTGGCGCAAGCCGGTTTCCTGCCGGAAGGCATTTCACAAAATCCCGAGCAAGTGCCGGAAATGACGCCCGCCCTGCTGCGCGCCATCCAGCGCTACCTCGCCAGCACGCCATCCCAGCTGTGCATGTTGCAAGCGGAAGACCTGCTCGGCCAGGCTGAACAGGCCAATTTGCCTGGCACCGTCGAGCAGCATCCAAACTGGCAAAGAAAACTTAGGCTCGACATTGAGACATGGATGTCCGATAAAGATATCCAGGCAATGACCGATGTGTTGAATACCGAACGCAACAACCGATCAAAACCGGATCGAACGATGACGTAGCGCCGGGCCGCCCCGGCAAGGAGAAGACGCATGCCGCAATCGAATTTGTCGCCGAGTTTGTCACCGAACTTGCCACCGAGTTTGTCACCAACCGAGCTGGAAAGCATTTTGGCAAAGCAACGCCGCGACCCGACCCGTCTGCTGCAAATCCTGATCGACATCCAGGCCGCACAGCACTGGATCAGCCCGGAAAACATCGATCTGCTGGCAGCGGAATTAAATCTGCCGCGCGCCCGCGTCGAAGGCGTCATCGGCTTCTACAGTTTTTTGCACGACCAGCCGGTCGGCCAGTTCCGCCTGCTGTTCTCCGACAACATTACCGACCGCATGCTGGGCAACCAGGATCTGCTCGAATACCTGTGCAACAAACTCTGGCTGGAACGCGGCCATGTCTCGGAGGACGGCCTGGTTTCGGTCGACACCACCTCCTGCACCGGCCTGTGCGACCAGGGTCCGGCCATGCTGGCCAACGGCTTGGCGATTCCGCGCCTGACTCGCGAACGGCTGGACGAGATCGTCGAACTGGTACTGCAAAAGGTGCCGGTAACACAATGGCCGGCCGAGTTGTTCGTGATTGAAGACAACATCCGCCGCAGCCACATTCTGCTTGCCAACCAGATGCAACCCGGCGACGCACTGCGCGCCGCCGTCGCCCAGGTCTGCGTGCCGGGCAGCGCGGTTGAAGCCGCCGCCAACCAACGCTCCTGGCGTGAGGGCATTCCCAGCGTCGCGTTGTGCGCACCCTTGTCGACACTGGAAGAAATCAAGCGCTCGAACCTGCGCGGACGCGGCGGCGCCGGCTTCACCACCGGCCTGAAATGGGAAGCCTGCCGCAACGCGCCGGGTGGCGAGGACAACAGAACGCGTTATGTCGTGTGCAACGCCGATGAAGGCGAGCCGGGCACCTTCAAAGATCGCGTGCTGCTGACCACCCAGGCCGATCTGCTGTTTGAAGGCATGACGCTGTGCGCCTATGCGATCGACGCCAAACAGGGGTTTCTTTATCTGCGCGGCGAATACCGCCATCTGCTGGAACCGCTCAACGCGGTGCTGCAACGCCGCCGCGCCGCCAACCTGTTGGGAGCCGATATCCTCGGCCAGACCGGATTTGATTTCGACATCGAAATCCATCTCGGCGCCGGCGCCTATGTCTGCGGCGAAGAATCGGCGTTGATCGAATCACTCGAAGGCAAGCGCGGCATTCCGCGCAACCGGCCGCCCTACCCGGTCACCCACGGCTATCTGGACAAACCGACCACGGTCAACAACGTCGAAACCTTCTGTGCCGCCGCGCTGGTCGGTTTGCATGGCGGCGACTGGTATCGCGACATCGGCACCGCCAAATCCGCCGGCACGAAGATACTTTCGGTCTCCGGCGACTGCGCCCGCCCCGGCATTTATGAATATCCCTTCGGCGCCAGCGTCCGTCAGGTGCTGGCCGATTGCGGCGCAGAAAACACGCTCGCGGTTCAGATCAGCGGCCCATCCGGCGTCTGTATCGGCGCCGACGAATTCGACCGCCGCATCGCCTTCGAAGACCTGGCGACCGCCGGCGCCTTCATGGTGTTCGACGAAAGCCGTGACATGTTCGAGGTGGCGCGCAACTTCGCGCATTTCTTCGCCCATGAAAGCTGTGGTTTCTGCACACCGTGCCGGGTCGGCACCGCGATGCTGAAAGCGACCATGGACAAGATCGCGGCGGGCCATGGCACGCAGTACGACCTCGCCGAAATCGATCAACTCAACCGCATCCTGCTGCAATCGGCGCATTGCGGCCTCGGCCATACCGCCTGCAACCCGACGCTGGACACGCTGAAACGTTTCCGCCCGACCTATGAACGGCGTTTGAAATCGCTCGATTTCGAACCCGCGTTCGACCTTGACGGCGCGCTCGCCACCGCGCGCCGCATGACCGGGCGCGACGATGCCGGCGCCCACCTGAGCATGGAGACCGAATCATGAGCGAAACTTGCCAACTCGACGGCGAAGATATCCCCTTCGCACCCGGCCAGACTGTGCTGCAAGCTGCGCTCAGCGCCGACCGCTACATCCCGCATCTGTGCTACCACCCTGAATTCAAACCACATGGCAGTTGCAAGGTATGTACCGTAAAGATCGGCAACCGAACCGCCGCCTCCTGCACGATGCCGGCGCAGGCCGGCATGGAAATTGAAAGCAATACGGAAGAAATGAACGATCTGCGCCGCACGCTGGTGCAGATGCTGTTCGCCGAAGGCAACCATTTCTGCCCCTCGTGCGAGAAAAGCGGCAATTGCGAATTGCAGGCGCTCGGCTCAGACCTCGGCGTAATGACCGCAGGCTTCCGCCACTTCTACCCGGACCGGCCGGTGGATGCCTCGCACCCCGACATCCTGCTCGATTTCAACCGCTGCATCCTGTGCGAACTCTGCGTCCGCGCCTCCTGTGAAGTCGATGAAAAATGTGTCTTCGCCCTCTCCGGCCGCGGCATCACCAAGCATCTGGTGGTGAATGCGACGTCCGGCAAACTGGCCGATACCGACATCGCGCTGACCGACAAGGCGATGCAGGTCTGCCCGGTCGGCGTTATCCTCAAGAAGCGTGTCGGTTTCGCCGTGCCGATCGGCCAACGCCGTTACGACAAACGCCCGATCAGCGCGCAGGCGCTCGACGATGCCCCGCGCCCATCCAGCGGTTCGGGTCGCTGCACGGCGTGCGAGGAGTAAAGCTCATGACCACCGAACAAAAGAAAATCCGCGTCGCCACCACCTCGCTGGCCGGCTGCTTCGGCTGCCATATGTCGCTGCTGGATATCGACGAACGCCTGTTCACGCTGCTCGAACATGTCGAGTTCGACCGCTCGCCGCTGACCGACATCAAGCACTGCGGTCCGTGCGATGTTGGCCTGGTCGAAGGCGGTCTGTGCAATGCCGAAAACGTGCATGTACTGCGTGAATTCCGCAAGAACTGCAAAATTCTGGTCGCCGTCGGCGCCTGTGCGGTGACCGGCGGCCTGCCGGCGCAACGCAACCACCTGAGCGTGGCTGATTGCCTGCAGGAGGTCTACCTCACCGAAGTCAGCCTGCACAACGGCCTGATTCCGAACGACCCGGAACTGCCGCTTCCGCTCGACAAAGTGCATCCGCTGCATGAAGTGGTGAAAGTCGATTACTTCATTCCCGGCTGCCCACCCTCGGCCGACACGCTGTGGAAATTCCTCACCGATCTGCTCGCCGGGCGCACGCCCACCCTCGGTGTAGAGTTGACTCGATATGACTGAGTACAGCTATATGATGCAAGAAGCACTACAAAACCTATAATCCGCATTACCGAATTTCAGCATTACGGAGATTGTAAAATGCCGGAAACCCTGCTTGTTTCAAATCGTGGACAGATCACCCTGCCAGCCAGCATGCGCAAACACCTGGGCATCGAACCGGGGGCAGCGCTGATCATCGAGGAGTGCTGCGGCACACTCACGCTGAAGCCCGCCGCCGTGCTCGAAATCGAACACTACAGTGACGATCAGATTGCCCGTTGGGACAGTGAAGACAGGTTGAATACCGATGAAAGAAAACTCATTCTGGACAAGTTGCAGCGCAAGTAATGCGCCTATTCCTGGACGCCAACATCTTGTTCACGGCAGCGCACAACGCCGAGGGCAAAGCCAGCCTGATCCTGGAACTCGGACAGGCGGGTTTATGGCAATTGGTCAGCAGCGCCTATGCTGTAGAAGAAGCGCGCCGCAACATAGTCCGAAAATACCCGGATCGACTGACGCGACTGCAAACATTCACGCAGGAATTGCGTCTGGCGCCTGTTGGCGCGGATGTGCACTGCCCTCCTGGGCTGGTGGAAAAGGATTGTCCGATCAATCGGGCAGCCCTAGCTTGCAAGGCGGACATTCTGCTCACCGGCGATATTCGGGATTTCGGATTTCTGATGAATGACCGTGCGAAGGCGGACGGCTTGTTGATACAAACCGTCGCCGATTTTCTGGCTGAAATATGAGGACGACACCATGAGCCCTGTTGCGCAATTCAAAAATCTTGAAACCGCCATCCATCCCGAAACCTTGCGCCGTGTTGCGATCGACCCGATCTCGCGCGTCGAAGGCCACGGCAAAGTCACGCTGCTGCTCGACGAGGAAGACCATATCCAGCAGGTGCGCCTGCACATCGTCGAATTTCGTGGCTTCGAAAAATTCATCCAGGGCCGGCCGTACTGGGAAATTCCGGTCATGGTGCAGCGCCTGTGCGGCATCTGCCCGGTCTCGCATCACCTCGCCGCCTCCAAGGCACTGGACCAGATCGTCGGCGCGCATCATTTAACCCCCACCGCCGACAAGCTGCGCCGGCTGATGCATTACGGCCAGATATTGCAATCGCACGCGCTGCATTTCTTCCATTTGTCATCGCCCGACCTGTTGTTTGGCTTTGGCTCCGACATGGCAAAACGCAACATCGTCGGTGTCGCCGCCGCCTATCCGGACGTGGCGCGGCAAGGCGTGCTGCTGCGTAAATACGGACAGGAAGTCATTCGCCACACCGCCGGCAAACGTATCCACGGCACCGGATCAATACCAGGCGGCGTCAACAAGAACCTCAGTCTGGCCGAACGTGACGAGCTGCTGAAAGACGTCTACCAGATCATCGGCTGGGCGCGCGGCGCGGTGCATCTGACGAAACAACTGTTCGAACAGAATCTGGCCGAATACAACGCCTTCGGCCGCTTCCCTTCCCACACCTTTTCCCTGATCCGCGCCGACGGCGCGATGGACCTCTACCACGGCGGCCTGCGCGCGAAAGACATGGACGGCAAAATGATCTTCGACCATGTCAATTACAACCATTATTGGGAGCAGATCAGCGAAGAAGTGAAATCCTGGTCATACATGAAGTTTCCCTTCCTGAAGGTGCTTGGCCCGGAGAAAGGCTGGTATCGCGTCGGTCCGCTGGCGCGGGTGGTGCAATGCGATTTCATCCCGACACCGCTGGCTGACAAGGAACGCCAGGACTTCATGGCATTCGATGCCGGCAACCCGGCCGGTTCGACGCTGGGCTACCACTGGGCGCGGATGATCGAAATGCTGCACGCCGCCGAAGCGATCAAGGAATTGCTGCACGACGACGACCTGCAAGGCACTGATCTGGTGGTCACCGGCGAGCACCAGGAAGTCGGCGTCGGCATGATCGAAGCGCCCCGCGGCACGCTGATCCATCACTATCACGTTGACGAAAACGACCAGGTCATTCGTGCCAATTTGATCGTTTCCACCACCCACAACAACCAGGCGATGAACGAGGCCGTGCGCCAGGTGGCGATGCAATACCTGGATGGCCGCAAACTCACCGAAGGCCTGCTCAACCACATCGAAGTCGCCGTGCGCGCCTTCGACCCCTGCTTGTCCTGCGCCACGCACGCGCTCGGCAAAATGCCGTTGCAAGTGGAATTGATCGATGCGGAAGGCAAGCAGATCGATCAGATCACGCGCGGCGTTTGCGACCAACCTACCGACCGCTGTTGAACATCCCCGCCCCGATCCTGATCATCGGCATCGGCAACCCGAGTCGCGGCGACGACGCACTCGGCCCGATGCTGATTGAGCACCTGGAAGCGCTTGCATTGCCCGATGTCGAACTGATCACCGACTTCCAATTGCAGGTCGAATTCGCGCTTGACCTGCAGGCGCGGCAAAAAGTGATCTTTGTCGATGCCAGCCTCAACGCTGCCCCGCCCTTCACTTTTACGCCAGTGGTGGCCGCAGAAGACACCAGTTACAGCAGCCACGCACTGTCGCCCAGCGCAGTACTG
>JBBQQT010000096.1:0-14385 GCA_038215555.1 Burkholderiales bacterium | reverse complement strand
CAGGTTCTGCTCGGCCAAACGAGAATTCGGTTCGTCGCCGGCAATGAAGAGCTGGAATCGGTATTCGACGGCGTTCATGTCAGGCCACCTCGCCGACCACTGCAATGCCCTGATCGGTGATGAGGAAGTCGTGGTAGCGGTGCGAATGCGAAGTTCCGCGTGCCTTCATCACCAGCAGCTTGCGTTGCAGGTCGCCCGCTTCTTCGACCAGGCGCAGCACGATGACCGCGTCGACGAGCGACGAGATACCGATGCCGCTGATCTCGTCGAGATTCTGGAAGCCGGCGGTCTGATTGGTGGTGACGACCGTGATGCCCATTTCTTTGCAGGTGTTGATCAGCCGCATCAGGTATTCGAAGGCGGCCTGCTCGGTGCCCATGCGCTTGCAGGCGGAGGCCGATTCGATCACCACGGCGCTCGGCCGCTCCTTTCGGATGACGGCCATGGCCCGGTACAGGTGCTGCTCCGCGCCCATCGCCTCGGGCATGGCCGTGAGCATGGTCAGCATGCCCGCGGCGAGCGCCGGACCCAGGTCGATGCCGGGGCTGCGCATCGTCGACAGCAGGGCCGCCTCGGATTCCTCGAAGTTGATGTACAGCACCTTCTCGCCGCGCGCGCAGGCGGCCTGAGTGAACAGGCTGCTCAGCGTGGTCTTGCCGGTGCCGGTGCTGCCCGTGATCAGGACGCTGGAGGCGCGCCGGAAGCCGCCGCCGATCAGGTCGTCGAGCGCCGGCAGGCCGGTCGGGACGCGCTCGCCCAGCGCCTGGTGCGCCAGTCCAACATCGGAGATCGGCAACAGCGTGATGCCGGGCACGTCGATCACGAACGGGTATTCGTTTGAGCCGAAACCAGAGCCGCGATACTTGATCACGCGCAGGCGCCTCGTGCTCAGTTGGCCGAGCATGCGGTTGTCGAGGTGGATGACGCAGTCGGCCAGGTAGTCAAGGAATTCGTAGTGGCGCGCATGATCGCCGTCGCGCGGGGCCTTGACCGTCAAGAGCGCGGTGATGTCGCGCTCCGCCAGCCACTGGTGCAGGGCCAGCAATTCATCCTGCTCGCGGCGAGCGTCGCTGATCAGGCGCATCAGCACGTCGAGTGCGTCGATCACCACGCAGCGCGCGCCCATCGCCTTGATCTTGTGGTCGAGGATGGCGAGGAAGGCCTGGATGCCGAACTCGCCGGTGACGACCGCCTTCGGGTCGATGCGGCTTTCGAAGAGGAATATCTTGCCGCTCGCCTCCAGCGGCGCGAGCTGCCAGCCGAGGGTGGCCGCGTTGTCGCGCAGGGCGCTGGCGCGCTCCTCGAAGGAGATGAAGATCCCGGGCGTGTCAGCGAGCGCACCGCGGTAGAGGAACTCTAGGCCGAACAAGCTCTTGCCGGTACCGGGACCGCCGATGATCACCGTGGTGCGCCCCTCCGGAAAGCCACCCTGCAGGATCTGGTCGAGCCCCTCAATTCGCGTTCGGTACTTGCTTAGATGTATGACCGTACTCATGAACATGTCCTCACTTGGCCCTGGATTAAGTTGTTCTTATTTATGCCACCTTGGCAAGAGCAAAGTTTGAACCGCTGCCGCAGTGTGTAAATTGGCAATTCCTTTACGTGAAACAACGTAGGAGTAGTTTCAGTGTGTGGGTTGTTGGAATCCATCGTCTGTGCGACATCGAACAGATGATTCCGCGCCCTTCCATTAGATTTGCATCATTCGATTCCGATTCGACGTCGTGCTTGAATAGCCCCTTACCGCTTACCGCTTTCCGCTTTCCATGGAAAAACCCATGACAACCGTTACGTCCAAACTCCTTTTCTTTACCGATACGGTGGATGCATGTGGCGCCCGACGGTGGCCATCATGATTGAAATCCGCAAGGGCCAGGCACCAGCCCCTCTTACACGTGCCGAGTTCAGTACCCGGTTTCGGGCCTCCTTCATCGATCCGGCGTTCCGTACGGAAGACGCATCCATTGCCCGCCTCGAAGAGATCGCCTGGCAGGCCCACAACGAGTACCGCAAATCTCCCTTCATACAGAAGGCAGGACCGGGGTATGCCGATCCGGACTACGACATGTCAAGCGAGTGGATTGCCACCAAGCAGCGCATCGACGCCGCGCAACTGCGCTGGGCCGACCCGGCGAGCGCGTCCCGGGTGTTGCTGATCTGTGGCTCGGCGCGCAACGATGGTACTTGCCCGGGCGAAATCTCCAAGACCTTCCGACTGCTGGAAATCGCGCGCGAAACCCTGGAGCAGACCGGCATCCAGCCCGATTTGCTGGACCTCAGCCTGCTCTCCTCCGAATACGGCCGCAAGATCCATCCCTGCAAGGGCTGTGTGTCCACCGCGATGCCCCTGTGCAACTGGCCGTGCAGTTGCTACCCCAACCACGCGCTCGACCAGACCAACGACTGGATGGCCGAAATCTACGAACGCTGGGCCGCCGCTCATGCGGTGATCATCGTCTCGCCGGTGTATTGGTACCAGAGCCCCAGTCCGTTGAAACTGATGATCGACCGCCTGGTGTGCGCCGACGGCGGCAACGCCGATCCCACCTCGACTTCTGGCAAGAATCCCGGCAAGGCAAAAGCACTCGAGATGGCCGGCTGGGACTATCCCCAGCACCTGGCGGGTCGTGTGTACGGGCTGATCGTCCACGGTGATGTGGCCGGGATCGAAGGCTCACGTCGCAGCCTGTCGGACTGGCTTGACTGGATGGGTTTCATCGAAGCGGGGTCGCAGGCGCGACTGGACCGCTACATCGGCTACTTCGAGCCGTATGCGACCAGTCACGACACGCTGGACCGGGATGAACCGGTGCAGGAAGAAGCGCGCAATGTCGCGCGCGCGGTGGCAAAGGCCGTGGCCGAGTTGCGCGCCGGCCGCCTCCAGTCGGTGCGGGCGAGTCTGTCGCGCCCGCGACCCAAGTAAACCTTAGTCACCAACAAGTTAAGTCTTCGCATTTTCTGTGAAGAATTCATGCGGTTTCAGCAGAATCCTACGCATGAGCAAGTCCGAGGGTTTGTCATACCTGTTTGCTTCCGGCCTGTTCGGCTTAGGGCGAACGGTTTCATGATGGACATAGATCAGGATCAAGCCAGCGGTCTTCTGCGAAATCAGGTAAAGCAGAAAGTAAAGGTTGAAGAAGACACCTTGGGCAAGCCAGATCAGCAGGCGCTCAAATCCAGAGGGCTGGGTAATTTGAATGAAGGTCATCAAGTGCATGCGTTCATTCTCTGCTTCGCTCAGCAGTAAGCGGATTCTGCCGTAATCGGCTTCGATTCGACGCAGGGACTGCAAATGTTGCAGAGCACCGCCAACCATGCCCGGCACGGCAGCAACCGTCTCCAGCACAACCGCGCGATGACCATACCGACTGGCAAAAAAAGTGTCGGCGAAGAACCGCAGGAATCCAACGAAAGCATAAGCAATCCGGTCGGAAAAATTCCTGGGTTCGTAGTGTCGATCAAGCAGATGGGTAATCGGCATTGCGTTCGCCTCGATCTTTCCGAAATTTGGAACCTTCATCCTCCCGACCTTTGCACGGGCTGCTCAATGCGATGTGTAACGGTGCCATTCCGCCAGGCCTTTGGTCTGCGGCGTGTTAGCGCTGCCCTGCGCTCACGCGCCAGACCACATTGCCGACATCGTCGGCCACCAGCAGCGCGCCCTGCCTGTCGAGCGCCACGCCAACCGGGCGGCCGTAGGCATTGCCTTCCTCGCTGAGGAAACCTGCCAGCACATCGATGGGCGACCCCGCAGGCTTGCCGTTTTCGAAGGGCACAAAGATCACCTTGTAGCCGCTATGCGGACGGCGGTTCCACGAACAATGCTGGCCGATGAACATGCCGTTGGCGAAGACGGCCGGCAGCGTGGTGCCGGTGGAAGACGCCAGACCCAACGGGGCGACGTGCGGACCCAGGGCATAGTCCGGGACAATCGCCTGTGCCACCCATTCTGGCCGCTGCGGCTTCACCCGTGTGTCGACATGCTGGCCGTAGTAGCTGTAGGGCCAGCCGTAGAAGGCGCCGTCGCGCACCGAGGTCAGGTAGTCGGGAACCAGGTCGCTGCCAAGCTCATCGCGCTCGTTCACCACCGTCCACAACACGCCGCTCGCAGGTTCCCAGGCCAGCCCATTCGGGTTGCGCAGGCCGGAGGCAAAGATGCGGTACGCGCCGCTCTTGATGTCCACCTCCCAGATGGCGGCTCGTTCCGCTTCCACCGCCATCCCCCGTTCGGCCACGTTACTGTTCGAGCCCACCGTCACATAGAGTTTGCTTCCGTCCGGGCTGGCAATGAGATTCCTGGTCCAGTGATGGTTGATTGGACCCGCCGGCAGATCGACCACCTTGATCCCGGGTGCGGTGATGCGAGTGTCACCCGCAACATAGGGAAATCGCAGTACGGCGTCTGAGTTGGCCACGTAGAGATCGTTGCCGACCAACACCATGCCAAACGGCGAGTTCAAGCCTGCCAGCAATACCGAACGCAGGTCCACCACCCCATTCCCGTCGGTGTCGCGCAGCAGCGTAATGCGGTTTGCACTCGGCACGCCCGCACCCGCCCGCTTCATCACCAGGCCCATCACCCATCCCTTGATGCCCTTGGCGTCGTCGGGCTTGGGTGGCGCATTGGTCTCCGCTACCAGCACGTCACCGTTGGGCAGCACAAGCAACCAGCGCGGATGATCCAGGCCGCCCGCAAACGCTGCGACATGCGTACCCGGTGCTGCCAGCGGCGTCGTACCGGACGGCCAGCCCTGGGCAGGTGCGATGTGAACAGTAGGAATCAGCCTCTGCTGGGGTGGCGGCAGAATGGGCTGTGGCCCGGTGCCGGCCGAGATTGGCAGCGTGGCCACTTCACTGCAGGCGGTGAGTGCCAGGACCATCGCGCCAAATAACCGGGGCGACAAGCGCAATCGCACTGGATCGAAGGTAAAGCGGGAACGCCTCTTCACAGTCGCCACGATACCCGCATCACCATGTTGACGATCGCCCTCCACCCTCATGCTTGCCACGCTCATGGTCTTCCTCCTCGAATGCGGGTCAGTAAGCCGCGCGAGTCGGTGTGGCGGCGGTTGCCGCGCGCAACAACTGCGCCCGGATTTCACCATTCGGGTACTGAGCACTGTGCACATTGACGTAAAGCTTGCCAATCGTGAAACCCGTGTACTGTGCATCGGTCAGACTGGCTCCGGCGGGGACGGCAAAGCTGTCGCTGGCAGTTTGAGTCAGGGTAATGATGGGCGGGCCGTTTTTTCCGACTGCGCCCTCATGAATATGCGCCGCCGTCGGGACAAGGCCGAAAACCTTGATGCTGCCGCTCACCGTGCGGTCAGGCATCACATTAATGTTCCCGGCGCCCTTCGCTGAAGTGGTTACCGGTGGCACCTCGGCGTCGCCATTCAGGGAAATCAAAATGGGCTGCTGCGCATACAGATTCGCAGAGGCCAGGAGCAGCAGGGCAAACGGGGCAGCCCGACGCAGCGGGATCGTGGTGGATTTGGATGAAATGTTCATGTTGGCTCCTTGAAATCACGGGGAAGGCGTCACCGATGACTAACACTTGAAAAGGCATTTTCTCAAGCGGCCTGAGGCACGCCCGACTACATCGACAAGTCAGGTCCGTTCAACCGATATCCGAGCGGTCATAACAAGCCAAATGCGAAAACACTATAGACCAGCAGGCGCATTACCTATGTGCGCTGTCGCACAGCGGTGGCCGTCAGACACGGGCATCCTGTGAACAGCGCATACAACCAGGAGTCATGAACATGAACGAGATCAAAATTCTGGGCATCGTCGGCAGTCTGCGCAAAGACTCCTACAACCATTTCGCCCTCAAGGCGGCGCAGGAGCTGCTGCCGGATGGCGCGGTGCTGAACCTGGCGGAACTGCATGGCATTCCGGTCTTCAATCAGGATGATGAAATGGCGATGCCTGCTGCCGTGCTGGAATTCAAGCGACAGATTCTGGCCGCCGATGCCATCTTGTTCGCCACCCCGGAATACAACTATTCCATTCCCGGTGTGTTGAAGAACGCCATCGATTGGGCGTCACGCCCGTTCGGCGAAAGCGCATGGACCGGCAAGCCGGTGGCGGTGATGGGTGCTTCACCCGGATTATTCGGCTCCGCCCGGGCGCAGTATCACCTCCGGCAGACGTTCATCTCCCTCAACATGTTTCAACTGAACCAGCCGGAAATCATGATCGGCAATGCCGACAAGGCGTTCGACGCGCAAGGCAAGTTGATCGACGAATCGAGCCGGAAGCGGATTCGGCAACTCCTAACGAACCTCGCGATCTGGACTCGGCAGTTGAAATCGGGTTCTTGATTTCAGTCCTTGGCGTCCTGGTTCGTAGCCTCGGTATATCAACGGCTTGTGGGCTGGATGCGGTTGTTCACGGATGGCTTCTCAGTGGCTGCCCGAACGTGATTTGTTGGCTTTTTTATCACCGTAAAACGGTAGGTTGCCATCGGCCTCGTAGCGCTTTTTCGCGCTCGGTCGGTAGACCCAGATCACAATGGCCAGGAAGATCAGCGGGATGCCTAGAAAAAGGCCGTATTGCGTGATGAGGTTGACGAGTCGGTCCATATTGTTCTCCTATGATCTTGTCGGCGGACTTCCGCGTTGCTTGCCCGGATCTCGTCCGGGCAAGCAACGCCTCAAGCCTTCTTGGCCAAAAGGCTGTGCCGGCGGGAATGACCTGGTAGAAAGAGAAAATGATTTGCCGACGTAATGACGAATGACCGGCAATAGTGCTAATTAAAAAATCAAATAGATAATTATTAGCACGACCACTGGTATACCGAAAAGCCAGCCCAGAACATATTTACCCATCATCGATACTCCTTTCAGGTTGATGACTTACTTCGCCAGCACGAACGAAAGCTCGTTACCGGCACGGCGACAGCAGGCTCCAAATCGCGGGGTGCAAAAGCATCGATCGAAGACCAAGCCGACGGTTCGCAGGCTACGTAAAAAACAAACGACGGTCCGTGCGTTGGCGCACAGAGAAAATCGCATATCGACGCATAATTGTGGCTCGCGGAATACGCCCTATCGAGTCCACTTACCCCAGAGTGTCAGCCATGGACAAGTCACAAGAATCTGCCCCAGCTTCGCCGCCGTCGATTCGAGCTGCCATCCTGTTGCTCGTCGACTCCGCGCGCGGCTGGCTGGAGAATTTCCTTCATCTCGCCATACTGGAAGGGAAGAGGGCCGGCATGGGGCTCGCGGTGATGTTCGGTTTGGCTGTCGGGGCGTTCATTCTGTTGATCGCCGGCTGGCTTGCGCTGCTCGCATGCGCAGTCGCAGCCTTGGTGGAAAACGATATCCTTGGTTGGACTTGGTCACTATTGATTGCGGCGCTGCTGAATTTCGCGGGCGCCGGCGGCCTCGTCTTCCTCGCAATCCGGCGCAGCAAGGATCTCCTGTTTTACGCCACGCGGCGCCAGCTTGGCTTGAAGTCCACCGCAGCACCAAGCCATGACTGACTCATCGGCGGAACTGGAGGCTGCGGAGGCGCGCGTTGCTGCATCCAAGGCGGATATCGTCGCGCAGGTTCACACGCTGAATTCCAGGGCGCACCGGCTGGTAAAGTCGCCTTACGTGATCGGCGGGCTGGTCATTGGCGCAGCGGCTGCGGGGTACTTTGCACTGACGCGCAGCCGCAAGCCGCGCGCGCCGTCGTCCCGTTCCGAAGTTGGTGGAAGCCTTACGAGCGTGCTGAAAACGACGCAGATGCTGCTGTCAACGCTTGGCGCGCTGGCCGCCGCTGCGGCTTTAAAGCGCAACCCAAGCGCGCTTCCGTCGGTCATGCCGCAACCGGTGAGCGTTGTGCAGGAGCCACCGGCCGCAATACCGCAGGGAAACTGGTTAAACCAACAGTGGCAGATGACCAAGGCGGCCGTCAAAGCATGGGTGGAGGACTATGCCCAGAGCATGGGCGCAGCACTTTCCTACTACACGCTTTTTTCGCTCGCTCCGCTGCTCATCATCGTCATCGCGATAGCGGGAATGGTGTTTGGGCAAGAAGCAGCGCAAGGCGAGATCGTCGCGCAGTTACGCGGAATAATGGGTGAGGAAGGCGCGGTGGCCGTCGAAGGCCTACTCAAAGCCACGCGCGAACCGGCCCAGGGCGTGGTCGCGACCATTGTCGGCGTCGCCATCTTGCTGCTCGGTGCGACTGCGATATTCGCGGAGTTGCAAAGCGCGCTGGACCGTATCTGGCGAGTGCCCGCGCCGAAGCAGGAGTCGGGCATCTGGAACCTGTTGCGCACGCGCCTGCTGTCGTTCGGGCTCGTGTTCGGCCTGGGCTTCCTGCTCATCGTATCGCTCGTCGTGAGCGCGGTACTCGCGGCCTTGGGCAAGTGGTGGAGCGGCTGGTTCGCAGGCTGGGGTATGTTCCTCGAGATCCTCAACTTCGCAGTCTCGCTCGGCATCTTCACGCTACTGTTCGCAATGATCTACAAGATAATGCCGCGTGCAAGGATTTCCTGGCGCGACGTCTGGACCGGCGCCGCAGTGACGGCGTTGCTATTTACCCTTGGCAAAGTGCTGATCGGGTTGTATCTGGGCACGAGCAGCCTGGCCTCGGGATTCGGCGCGGCGGGTTCGCTGGTCGTGCTGATCGCATGGGTCTACTACTCCGCGCAGATTTTCCTGTTTGGCGCGGAATACACTTGGGTATATGCCAGCCAGCGCGGATCGCTTGTACAGAAGCCTGCGACAGGCGGACGCGCCCACGGCGCCGTGCCGCCGTGGTGACTAGCAGCGCGCCTGACCTCGGACCCCGCCGTTTCATTTGTGCATCTGCATGCGACCCGTCCGTGCCAATTCTTTCCGAAAAAGCGGTAGTGCGGGAAACGGGAGAGTTGCATCCCCTCGGTGGCGCCGCCGATAAGGCACTCCTCACAGTGGGTGTTTGGCTGCGCGAACAAGGCTATGAATTCATCACCCCGACACCTGCCACCCACGCCAGAGTGAACGCCAGGGCGAGCAGTACCACAGCGAAGCTGCTACAGGATGTATTCGGATGGAGCAGGCCTTTTTCAGCCAGTTTTCTTCCGTCAACAATCGCCGATCAGCTTCACGCCGCAAGCGCGCTGGTGGCTGATGGCGACCGGCTGCATTGCAAGGTTCGCTTCTCGACACTGTCGGGCCTGTTGTTCGTGCACTCGTCGTATCCGACCTCCGACCATGACGCGGTCTTTTTCGGCCCGGACACGTATCGGTTCGCGCGTCTGATCGAGCAAACCTTGAAGCGGGCCGGCCCGGCGGATCTGCGCGGCTACCTGGTGGACATCGGCTGCGGCAGCGGCGCGGGTGGCATTGTCGCCAGCCGTCGGCGAGGCGGGGGCCAGCCGCTGATGCTATCGGACATCAGCGACAAAGCACTGCATTTTTCATGGGTGAATTGCGCTCTGGCGGGGGTGGCCGGTGCGCAGTTCAGAAAAAGCGACGTGTTAAAGGCCGTTGGTGAACCCGTGAGCACCATAGTGGCGAATCCACCTTACCTCCTCGACAGCGCGGCGCGGCTCTACCGTGATGGCGGCGGCGAGTGGGGTACCCAGTTGTCCACCCGCATCCTGGTCGAGGGACTGGAAAAGTTGTTGCCGGGCGGGCAAATCATTCTTTACACCGGCGTACCCATCGTCAAAGGTCTTGACCTGTTCAGAAAATCGGTGGAATCGGCGTTGCGCAGCCACGCGGCCGAGATCTCCTACGAAGAAATCGATCCCGACGTGTTCGGCGAAGAGTTGGAACGCGATGTGTATGCAAGCGTCGACCGAATTGCAGTGGTCGGGCTGGTTGTCACCAAGGGAACGGGCTGATGTTCACCAAGCCTCGCCAAGACGGCAAGCCATTCACTGTTTCCCACCACTCCGATCATGAGATTTCTTGGCATAAGTACATCAACCTCAACCTGATCGCCAATCGGGAGGGACTGTGGCCGCTCGAATTCACCAGCCGTTTCGGATATCCCCGGTTCGCCCTTTGCGAAACTTTGCATGACAAAGGCTGGGACCGCATTTTCAAAAAGATGCTCGACCGCCACACCAAACGAATCGATATCTGAAATGAGCAATGGCGGCCTATGCCGCGTCGACTGGGGCCGCGTCCAGACCAAAATGGGCACGATAGCGCTCGAAGCAGCGGGCTCCGCTCGCCAGGCGCATCAAGGCGCCTTCGGCGATCCATGGCCCCAAGTCTGGCTGGTTGGACACCAGCGGAGCTATCACTTCCAGATTCCAGTTCTTGCTGTGTTGGATATCCAGACCCGCATGCAACTGAAAGTATTTGCGCGCCGCGATGGGCACATGCAGGCGCTGCAGCCCTGCATTGATCAATGAAACCCGACCCGGCGCCGTCATCTCGATCGCGCCCAGTGCGCCGATCGACTGATAGGCGTAGCGCCGGTTAATCGCCAGTCCGACCATCAAATTGCCTAACGCGAGCGATTCCCATACGGTGCCGGCGACGGTCGGTTCGAGCGCCAACTCTTTCACCACCTGTTCAAGCATCGGGCCGTGCATACCCCGTTCATGACCGCGGCCCATTTCGTCCCAGTAGTTGGAAGCCATCTCGAGTTTTGCGCGGATAGGGACTTTGACCTGCGTGATCGCCAACAGGTCGTCAAAACCTGCTTCACCAGCGGCTTCCTGGGTGAGGAACCAGCGCATCTCTTCCAAGCTCGCGTAGTTTTGCAACCAAGGAAACAGCGCGTCATTCTGCCCTGGTCCTTCTTGCCTGAGGCGCTCGAACCAGTCCATAAAACGGTCCACGCCTGTCGGCGCAAGGGCCGCCGCGGCGCTTATGCTGGACCTCTCCATTTCGATGAATTCGCCCTCAGCAATCTTCCACGCCGCTTCGGTCCGGATGTCGTTAATCCAGTTGGCGTCAGGAGACTTCGGGGACAGTCGCTTTGCGTTAAAGACCGCCAGCCGGCTATGAAAATCGTAAGGCGTATCGTTTATAGCGGTGGGGCAAAGTGTCAACGTACGCATGAAGTTCTCCTTCAACAAAATGGCTTGATTCCCGCGGACGCCACATTTCGGCATTTCAGGCAATTCAGAATAACCGAACCCGTCGCGCCGCTCTGTACGGTAACGAACGCACGTTTGCGCGCTATTCCGTCTCCCGCAATGCCGGCGCATCGCCCGGTGGATGTGTTCCCCCTGCCCGTGGGCGACAAGGTGGATTCACGCTGCTCCACTTGACGGGCATACCCCGATAGCTACGTACGATGCCGCACAGAACTCGTCGGCGTTTCAGCGTGAAAATGTATTTGTGACAAGCGTTGGGTGTAAGCATGTGAATGCCACGCAACATAAATTTACTTATTTATAGAGGCCTAAAAATGCAGACCATCAAATTACCTGATCAAGATACCCCTATGAACTTTACGCAGGCGCGCTTAACGGCTGTGGGGAAAGCCGACGAGACACTGAAGAAGCCCATGATCGTCGCCTGGAAGGATGACAGGACTGGCAAGTTCGCTCCCGCAATTCCTGGAGGGACAGGAGATCGTTGGCATGATTACGGAGAAAGCAACGAAGGAATGCTGGAACTGCAGGTTGCCGATGCGTTTCATTTCATCTTTACGGAAGCCGAGGGCTTCGACGAACCCGGTATGAATCTCACATCACTTGAAGACAATGGAACGAAATTTCTGTGTCTGAATGACGCCTGTACTGAAGAAGATCGGCAACGCCTTGGATACTTTCCGGGTGGTGGCCTGGGCGGGTAAGTCACCCGTCGTTTTCGTCCTTGGCATGGCTGCGGACGGCACAATCCACCAGCGATTCCAGTTCGTTGATCGTTGATCGTTGATCGTTGATCGTTGGCAGCCGCCAGACACTGCCCTCACCTTCCTGGTTAAGTTCGCCCACCGCGGCCAATGCCTCGCACCGGACCACCGGTTGCGCCGTCAGGTTCGCGCTGCGGCGCCAGAGCAGGCGGGTGAGGCGATTCAGCACGCCAGCGTGAAGGATTCCGAAGTGGGCTCAGGCCACGCGGCGCCGAAACGCCATTCTCCGTCCTGGCCGGAACCTTCTCACAAAAATCTCGCGACCATCGTCGGCATGGCAGGTACGTTGGCCAGTATCCAGATAATGGCTAGCAGCCTCTGACTAATCATTGGCGAACTCCGGATTTCAACCTGAACCCATCAATCGCAGTAGGCTGGATGTCCAGCCATCAACGTCACAACAGCGGATTATCTATCCGCGTTCCTCGCTCAAAACGCCGTCCCGAAACCCTCATCCGTTTCCAGCCTAAGTGCGGGCAAACCAGCAAGATCATGAATTGGCATAAGCACGCCGCGCGTATCAGGCATGGTGTCAAACAACCTATAAAGATATTTGCTGCCGCCTTTGAATTCGTATGCCTCTTCGAGAAAACGCATATGTTCATGCGCGGCAAGACAGTCGGCCGTCTTGCAATCCCGCTGATAGTGTTCGATCAATGAATGGATCACGTTCAGGTGTTCGTCGGTCAGATCAAAGTTTCTGGCTGCGGCATTTTTCCTGACAGTTTGATCAAGCTCGTCTCTGGTTAAATCTTTGACCAGGTTGTAAATCAGATCTTCATTTTCGAGTGACGTGTTTTCTGCATTATTCATAATTAATCTCCTTGAATGGGATGGGCTAATGTCCAGCGCTTCGTTAAAGTCGAATCGCCATTACTTATTCTCAAGGTCTTTGATCAGCGCCTTCATCTCGTCAATTTCCTTGCGCTGGGCCTCGATGATGCTGTCGGCAAGCGCCCGGACGCGCGGATCTGAGATATGCGCACGCTCGCTGGTCAGGATCGCGATCGAGTGATGCGGGATCATGGCTTTCATCCAGGAAATATCCTCAATGGTCTCCTGGCTGCGGACGAGCCAAAGCGCGAGGGCAAATACGATGGAACTGCCAACGACAATACCGATATTCACTTGCCGGTTGGTGTACATGCTCAACATGAACCCCAACATGATGACGGCCATTGTCGCCCCCATCACGAGCGCCATGTAGGCACGTGTCTCGCTAAAGAACAGATGGTCCAAGCTGTAGTTGTTCAAGTACATAAGTCCCAACATGACGACGGTTGCGACTGCAATCATGGTACCGAACCTTGCATACTTATCCATATACGACATCCCTTTTTTAACGTAATTGAATGCCGCCGCAGAAACCAGGCATTACCGCGCGATACGACTTATCAAAAACCCCGCCACCAGTGCGATCCCTATCGATTTCAGCGGATTCGCAGAGATGTACTTGCAAGTATCCTCGACCACCTTCTTCTGGGTGAGTAACAGTTGTTCGCTTCGTTCGTTCACCCAATCTGCTGACTCGCCTCCCGCGCTGCTGACTTTGTCAGTGGCCTGGTGCGCCATCGCCGCAGCGCGGTCGATCGCCGGCTGTGCATAACGAGCCGCTTCATCGATCGCGGAGTGGACAGAGTCCGTTGCGTTGCCCGACGCAGACCCGCCATCGCTGGGAGGAAAGCCGGCAGACGTTGCGTCGGTTGGCGAAGTGGTGGGATTGCTATTAGTGGAATCCAAGAATTTTCCTTTCGAAATATTAAGTGAGAGCCCAGCGCGATCAATCCTTATGACAATTACATTCTGCTGCGAATCTACGCGCTGGGATGTTTCCTCTTCGTTCAGTTTTTGTTCGGAACGCTTGCTTCAGACGTCGAATGGATGTCCTCGGCTCCAGCGCGCTGGTAGATGTCCTTGGCTGTTTTTACCTGATCGGAATTGTCGGTATGCACCGAAATGAGCGCATTGCCGCCCTGGATCTTGCCGTCGTACAACTTTGCTTCATATTCGGGAATGCCCATCCCCACCAAAGCGCCAATGATCCCGCCGGTAGCACCGCCGACGGCAGCGCCGCCGAGCGCCGCCATGATAGGACCCGCAGCAATAAATGGACCCACACCAGGAATGGCCAGGGTACCAATGCCAGCCAACCAGCCCAGGATCGCTCCCGCGCCCATTCCGGCAACGCCACCCGTGGTTGCGCCTTCAGGCATCTTCGTGTTCTGCTCGTGCGCGAAATCACGCGTGCCAGATTGATCGGGCAAAAGAACCGAAATCTCGGTACTGAGAAATCCGGCAATCTTCAAATCATCGACGATCGTTTCGGCCTGAGCGCGACTCTGAGCAATACAGTAAACAGCATTTTCCATTTCAATCTCCAAAGGGTTATTTAGTCTTGACATCCAACTGGTTATCGATACTCACGACTCCCGCGACCTGCTGCGCGAGGAGGTCCGCGATTCTGCTTTTTTCGTCCTCACTGCTGACCGGACCGCGCAGCGTCACAACACCGCCTCTTACGATGATTTTTATGTTGTGGGCCGAAGTCGACAGCGTCTTGTCATCTACGACCGCACGCCG
>JBBQQT010000095.1:0-14420 GCA_038215555.1 Burkholderiales bacterium | reverse complement strand
CATTCAGCGGCGTGCGAAGTTCATGGCTCATGCTGGACAGGAATTCCGATTTCGCCTGATTGGCTTTCTCTGCTGCCGCTTTCGCGCCTTCCAGTGCGATGTTGCTTTTCTGCAGCGTTAGCTCGAACTGCTTGCGCTCGGCTTCAACCCGCAAGCGCGTCGTATTGTCGGTGCCGATCAACAGATAGCCGATCACGCGCCCTTCGGCATCGCGCAGCGCAGTAACCGACACGATGGCCGGGAAGCGGCTGCCGTCCTTGCGGATATAGGTCAGCTCGTAGATGTCTTCGATGCCGCGCGAGGCCTTGAACACCAGCGCCTCAAATCCCGGCGTGATCGGGGTTTTGAATTCGCGGCTCAGGGTCGCGGCCCGGGCGATGATTTCTTGCGAATCTGAAATGCCGGCCGGGGTGACCTTGTCCACCACATCCGCCGCAGCAAAGCCCAGCATGCGTTCGGCGCCGACGTTGAAGATCTGGATCACGCCCTTGGCGTCGGTGGCGATGCTGGAGAAGTTGGCGCTGTTGAAAATGGCATCCTGCAATGCGCCGGTTTTCAGCAAACTCTGCGGCGCAGCTTGCGAGGTTCGTGCAAGCGCTAAACGTTCGCGCAGCAGGTGGCGTATCCATCCAGACAGCAAAGCAAGAAAAATCAGCAGCAAAACAATGCTGGTCACGATGATCTTGAGGCGGAATAACTCATCGCTCTTGCGATCTTCAAGCAGGATGTCTTCTTGTTGGCCGCCCTCCAGCATGATCCGATGCACCGTTTTCGTCGCCTCGCGACCGGCAATGAACAGCGGCTGCGCAGCGTTGAAGCCTTGCGCGTCAAACACCGCCTGGCTGTTCAATAAAATGCGCCTTCTCGCATCGACTGCCGCCTGCAACTTGCGGATGCGCGCTTGCCGGTCGTTATTATCCAGCGTCAAGTCATTCAGGCGCTTGAAGATCCGTTTTGTATCATCCAGGTCGAGGTCGCGCTGCGCCAGATAGCTCTTTTCCCTGGTCAGAAAATAAGCCCATTGCCCGTTCTCGGCCCGGTCCATTCGGGAGCGCAACTCATCGAAATCGGACATTACCTTGCGGCTATGGTCAACCGACTTCATGTCGGAAAGCGGGCGTGCGATGTTCCAGGCAATACCCCCGACCAACAGCAAAACGGCCAGCGTCACCCCGAAACCGATCAGCGCCAGTTGCTCGACCGACGGATTTTTAAAAATACGCATAGGTATTAACCTTGATTAAATTGCATTGAGCGCTAGCCTCGGCGCGGGGCCACATCCGACAACAAACGCGCAAATTCTTTCTTGACCACGCCGTAACACTCGCAAACGTGGCTTTCCAGGCCGGCCCGGTTCAATACGGTGATATGGCCACGTCGATAACTGATAAAGCCCTGGCTTTGCAGCTTGCCGGCCGCCTCGGTGACACCTTCGCGGCGCACGCCCAGCATGTTGGCGATCAATTCCTGGGTCATGGTCAATTCATTGGTGGGGCAACGATCCAGCGTCAGCAACAGCCAGCGGCACAATTGCTGTTCCACCGAATGATGGCGATTGCACACGGCGGTCTGCGACATGTGCGTGAGCAGCGCCTGGGTATAGCGCAAAAACAGCCGCATCACCGGGCCGCCGCGATTGAATTCTTCCAGCAAATAATGCGACTTGATCCGGTAGCCATGCCCGCCGGTCAGTACCACGGCGCGGCTCGGCGTGGTGTCGCCACCCATGAACAGCGAAACCCCGACGATGCCTTCATTGCCCACACCCGCGATTTCAGACGAGCCGCCGTTTTCCAGCACGTAATGCAACGAGACGATTGCGCTGGTGGGGAAAAAGACATGCTGCATCCGGGCGCCGGACTCATAGAGCACATCGCCCAGCAACATCGGCACGCATTCCAGATGCGGCGCCAGGCGATCGAACTCAGTGTCCAGCAAGGCGGCCAGAAGATGATTCTGTTTTGGTTCATGGGTGCTGGCCATGTTGGGGTTCCTGTTGCCAGCCGATGCCGGCGTGTGTTGCGGGCGCTGGTTGCCAGCGTCATGTGGAGAGTTCTTCCAAGCGCTAGTTTTCCACGTTCCATGCCCGTCCGTCTGTTTGTTAGCGAACATAAGGACCGCCAGGCGGCAGAAGAATCTCCGTTTCCACTACCGGATGCACCGTCCACAACCGCAGCAACGTCAGACCGACGGCGAGGATCGGCGGGCCGATGAACAGGCCGATGAAGCCGAAAGCGACAATGCCGCCGAATACGCCCAGCGTGATCAACAACAGCGACAAACTGCTGCCCCGGCTGATCAGGTATGGCTTGACCAGATTGTCGATGCTGCTGATCGCAAACACACCCCACAAAACCATGAAGATCGCCCAGCCCCAGGAACCTTGATACAGCAGCCAAACGCTGGCGCCACCCCAGAGCAGGGGCGGGCCGATCGGGGTGATGGAGAGGAAGAAGGTGGCGGCGCCCAGCAGAAAAGCGCCCGGAACGCCGGCGATCATGAAACCGATCACGGCGACGATGGCCTGCGCCAGCGCGGCGCCAAAAATGCCCTGCACGACACCGGCGATGACTTGGTGAATGGTAGTCAACAGTTCTTCACCCAGGCCGCCGGACAGCTTAACCAAACCATTGTGCAGCATCTGTACCAAGGCTTCGCCGTCGCGGTAGAAGAAGAAACCGACAAAAGCGGCAAACGCCATTTGCAGCAAACTCTGGCCGATGGCATTGCCGATACTGAGCAGGAAATGCCGAGTCGGTTCGAGCAACTCCTTGAACAACGCCACCGCTTCCTTGCCGCCAGAAGCGAAGCCTAGCCAATAGTCGAACAGTTGCTCGCCAAACAAGGGCGTTTGTTTCAGCCAGGACGGTGGCGCAATCGGACCGCGTTCAAGAAATTCCCGCGTCGCGTCAAACATCATCGTCACATTTCCGGCCAGGCTGACCGCCAGCAGCGCTGACGGTACGATCACCAGCACAATCAACAAGAGCACCATCAGCAGCGCCGCCAGGCTCGATTTTTCGTGCAGGGCATGGCGCAGATGCAGATACAACGGCCAGGTCGAAATGCAGATCACGGCCGCAAACAAAATCGCCGGAATGAACGGGTGCAAGACCGCGTAGCAAGTGAAGAAAACCAGCGCGATGGCGGCTAATTGGGCGAATTGCAGAATACGTTGATCGACGTTCATTTGAGGTTTCCTGGCTGTGATGCGTTCCACCTTCGAAACGGCGGAACGCGCCGGAGAGAGACTTACTCGTTCAACGGTTCAGCATCATCTGCAACATCATTTGCATCATGTCCAGGCGTTTTTCCATGGTGTCCAGGCGTTGATCGTTGGTGTCGTCAAGCCGTGAACGATTTCCGTCCTGCATCATCTTGCGGTCGGTTGGGCCACCTGAATTCATCATGCCTGCCCCCGGACGCATCATGCCTGCCCCCGAACGCATCATGCCCATACCACCAGCGGGAAGTCCCATCTGCTCCAGGGCTTCCCTGTCTTTCATCTGCGCATCCATCATCGACTCGCACTTGGCCGGGTCGTTGGTCTGCATCATCTCGATCTTGCGAGCACGCATTTTTTGCATCAATTCCATGCGTTCTGCCGGCAGGTTGACGGCAGGCTTGCTGGTCTCGGCAGCGGGCGCGGCAGTCTCGGCTGCGGGCATGATGGTTGCGTCCGCCATAACGGTTGCAGGCACGCTGGCAACTGCCAGCAACAGGACAGCCAACAAATTGGGTTTGATCAGGTTCATCGCAAATTCCTTTAATTCGGAATTCGACTGGCGAAATTGCCAATCGAGCATGCCTTGGCGGAGCGGGCTGATACGGCCTGCTTTTCAATATCACCGAAAAGACAGACACCCTGCCCACCTTGGATGCGCTCTCAGGCTAGTCGCAAGATCAGGCTTCGTCGGTACGCTGAACCACATTGCGCTGGCAGCAGACTAGGCGATCGCGCAGGACGCACGCTATGTCTTGCAGCGAACAGACCGGGCCGGGAAATGACGATCAACATGCATCCCGCCGCAATGGGTGAACTTCAGATTGCGGTGCGGCCAGTGCCGCCGAGAAGATTCGATGTTTCGTGTGTTTCCTCCATCTGGCTGGCACAGAGTTCAACGGTTGGGGCTTGAAGAGGAGATAACCTTGCTCGCCGACCAGGACATCACCACCATTGCCCATGTCATCCAGCTTGCCATCGCACCGGTATTTCTGCTCACCGGCATTGGTTCGCTGCTTTCAGTCATGGCGAACCGGCTCGCACGCATCATCGATCGCGCCCGTTTTGTCGAGAGCAACTGGAGCAAGCTGGGCGAGGACGAACGCGCGAAAGCTCGACGGGAATTCAGCAACCTCTCGCATCGCGCCCAATTCACCAGTTGGGCGATTAACCTCTGTGCGCTCTCGGCGCTGCTGGTTTGTGCGCTGATCGCCGCGCTGTTCATCGACGCACTGTTAGGAAGCAATCTGCGCTGGCTAGTCGGCACGCTGTTCGTGCTGGCGATGATCGCGCTGAGCAGCGGCATCGTCAGTTTTCTGCGCGAGGTACATGTCGCCACCCACACGCTGCGCATCGGGCCACCGTGATTACCTGCCCGAATACCCCAGCACCGCGAAGAAATGGCAGGCGGTGCCGACCATAACGAACAAGTGCCAGATGAAATGGCCGAATTTCAACCGCGCGTCAGTCAGATAAAACACCACGCCGGCGGTGTAGGTGACACCGCCGGCGACCAGCCATGTCAGGCCGGCGGGGGCGACGCGTTCGAGCAATGGCACCGCCGCAATCACCACCAGCCAGCCCATCGCCAGATATAGGCCGGTGGAAAGAATGGGGTGCGACAGCCGGTTGAATGCTTTCAGCGCCAAGCCGATGCCGGCCAGCCCCCAGATCAGCCCGAACAGCGTCCAGCCCCAGGCGCCATGCAAAACGCCGAGTGCGAACGGCGTATAGCTGCCGGCGATGAACAAGTAGATGGCGCCGTGGTCGATCTTGGCGCAACGAAGTTTTGCCTGCCCAGGCGGCAGCGCGTGATACAGCGCCGAGCTGAAGTACAACAGGATCATGGTGACGGCGAACACACTGACGCCGACGATGTTCGCCGCATCGCCATGGCGTGCTGCAGAAACGATAAGTACCGGCGCGGCGGCCAACGCCAGCAGAAAGCCCAAGCCATGACTCAGGCTGTTGGCTTTTTCTTCAGTGCTGGATTGCGGGCGGTCGTGCATCTCGGTGTCTCCTGGCGGTGATGCACAGCGTAAACCACGAGTGCTTGCTTGTAGAAGTCTGCGTTAGCGTGAAACACACAGTACCGTTCGATACAGCACCCTGACCACTTTCGCCACCCCTACCGGCGGGGCGTGCACGACCAGGCTCGACCAAGCGTAATGCGCCGCACGCTCGACCGGGCCATGCCTGACCGGGTCGTAATGAATGGAATTCAGATGCGTGCGCGCTTCATCTTCCAAAGTCATTGGACAGGATTGAACTTCGGGCTTCCAGATTGACTGGACCTTTCCGGAAACAGACTTGCCTTCTCTGTGCTTGGCCTCGTATGCAGCGTGACAAACTGCAAAATATCGAGGCCACGCTCACTCATGAACGGCCTGCCATGACCAACCCGGGCTTGATATTGAAGCACTTGACCACGTTTCCCCATGGGAGCGCGATTTCATCGACATCCAGTACCGCATCAAGCTCGGTCATTTCCATATTTCCATGATTCCGCCCATTACCAGCCCAACCAATGCAGAAGGCGTACCTCCTGTTTGCCTGGAACTGGCTTATACGGACGGCATTTCACCAGATCCTTATTGATGTTGAATACATCCGTACGGAGCGCTTAAACCGCACTGCCGAATCCCTTGTCCTGCGTCCCCGCCGGCGGTTCCAGACCAGCGAGCAGGCATCCTTGTGCTAGCGGTCCCTTGGGAAACAGGGTGTAGAGATATTTGATGCCGCCGGCGTGCTGGAAATCTTCATCCAGTGCATCGTGCAGCTCGCGCGCATTCAAAGCGGATTCCTCATGGCGTGCATAGAACGCCTGCAATGCACGCACGACTTGCCAGTGTGCTTCTGTCAGTGTCAGGCCTTCGCTCTGGGCCAGCACCTCGGCATCTTCCCGCGACCAGTCAATCGGGGCATGCGGAAAATCGGGAATCGGCATGGTTTCGTAACCCGGGCGGATAAAATTTTCAGCGGCATAGTTCATCGTCAATCCTCTCTTGTTCAATCGCTTGAAACACGTTCAAGCACGCTTGGGAACGTTGCAAAAGCAGTCGCCAAACTACCGCGACCCTGTCCCTTCTTCTACTCAATGTGACGCATTGGGTTGTAAACGTCTGTTCGCTAGCGCACGGGCGAAGGGCACTTCGATCGTGGGGCCCTTCGACCGTTCGACAAGCTCACGGCCCAACTGCGTAGGAGCGGTCTTCAGCCGCGATATGCACGCGACGAGCAAACCGCAACACAGGGTCTTGGCGTAGGGTTGCGACTTGCGCTAGCGCGCATCGCGGCTGAAGACCGCTCCTACTGTGTTTCACGTTAATCAGGGTGGCGTTGATCTCTGCTTGTGACGCCGCCAGAAACGGCTCATCAGCGGTTTGACACTGGTGCCGTGTAGCAGGATCGACAACGTGACCACGATCAATGTCAGTTGAATCAACTCCAGCGCCATGGGTTCAGGCAGTCCGTGCTGGATGGCGTACATCAGGTAGTAGAGTGAACCGATGCCGCGCACCCCGAACCATCCCGTCATGCCGTGCATGCGCCACGATGTGTGGGTACCGAGCAGGCCGATATAGACGCTGAGCGGACGCGCCACCATGAACAGGAACAATGCCAAAGCCACCGCCTGCCAACTCCACGAATCGAGATAAAGCATTCCGCCCAGAAGCAGGACCAGCATGAGTTCAGACAAGCGCTCCAGATGTTCCTTGAAAACGAGTGACCCTTGGCTGACGGTTGGCGACACGTCGGGGTCAGGATTGATTGAATCTGCACGTTTGATTTCCTGCGGAGAGCGCAAATCAGGGAAGTCTTTGGGGATATTGGCAAGCTTCAGCTCAGTCTGGCGCAGTGCGACAGCGGCGAAAAACACGGCCAGAAATCCCCATGCATGCACCTGCACACTCAAACCGTACACCAGCCCGATCAAGCCAAGCCCGAGAAAATCATCCAGAAGTTCATGCTGGCGTTGTTCCCCGCGCAGCCACCATCCCAGACGCGCCAATGCGACCCCGGCAAGCACGCCGATGGCAATGCCGCCCAGCGTGGCCCACAGCAGGTCGACCAGAACCCATTGCAGGCCGAAATCGCCGATTTCGTGCAGTCCCAGCAAGCCCATTCCCAGCATCACAAATGGAAAGGCGGTGCCGTCATTCATGCCTGCTTCGGAGGTCAAGGTGAAGCGCAATTGATCGCGGTCGCCGGGATGACGGCTTTGAACGTCAGTCGCAAGAACCGGATCGGTCGGAGCAAGGATGGCCCCCAGCAAAATCCCCGCACCCAGTGGCAGGCCAAGGATGAAACAAGCGAATGCAGCGACCATCCCGACCGAAACCGCCATCGTAACCGTTGCCAGCAAAACGGGAGCCCGCCAACGCGCAAAAGTGAATGGCACCGGCATTTTGACGCCTGCAGCAAACAGGGAAATCAGCACCGCCACTTCGGTCAGCACTTCCAGGAGTGCCGATTGCTTGAGCGGATTGAAATGAAACAAATCGAGGACCGTTGGCCCCACCAGCAACCCCACCGCCAGATAAATAATGGCCGATGTAACCGGCAGGCGTTTGAGGACAGTGGCCATCACGCCCATGACGAGCAACAGGCTGCCTACGAGGATGAACCATTGGGCGTTAGTCATTTATCTTGGCAACCGAACATTAAGACGCATAGCGGGCTCAGCCAAATTGTGAGCGCGATAGAAGGCGCTAAAGCCAGCATTCATGCGGCCTCCCAAGGGCTGAGGAACGGTCATCTGCGGTTTCCAGGTTGAAGCTGAGTCATCGATAGTCGCGGCGAAATTAAGCGCACGACGACGCGGGGTCTGTTCGATAACGAACGCAGCCATGTGAAGGATGGGGCGTGCTGCGCGGTGACCGCGGCCCATAGCGGTGAATTCGGCGCCAGTACACGGAGGTAGCGATGTCGATGCCGGCGCGGTCGTCCGTCTCGATACGGACCGAAGCATCCACCCCGATCGCCGGATGGAATACCGCGCCGCCATCCGCAGCGGCATGAAGTGATTTTGTTGCGGCTTGATGCTCGGTTACTGCACCAAGGCGCTTCGGCTTATTCGGGCGCCAGGCGAGTCACGACGCTGATCTTGTCCAGGTCATGCCCTTTTCTGGCCCGGTGCAGCAGGTAGCGGATCAGCGCGGCGCCGGCCAGTGTCTGGCTGGCGGGTTTGCCGGTGCGGGTCTTGCCTTCTATCACTAGGCGTTCGCCGTTGAACAGGGTCAGCGCGGTGAGATGTTCTTTGTCTTCCAGTTTGATGATCTGCACGCCTTTGCCGCCGCCCAACGTTTTCATTTCCTCCAGCGGGAAGGCCAGCAGTTTGCCGTTGTCGGCGGCGGCGGCAACCCAAGTCTGGTTGGGCGCAAGCTGGACTGGCGGTAACGGCGCGCTATCTTGTTCCAGGGTCAGGAAGGCTTTGCCGGCGCGCTGGCGGGAGAGCAGATCAGCCAGTTGGCAGATGAAGCCGTAGCCGCTGTTGCTGGCGACCAGCAGTTTCGTTTCCGGCGCAGCGGACAGCGCATTCATCAGTCGCGCGCCGCGCGCCAGGTCGAGCAGGCTGGACATCGGCACGCCGTCGCCGCGCCCGGTGGGCAGGTCGGGAATGCGGATACTGTAGGTGCGGCCAACCGAGTCGAGCAGCACCAGCGGCCAGACGGTGCGGGTT
The DNA here is from genome assembly GCA_038215555.1 of Burkholderiales bacterium. Classification (GTDB taxonomy): domain Bacteria; phylum Pseudomonadota; class Gammaproteobacteria; order Burkholderiales; family Thiobacillaceae; genus PFJX01. Next base: position 5,514 of record JBBQQT010000095.1, on the reverse strand, counting down.
TCGATCAACGCCAGCGCGACGTCACCAGCCTTGTATTGCAGCGCCGACAAATCCAGACCGTGGCCCACACGCGCCCGCATCCAGCCGTTTTTCGAGACGATCACGGTGACCGGTTCGTCGGCAATCTGCGCTTCGGCCACCGAGGCGGTCATTGCCACGGCGGTTTCAATCAGGGTGCGACGGTCGTCGCCGTATTTCTTCGCATCAGCACGAATCTCGGCGACCACGATGCGCTTGAGCTCGACTTCATCACCGAGGATACGCAGCAAGCCGTCACGTTCGTCGCGCAGTTCACCGAGTTCCTTTTCTATCTTGATACCTTCCAGCCGCGCCAACTGGCGCAGGCGGATTTCCAGGATGTCTTCCGCCTGAATCTCGCTCAAGCCGAAGGCGGCGATCAGGTCGGCTTTCGGGTCGTCGGCTTCGCGGATGACCCGAATCACTTCGTCGATATTGAGCAGAACCGCTTGTCGGCCTTCCAGGATGTGCATGCGGCGATTCACCGCGTCGAGGCGGAACTGGCTGCGCCGGCGCACCGTGGTGACACGGAAATCCACCCATTCCAGCAGCAGCGCGCGCAACCCTTTCTGGCCCGGGCGGCCATCGCGTCCGACCACGGTGAGGTTCATCGGCGCGGTGGTTTCCAGGCTGGTCTGCGCCAGCAGCATGCGCATGAAGGCGTCCGCGTCCTGATTGCGCGATTGCGGTTCCAGCACGATGCGCACCGGCGCTTTCTCGTCGGATTCGTCGCGCACGGTTTCCAACGCGGCCAGCATCGCGGTCTTCAGGGTCTTCTGTTCCTGGCTGAGTTCCTTCTTGCCGGTCTTGATCTGCGGGTTGGTGATCGCTTCGATCTGGGTCAGCACCAGGGCGGTGGACACACCGGGCGGCAACTGGGTGACGACGATGCGCCACTGGCCGCGCGCCAGCGGTTCGATTTCCCAGCGCGCCCGCACGCGCAGGCTGCCGCGTCCGGTTTCATAGGCGGACTGGATGTCGGCCGGGCTGGAGATGATCTGGCCGCCACCGGGAAAATCCGGGCCGGGAATGCAAGCCATCAATTCCTGCGTCGAGGTGTCCGGATGCTTCAGCATCTGGATCGCGGCTTCGGCGATTTCGCGCAGGTTGTGCGGCGGCATTTCGGTGGCCATGCCAACCGCAATGCCGGATGCGCCGTTGGCCAGCAACATCGGCAGGCGCGCCGGCAGCAGCGCTGGTTCCTGGAAGGCGCCGTCGTAATTGGGTTTGAAGTCGACCGTGCCGGCATCGATCTCGGCCAGCAGCAGCTCGGCAATCGGCGTCAGCCGGCTTTCGGTATAGCGCATCGCCGCCGCGCCGTCACCGTCGCGCGAGCCGAAATTGCCCTGACCGTCGATCAGCGGATAACGCAGCGTGAAGCTCTGCGCCATGCGCACCATCGCGTCGTAGACCGACTGGTCGCCGTGCGGGTGCAGTTTGCCGATCACGTCGCCAACCACGCGCGCGGATTTGACGTGTTTGGTATTCGAGCCCAACCCCATCTCGCGCATTGAGAACAGGATGCGGCGTTGCACCGGCTTCATGCCGTCTTCCACATTGGGCAGCGCGCGGCCTTTCACCACGCTCATCGCGTAAGCCAGATAGCAACGCTCGGCGTAATCGGCGAGCGAGAGGTAATCCTTCGGTTCTTCCGGCTGGCCGCTGTCGCCACCCCCGCCGGACGGTGGCGGTGGCGGTGACGGTGGTGGCAGCGCTCCGGATGCCGGCAAGTCGTTGAACAGGTCGGGGGTCAGCGTGTCTTCAGAATGGGGCATGGGGTAAACATCAATTCAAAGCGCGTTCAAGGCACGAATCGCGGTCGCATCCGGGTGGCAATCCAGCAGGAAAGCCATCATTTCAGTGGCGTCCCGGGTCTGATAGAAACGCACCATTTTTTCGTTGAAGTCTTGCGCGCGGGTGGCAGGCACGCTGATCGCATCGATTCCCGCCGACATCAAAATGCCATTCATCATGAAACGGGAGGTGCGCTTGTTGCCATCGAAAAAAACTGTTGCAACGCGCCAAAGAGAAGGAAAGCAAACCCGCGTTCAAGCGCCGAAGGCAATTCATTCAAGGCGGTGATGCCTGCGGCGAAAACCCGGTTCAATTCCGGCGCGCCCGGCACGGTGGGCAACGGCGAGTAGCGACCGGCTTCACCCAGTCCCACATCATGGGTGTAACCGGTTTCCTGGCCCTCACCACGAAAATGGCCCCACTCCAACGCCTCATTGCGCGCGATCAGTGCGTGCAGAGCGCAAAAGTGCGGTTTGTCGGGCACGAAATCATCACATTTGACCCAATCGAGCAGCCGCCTGGCGCCATCTGCCAGATTCAGCACCTGATCCTGATCACTCAACTTGCGGCCACCGATAGTGACGCCACCGAGCAAGGTTTTAACTTCCGGATAGGTGAAAGGATTGCCTTCCAGAACGCTGGCATCCCAGACAAACTCCGGCAGCATCCGGTGCAGCCGAAAGCACACGCGCTCCTTGCTGTAGGTCGGCGTCCGCTGAGGAATGGCAGCGCGTTCCCAACAAAAACCGAGTGCATCGAAAAGACTCATCTAGGGCAAGCAATCTGCATCACTGGCTTTTCTTGATCGACGCCAGATGCGCTTTCGAACGGGCGTGGCAATCGGCGCATTTCCAGCGTTTGGTGCCGTTGGCGCAACGCGCCATGACGCCGCCCAGCACCGGTTTGGTGCGGCTGCAACTGGAACAGAAGCGGCGTTCGTCCGCCGCCGGTTGGCTGGCGGCTGCGTCAGCAACATCGTCGGTTGGTTTCTTGGTTTCACTGCTCATATATCCGCCTCCACGGTATTTCCTTTCAATTCCATCCATTCGCGGCGGGCGCCGGCTTCGCCTTTACCCATCAGCATGTCGAACATCGCCACGGCGGATTCCATTTCTGCGCGGCTGACCCGCACCGGCAGCACGCGTCGCGTCGCCGGGCTCATCGCGGTTTCGCGCAGTTGTTCCGGGTTCATCTCGCCCAGGCCTTTGAAACGTCCGACCTCGATCGCTTCCGGCTTGATGCCCTCGCGCACCAGACGATCCTGGATCGCTTCGAGTTCATCGTCATCCAGCGCGTAAAAACGTCGCATCGGTTTCTTGCCACGCGCCGGCACATCGACACGATACAACGGCGGTTGGGCAATATGAATTCGCCCCTGTTCCACCAATTGGGGGAAATGTTTGAAAAACAAGGTCAACAGCAGGGTTTGGATGTGCGAACCGTCGACATCAGCATCGCTCATGATCACCACCTTGCCGTAACGCAGGCCGGACATGTCGGGTTTATCACTAAAGCTGTGGCGTTCGACGCCCAGCGCCACGGCGATGTCGTGCACTTCGTTGTTGGCGTAGAGCCGTTCCGGTTCCACTTCCCAAGTGTTCAGCACCTTGCCGCGCAACGGCAGGATGGCCTGGGTTTCGCGGTCGCGCGCCTGCTTGGCGGAACCGCCGGCGGAGTCGCCCTCGACCAGGAAGATTTCCAGTTCTTCCGGATTCGAGCCGGACGCATCCGACAGCTTGCCGGGCAGAACGACCACCGAAGACTGTTTTTTCTTCTCGACCTTCTGCGCCGATTTCAGGCGCGCGGCGGCGGCCTTGCTGGCCAATTCGGCGAGTGCCTTGCCGTATTCGACATGGCCGCCCAGCCAGACCTCAAACGGGTCGCGCACCATCGCCGAGACCAGTTTCACTGCCTCGCGCGAGTTGAGCTTTTCCTTCACCTGGCCCTGGAACTGCGGGTCGAGGATGCGCGCCGAGAGCACGAAACTCATCCGCCCGCAGACATCTTCCTGGCGCAACTGCACGCCACGCGGCAGCAGGCCGTGGTGTTCGGCGAAGCTCTTCACGGCGTCGAACACGCCGGCTTTCAAACCAGCTTCATGGGTGCCGCCCTGCGCGGTATGGATCAAGTTGACGAAGCTTTCTGCCGCAATCGAGCCAACCCCGGCCCCTTCCGACCAGGTGAACACCCAGGCTGCACCTTCACCCTTGGCAAAACCGCCGCCACTATTCGGGTCGCCGTCTGCATAGCGTTCGCCGCCGAAGGCTGGAATCAGCGTTTCCACATCGCCCAGAAGCTCGGCCAGGTATTGCGGCAGGCCATTCGGATAAGTCCAGATTTTTTCCTGATCCGGTTGGCCTTCGCGCTCGATGGCGATTTTGACCGTGACACCCGGCAGCAGCACCGCCTTGGCGCGCAGCAAGCGTTCCATTTCGTTCAACGAAATGCGCGGCGAATCGAAGAAAGTGGCATCCGGCCAGGCGCGAACCAGCGTGCCGGTGTCCTTTTTGGCGCACTTGCCGGTCACTGTCAGCGGCACGGCGAGGACGCCGCCATTGGCGAATTCCAGCGAGGCAATTTCGCCATCGCGCTTCACGGTGACCGCCAGTCGAGTGGACAGCGCATTGGTCACCGAGACGCCGACGCCATGCAGGCCGCCGGAGAAGGCATAGGCGCCATCGCCGCTGGTCTTGTCGAACTTGCCGCCGGCATGCAAACGGGTAAAGACCACGACGACCGTCGGATCTTTCTCGGTGGGATGCGGCCCGACCGGGATGCCACGGCCATCGTCTTCCACCGACACCGAACCATCGAGATGGATGCGTACCGACAGCATCTTGGCATAACCGGCCAACGCCTCGTCGGCGGCGTTGTCGATGACTTCCTGAATGATGTGCGTCGGCGTATCGGTGCGGGTGTACATGCCCGGCCGCGCACGCACCGGCTCCAGGCCTTTGAGCACGCGGATGGACGATTCGTTGTAGTGGTTCAATGGATTCAAATCAAAATCGGATTTCGTAGGGTGCGCCATGCGCACCGGTTTATGTTCATCGGTGCGCATGGCGCACCCTACGTGAGGGAATTCATCCCAAGCGCATCAATACGGCAAATCGGCAAACCTGACAACACCGTCCTTCACAACACATAGCGCGCCAGATCTTCGCTCGCCGCCAATTCCTTCAGCCGCACATCGACGTATTCAGCATCGACTTTAAGCGTCTCGCCCGAGAGCTTGTCGGCATCGAACGACAATTCGTCGAGCAGCCGTTCCATCACCGTATAAAGTCGCCGCGCGCCGATATTTTCGGTGCGTTCGTTGACTTGCCAAGCCAGTTCGGCAAGGCGCCGGATGGCGTTGTCGCTGAATTCGAGGCTGACGCCCTCGGTCTGCATCAAGGCTTGGTACTGCCGGGTCAGACAGGCGTCGGTGCCGGTCAGGATGCGCTCAAAATCCTCGACCGACAGGCTTCTCAGTTCGACGCGAATCGGGAAGCGGCCCTGCAATTCGGGAATCAGATCGGACGGTTTCGACAAGTGAAACGCACCGCTGGCGATGAACAGGATGTGGTCGGTCTTGATCATGCCAAACTTGGTCGACACCGTCGCGCCTTCCACCAGCGGCAACAAATCGCGTTGCACGCCTTGGCGCGAGACATCCGGCCCGCTACCTTCACGACCGGCGATTTTGTCGATTTCATCGAG
>JBBQQT010000094.1:0-14420 GCA_038215555.1 Burkholderiales bacterium | reverse complement strand
GCTGGAAGTGGTGGTGAGCACTTGCCCGCCATCCAGCACTTCAACGCGCCGGGCCTGTAATTCGATGCTTCCGGCCCGGCCAGGGCCACGCGTCGCTGCATCGATTGCGCTGGCCAAAACCGAGCCGGGATAGGCCAGGACAGGCGCCGAACCGGAAATGCGGATGGTGTCTACGGCGTCGATACGAATCGCGCCACCCGCCCCCGCGTTTACGCTGTTGTCAAATGCGTCGCTGGCAATGCTGCCGCCCTCGCTGACTTCAACCGAGCCGGCATGGATCTCGATCGAGCCAGCCGCGCCGGAACCGAAACTCGATGACTGCACAATGCTGGGGCCGCTGCCGGTCCAGCTTTGTCCATCAACCCGCAAGCTGCCGCTGGCGTTGATGACTATCCGGCCACCCCGCCCGGCGCCCGGCTCGATGCGAGTGGTTACGCTGTTGATGTTACCGCCACCGGTAATGCTGACATCGGGGGCTTCGATCACAATGCCGCCTGCCGCGCCGACGCCAAAGGTGGTGGAGTAGAGCTGACTGGGTTGTCCGTAATTCGGGCTGGCGTCGGCTCCGGCAACCACGACAGCAACATCGGCGCTGAGCTCAACCGCACCCGACGCCCCCGCCCCGATGCCTTGGCCCAGGGTATTACTGCCCACCCAGGCGCCATTGGTGATGGCGATGGTCTCGCCACGCACGGTAATGCCGCCGGCCTGTCCGCTACCCGAAGTCAAGGTGGAAATCATGCTTCGCTCGTCACTGACTGGGCTAATGCCGTCAACCCGCACACCACCGCGGGTAGTGATCGAAACATGGCCGCCAGCGGCATTCGCCATGCCATCGTTGACGGTCAACAGCGCGCTGCCGGACACGACCTCGAGACGACCGACCTGAAGGTTGATGTTTCCGGCATTGCCATTGCCCTTTGCATGAACGTAGATCAGGCTGTCTTCGCCCAGAATGACCGTGCCACTAGCCTGGATATCGATGTCTCCGCCCGCGCTATCAGCGGCATTGTCGTTAAGCAACGCACTGCGGGTCAGCGTCAACTGTCCGCCGACAATACGGATGCTGCCACTTGGCTGGTGTTCGACATTGCCGGTGTAAACATGGCTGTCGCTCAGGGTGATAACGCCGTGTGCTGCGTCCACCTCGAAATCGCCCAGATCGATTCGACCGGCAGGCGCATAGAGCACAGCACCATCCTTCAGCGCGATGTCGCGGCTGACCAACGCCAGCGTATTGCCAGGCATGACTTGCAGCACCGCTGCGTTGGCGGACAGGCTGGCAGCATTGCCCGCGAGAAAACCGAATGCGGCGGGCGCGGCGCTGCTGAACTGGCTGTCGCGGGAGAGCGAGGCGTGCAACGTGGCGCCATCGGCGAAGTGCAGCATGTCAGCGGTGCTGGCATAAAACGAACCCTGGGTTTCGAGTTTGGCGTTGGCGCCGAAAACCACCCCCGCCGGGTTGATGAAATACATCGCCGCCCCAGGAATATCGGCGGCAATGACGCCGTCGATGCTGGAGGCATTGCCGCCGGTAACACGGGAAACGATATTGGCAATGCTGGCTGGACCGGAAAAGGTGACGCGCTGGCCGGCGGTGACATCGAACACGCGAAAACTGTGGAACAAATTGGTTCCGGACTGCCTGCCGTAGTCCGACAAGACACGCATATCCGCCGAGTTCAGGGCAAATACCGGGCCGACGCTGCCGTCAGCAACAACCTCGGCATTGACCTCGGCCGGCAGCAGCAAGGCAGCCATCAGATTCAGCGCCAGAAATGCGCGCCGTCCGGAAAATAGATTTGGGAGCATCGATCGAGCCATGTTTGCGCTCCTCAGAAGGCGTGTCGCAGTTCAACTTTGAGGTGTACGCCCCGATCCTGCAGGCTGTCGCCTCGTTCCACTTTCTTGCGTAAAGCGGCCCAATACAGCCCAAGCCGCGTGGTTTCGCCAGATTGCCAACGCAGACCGGGGCCGGCGGACCAGAGCGGATCATGCATGCTGTCGCCGTTTTCCCAGGCCGACCCGCCATCAGCAAACAGCAGCCCCTGCCATCCGCCAGCACGGCTTCGAGCAGGCTGAACGTTGTCTTGGTCGAAGGGGATGCGATATTCGATCGAGGCGAACCAACCGTTGTCGCGCACTTGCGTGTTCTCTCGAAATCCACGAACCGAATCCTTGCCCCCCAGGCCGAATTTCTCCTGCGGCAAAAGCGCTGCGGTGGTCACCTGGAAACCCGCTCGCGCCGAAACTTCGCCGCGCCGATCGGGCACTACCCGCAAGACTTGCCACTGGCCATTCAGACTAGTGAATCGGGAATCAGCCACGCCGCCAGGATTGATTGTCGCGCCGAAGGCATCAATACCCTGACTGAGCGTGATACGGGTCGAATTGACCTGCACTGAGCTGCGACTCAGCCAATCCGCCGTCAGTCGGATCGCCACCGCCACAGACTTGCCATCGTGAGAACCGGCGCTGAAGTCGAATGCTTCTCCGCCAAGCCAAGTCTGATGCGCTCGCCGAGCCAGACTGGCGCCAATGGCGAATTCATGCAGTGGCATCACCTGCAACGGGTAACGCAGGCTGATTTCGAATGTCTTGGAGCGGCCGCGAATATCGATGACATCGAACGGCTCTTCGACGATCAGCGAGTCGCTCTTTTCGTACAGCAGTTTCAGCGTGGTGTCATTGGCTGAAATCGGATGCGTGGTACTCAGTGCGAAATCATCGGCACCTTCCACCTTGCCAAGACGCAATGACCATTGATCGTTCCAACCCAGCAGATTTCTGACGCCACCAGTCACCGCGAAGCGAAATTCCCCGACGTTCGGATTGCGCGAATTGGCAAGCTCGGCGTCCAGTGTGTAACGTTTACCTTCGTCGACAGCCACCTGCAGAATGCCAACACCGGGCTGTTCAGCCGGCTGTAGTTCTGCGTTGATCTGGCTGATGGTCGATTCCGCCAGCAGTCGCTGCATACGCTGCTGCAAGCGCGGCACATTAAGCGGTTGGCCTGCGCCCAGACGCAATCGCCGTTCGATAAAGGATGGCCGAAGATGCACCGCCCCCAAGATGCGGACCTCCCCGAGCGCCCCTTCAATCGCCCGCAGCCGGAGGATGCCGGAACTGACATCTTGATCGGGGATGACGATGCCGGAGTTGATGTAGCCGGCATCGATATACATCCGGGTCAAATCAAGACGAATATCTTCCAGGTCTTCGCTGTTCAACTCGCGACCGAAATAAGGCTGCAACTTCGTCGTTAGCTGATCCCGCGAAAAAACCGTGCAGCCCGTAATTTCAAACGCCTTGAGTGTGATGCTGACAGCGGACGACAGATATTTCTGCTTGTCGATCCCGGGCAGTTCAGGCGTTTGCGCCAAGGCGAGGTTCTGAATCGAATAGATTCCCAGCAACAAAGGCAGCAATATATTCGCCAGCCGCAACGCGCAGGGACTGAGGCGGGCGGATGCCTTCAAATAGCGGGCAAAACGACTTACGAAAAAAGATATTTTCATCATGACTCTGCGAAGATTTTGCGCACCTCTTGCGGGTCTGCTCTTGAACGATCCACAACCAATTGCGCGGACTCGAAAATTATTATTCGCAAACAAATCTGAGTGTTGCTGATAATTTACTCGGGAGGCAGGGATTCTGGAACACCACATAAGACGAAGCCCTTCCCTTTTAAAATAGCCCGCAATTTCATCCCGCCAAGCACCTACTATGCCCCAAAAAACCGCCGATCTACGTATCGATGCAGGCTGGATCATTCCGGTTGATCCCGACCTCTCTTTACTGCCCAACCATAGCTTGCTGGTGAAAGACGACCGTATCGCGGCACTGTTGCCCAGCAACGACGCCGACAACTGGGTCAGCCGGGAGCATGTACATCTGCCCGACCATGTCCTGATTCCTGGCCTGGTCAATTTGCACACCCACGCCGCGATGACTCTGCTGCGCGGCTATGCCGACGACTTGCCGCTGATGAAGTGGCTGCAAGAACACATCTGGCCGGCCGAATCACTGCATGTTTCCGCCGATTTTGTGCGCGATGGCACCCGGCTGGCGTGTCTGGAGATGCTGAAAAGCGGCGTGACTTGTTTCAATGACATGTACTTTTTCTCCGACGCCGTAATTGAAGCCGCCGTTGAAACGGGCATCCGTGTCGCGGCGGGTCTTATTGTGGTGGATGCGCCAACGCCTTATGCCGCCGATCCAGATGGCTATCTGCAAAAAGGTCTGGCGCTGCGCGATGATTGGATCGATCACCCACTGGCCAATTTTTGCTTGGCACCGCACGCACCCTATACGGTCAGCAATCAAACACTGGAAAAAGTAGCGATTTATGCTGCGCAGCTGGACATACCGATCCACATGCATATCCACGAAACCGAGGCTGAAATCCGACATGGCGTCTCAACCTATGGTGTGCGCCCACTGCTGCGATTAAAAGCGCTGGGGCTGCTTACGCCGAGTCTGATTGCGATCCATGCAGTGCATCTGAACGATGAGGAAATCGCGCTGCTGGCCAGTCACGGCTGCCATGTCGCGCACTGCCCAAGTTCCAACCTGAAACTGGCAAGCGGCTTTGCTCCGATCGGGAAACTGCTCGCCGCTGGCGTCAATGTTGGTGTCGGCACCGATGGCGCCGCCAGCAACAATCGCCTCGACTTGCTCGGCGAAATGCGCTTGGCCGCGCTGCTTGGCAAGGCTGTTTCCGCCGACCCCGCCGCGATACCGGCGCATCAGGCATTGCGCATGGCCACTTTGGCGGGTGCGCAAGCGTTGGGACTAGACAGCAAAATCGGCTCACTGGAAGTCGGCAAAATGGCGGATGTGGTTGCCATCAATCTGAATCAGGCTGCAACACAACCTTGCTACGACCCGGTCTCGCAATTGGTCTATAGCGCCGGCAGCGAGCAAGTCAGCCATGTCTGGGTTGGCGGCAAAGCGGTTCTGGTTGAAGGCCAATGCCAGACATTGGATACGACGGAAATCTTGGGTAAAGCGCATGTCTGGCGTAGACGAATCAAAGGCGGTTGACCCGACAGACGGAACTGGAAACCTACGCCGTCACTTCTCGCCATTCACCTGGCGACAAGCCATCCAAACGATAGTGGCCAATCGCCACCCGCAATAAACGCAAAGTCGGGAATCCGGCTTTCGCAGTCATCCGCCGCACTTGCCGGTTCTTGCCTTCTTTCAGCACGAGTTCGATCCAGGTCGTCGGGATCGCCTTGCGAAATCGCACCGGCGGGTCTCGCGGCCAGAGATTTTCCGGAGCTTCGATCAACCTTGCCTGGGATGGCTGAGTGACAAAGTCGCCCAAATCCATGGACTGCCGCAACGGCGCCAAATCGGCATCGGTCGGTGCGCCTTCAACCTGCGCCCAATAGGTTTTCGGCAGTTTGTGGCGCGGGTCGGCAAGGCGATGCTGTAGCGCACCATCGTCAGTTAAAATCAGCAAGCCCTCGCTATCGCGATCCAGGCGTCCAGCCGCATAGACGCCTGGAATATCGAGATAGCCCTTGAGCCCGGGGTGGCCGTCTTCATCGGTAAATTGGCTCAGGACCCCGTAAGGCTTGTTGAATAAAATGATGCGTGCCATCTAACTAATATTTTCGATTCGATAACTTTGAACAGGAGTTGCCATGAGCAGCCATATCCAGGTGCCAACCGCTGGCACAAAAATCACCGTCAATGCCGATGCCTCGCTGAATGTGCCGGATCGGCCGATTATCCCGTTTATCGAAGGTGATGGCACCGGCGTCGACATCACCCCGGTCATGATCAAAGTGCTTGATGCCGCGGTGGCCAAGGCTTATGGCGGCACCCGTAAAATCGAATGGATGGAAGTTTTCGCCGGCGAAAAAGCGACCAAGGTCTATGGCGCGGATGCCTGGCTGCCTGATGAAACCGTCGCGGCGATTCGCGACTATGTCGTTTCGATCAAAGGCCCGCTGACCACGCCGACCTCCGGCGGCATCCGTTCGCTGAACGTGGCATTGCGCCAGATGCTCGACCTCTACGTTTGCCTGCGCCCGGTGCGTTATTTCGAAGGCGTGCCGTCGCCAGTGAAGGCCCCGGAAAAGGTCGACATGGTGATCTTCCGCGAGAACACTGAAGACATCTACGCCGGCGTCGAATGGGAAGCCGGTTCGCCGGAAGTGAAGAAGGTCATCGAGTTCCTGCAGAAGGAAATGGGCGTCAAGAATATCCGCTTCCCAGAGACTTCCGCCATCGGCATCAAGCCAGTGTCGGTCGATGGTTCAGAACGTCTGATCCGCCGCGCCATTCAGTACGCCATCGACAACAACCGCCGCTCGGTGACGCTGGTCCACAAGGGCAACATCATGAAGTTCACCGAGGGCGGCTTCAAGAAATGGGGGTATGAACTGGCGATTCGCGAATTCGGCGGTGAACTGATCGACGGCGGTCCGTGGGTCAAATTGCCGAACGGCATCGTGATCAAGGATGTCATCGCCGACGCCTTCCTGCAGCAGATTCTGCTGCGTCCGGAAGACTACGACGTGATCGCCACGCTGAACCTGAACGGCGACTATGTTTCCGATGCACTGGCGGCGGAAGTCGGCGGCATCGGCATCGCGCCGGGCGCGAACCTGTCCGATTCGGTGGCGATGTTCGAAGCCACGCACGGCACCGCGCCGAAGTACGCCGGCAAGGATTACGTCAATCCGGGTTCGATCATCCTGTCGGGTGAAATGATGTTGCGCCACATGGGCTGGCTGGAAGCGGCCGACCTGATCATCAAGGGCATGGATGGCGCGATTCGGGCGAAGAAAGTGACGTATGACTTCGCGCGGCTGATGAACGGCGCCGCCCAGATTCCGTGTTCCGAATTCGGCACGGAAATGATCCGCTGGATGGATTAGAAATGACTGCGGGTTTGGGGTAGATCGGCTCAGGCAGAGGCCGTCGCCCCGACCAGCTTCAGCAGCGCGATGAGCTCTTCGGCAATTGGGCCAAGCTCATCTTTCTGGCGCTCAAGTCCGGCAAGCAAACGCTGTATCTGACGGCGCGATGCCAAATTTTCCTGAGCCGCCGTAGACTCGGACTCCAATTCCAGTAGCTGCTGGGAAACATTCAGAGAGATGTTCATTTTGGCCGCTCCTGCGCCAGCGTCTGATCTTGTGACTCAAGATATAGCACAAGGGACGCGTAACGCAGGGACCAAGAAAAGCAGACGGCAAACAGTGGAACTCGGAGAAAGTGAAACCCGGAGAAGCAACTCCGAGCAATCAACCCGGGAGGGATATCCCCGTTTGCCGGAAAAACCGAATTACATCGGCACGATGTTGGAGGCTTGCTTGCCTTTGGGACCGTCCACCACATCAAAAGAAACACGCTGATTCTCTTTCAGGCTTTTAAAGCCTTTCGAATTAATCGCGGAAAAGTGGGCGAACACATCATCACCACCACCATCAGGGGTAATGAAGCCGAAACCTTTAGAGTCGTTAAACCATTTAACAGTGCCAGTGGCCATTGAAACTGCTCCTAAACAAAATCCGACATAACCTAATTAAAAAACGCTTGAACTATTACCCGCCTTATCCAGTCAGGCCACGCCCAAACGTGGGCTTTTTACTCGCCTAATCACCCTGTCGTCAATCGGCTTGAAAAAAATCTTTTCAGCCGCACAATGTGGTTATCCGAATCTCGCGTACCCCCAATGGCAGCAAGGCATCAAGATGAATTAGTGATTCACGCGGAACGGACAAAAGCGATACCGCCCCCGCTATATAAGGTATTACTTCTGAACGACGATTTCACACCAATGGAATTCGTCATTCATGTGCTTGAAAGGTTTTTTCAGATGGGGCGCGAACAAGCCACGTCAGTCATGCTCAAAGTGCATAATGAAGGCGCTGGTCTGGCCGGAACTTATCCACGTGATGTTGCTGAAACCAAAGTTCATCAGGTAAGAGATTTCGCTCGTAATCACCAGCATCCGCTGCAATGCGTGATGGAGGAAAGTCAATGATCGCCCAAGAGTTGGAAGTCAGTTTACACATGGCCTTTATGGAGGCCCGGCAGAAACGCCACGAGTTCATTACCGTGGAACACCTTCTGCTCGCCATGCTCGACAATCCTTCAGCAGCCGAAGTGTTACGAGCCTGTGCCGCGAATATCGAAGATTTACGCAAAAAGCTGGCTGATTTCATTGAGCGCCATACCCCCAGAGTGCCCGGCGAAGCCGATGTCGATACGCAACCCACACTAGGCTTCCAGCGCGTCATTCAGCGCGCCATCCTGCACGTGCAATCTTCCGGCAAAAAGGAAGTCACCGGCGCCAATGTGCTGGTTGCGATCTTTGGCGAAAAGGATTCGCACGCGCTGCATTTCATGAATCAGCAAGGTCTCGCCCGTCTGGATGTCGTCAACTTCATCTCGCATGGTATCGCCAAGACGACGCAGGAAGCCGCCCCCAGCGGACGCGGAGAACCGGCTAATGAGCAATCCGAAAGTGAAGAAAAATCGACCTCACCGCTTGATTCCTTCACCAGCAATCTCAACCTGCAAGCACAAGCGGGCAAGATTGACCCATTGATTGGCCGAGATCAGGAACTTGAGCGGGTGATTCAAACCCTGTGTCGGCGACGCAAAAACAATCCCCTTCTGGTTGGCGAGGCTGGCGTTGGCAAGACCGCTATTGCTGAAGGATTGGCGCGTCGAATCGTCGAAGGCAGCGTGCCGGATATTCTTGAAGGTGCAACCGTTTACACGCTCGATATGGGCGCTTTGCTCGCCGGTACCAAATATCGCGGCGACTTCGAACAACGCTTGAAAGCGGTGATCAAGCAACTGGCGGCGAATCCGAAAGCCATCCTGTTTATCGATGAAATCCATACCGTGATTGGCGCCGGCGCCGCTTCCGGCGGTACGCTGGATGCCTCCAACCTGCTCAAACCGGCGCTCTCGTCCGGCCAGATGCGCTGTATTGGCGCAACGACCTACACTGAATTCCGCGGCATCTTCGAAAAGGACCACGCTTTGTCGCGGCGCTTCCAGAAAGTCGATGTCAACGAACCCTCGGTGGCGGAAACAATTGCGATTCTTAAGGGTCTCAAATCACGTTTTGAATTGCATCACAACGTCAAATATACCCAGGGCGCTCTGTCCACTGCGGCCGAACTCTCCGCCCGTTACATCAACGACCGTCATCTGCCGGACAAGGCGATCGACGTCATCGACGAAGCCGGTGCGGCGCAGCGAATCCAGCCCAAATCGAAGCAGAAGAAAGTCATCACACCGAAGGAAATCGAGGACATCGTCGCCAAGATTGCGCGCGTGCCAGCGAAAACCGTTGCGAATGATGAACGCAATGCGCTGAAGAATCTGGATCGCGACCTGCGTACCGTGGTGTTCGGCCAGGATCGCGCGATCGACGCGCTGTCTTCTGCGATCAAGATGACCCGTTCCGGCCTCGGCAATCCGCAAAAACCGATCGGTTCCTTCCTCTTCTCCGGCCCCACCGGCGTTGGTAAAACCGAAGTCGCGCGACAATTGGCCTATGTGCTGGGAGTCGAACTGCTTCGTTTCGACATGTCGGAATACATGGAACGCCATGCCGTATCCCGCCTGATCGGCGCCCCACCCGGCTATGTCGGTTTCGAACAGGGCGGCCTGCTGACCGAGGCGATCACCAAGAATCCCTACGCGGTGTTGTTGCTCGATGAAATCGAGAAAGCCCATCCGGACATCTTCAACATCCTTTTGCAGGTGATGGATCACGGCACGTTGACCGACAACAACGGCCGCAAGGCCGACTTCCGCAACGTGATCATCATCATGACCACCAATGCCGGCGCCGAGGCGATGAACAAAACCGGGATCGGTTTCTCGCTGCCGAAGAAAGCCGGCGATGAAATGATGGAAATCAAACGTTTGTTCACGCCGGAATTCCGCAATCGGCTTGATGCCACGATTTCGTTTGCGGCATTGGATGAAGAAATCATCCTGCGCGTGGTCGACAAGTTCCTGATGCAACTGGAAGAACAACTGCACATCAAGAAAGTGGAAGCCCATTTCACCGAGGCATTGAGAAAGTGGCTGGCAAGCAAGGGCTTTGACCCGCTGATGGGTGCCCGTCCGATGGGACGTCTGATTCAGGACACAATCCGCAAGGCGCTGGCCGACGAACTCTTGTTCGGCCGACTCAGCGAAGGTGGCGAGGTCACGGTGGATATCGGTGAAAACGATGCCGTGAAACTGGAGTTCAAGGAAAGCCTGGTACCAGCCTGAAATCGTTGCTCGATGTAACAACAGTAAAAAAGGGCCCTTCAGCTTGCTGAAGGGCCCTGTTCATTTCTGTACGGGAAATTTGTTTACCGCAAATTCAAGGACTCAAATCGCGACCTTGAACAGATCGGAAAAATTTCTGCTCGTCGCTGTAGCTACCTGTTCCAGCGGTATACCACGCAAATTCGCGATTTCTTCAGCAACGTGCCTGACATAAGACGGCTCATTGCGTTTGCCACGATGCGGCATCGGGGCCAGATAGGGTGAGTCGGTTTCAATCAGCATGCGTTCCAGCGGCACATGGCGCGCCACATCCTTTAAATCCTTCGCGCTTTTGAATGTGACGATGCCGGAAAACGAGATGTAAAACCCCATCGCCAGCGCCGCTTCGGCGACGGCCCAAGACTCGGTAAAACAGTGCATGACACCACCGGCCTGCTGTGCGTTCTCTTCCATCATGATCGCCAAAGTGTCATCTGCGGCATTGCGAGTATGAATGATCAAGGGTTTGCCAGCCTGCCGCGCGGCATGGATATGGGTACGAAAACGGGCGCGTTGCCAATCAACGTCTTGCCGCGCCATGCGGTAGTAATCCAGCCCGGTTTCGCCAATCGCTACCACGCGCGGATGGCGCGCCAGTGCAACCAGTTCATCGACATCGGGATCGCGGCCAGCATCATGGTCCGGATGCACGCCGACCGAGGCGTACAGATTGGGGTGCGCTTCAGCGACGGCGAGAACACGCGGGAAGTTTTCCAGATTCACCGATACGCACAACGCAGCATCAACCTGCGCCGCGCGCATGTTTTCCAGCAGGGGCATCACACCTTCGCTGAAATCAGGAAAATCAATATGGCAGTGGGAATCGATGAACATCAGACTGGCAACCAAGAAAGGATTACATGGTGTGGGTTTGGCGAGTCGACTTAATGGAATTACCCAGAATGCCTTCGATTTTGAGACGCACCGCATTGGCGCCCTCGGTTTCGTCAAACTGCACGCCGATTCCTTGCTGACGGTTGCCTTGTGAACCAGCCGGTGTGATCCAGACCACACGTCCCGAAATCGGCAATCTATTCGCTTCTTCCATCAGGGTGAGCAACATATAAACCTGATCCCCCATCTGGTAGGGCCGGTTGGTAGGTATGAACAAGCCGCCGCCTTTGATGTGCGGCATGTAGGCGGCAAACAGGGCAGTCTTCTCCTTGATCGCCAACGAAAGCATGCCTGCCCGGCCAGCCACCGGTTTTTCACTTTCACTCATCTTTTATCCTTGGTGATCATGACTCTTCATGACTTTGAATGACGCGTCCCGGCGACTGCCGCGACATAACGAATCAGCCAGGATTCTAACAACAAGGTCGCATTCAACGGGTGGCGCAACCAGCGCCCGGCAGCAGCCAGTTCCCGCTCAAGCGCGAGCAAACCGGCGAGATCGGCCTGTTCGCCCAATTGGGTGACCGACTCGCTGCGCGCGGGGAAAAAACGCGCTGCACCAGCCAACCGCTGCGACAACACATCATGCACCCAGCGCAACAGCCAGCCCCAGGATTCGGCCAACAGTGGTTTGTAAGCCTCAGCAACGGCGCAAACATCAAGTTGCGCCGGCCGCGACAAATGATTCAGAAACACCTCACGCCGTTCTGTCCGCTCCGGCTCGGCATACGCAATAGCGGTCAGCGGCGCGCCACCCGCCTCCGCCAGCACGGCATCCGGGCGATCGATACCAGCCTGTTGCATCCAGTCCAGCGCCAACTCCGGTTCAGGCAAGCCGACCACAATCTTTCGGCAGCGCGAGCGCACAGTGGGCAGCAAACGTCCGGGCTGATGCGACACCAGAATCAGCAACACCCGAGGCGGCGGCTCTTCCAGGGTTTTCAACAAAGCGTTGGCAGCGGCGGCATTCATGAATTCGGCGGGGTAAATCACGGCACTGCGCCAGCCACCGCGATGCGCGCTGAGATACAGAAAATCGGTGACTTCACGCACCTGTTCGACCTTGATTTCCTTGCTCGCCTTCTTGGTGACCTTGCCGGATTCGTCCGTCTCTTCTTCCTTCGGCTCGAGATAACGATAGTCCGGATGGTTGCCTTGCAAGAACCAGTTGCAGGCATCGCACACCCCGCAAGCGCCTTGCGGGCCTGGCGCTTCACACAAGATCCACTGCGCCAGTGCCAAGCCCAGATCGCGTTTGCCGACGCCGGATGGACCATGCAGCAACAAGGCATGTGGCATGCGTTCGCGGTCGGCACTCAATTGCTGAAACAGCGCTTGATTCCAGGGATGAATCACGCCTTCGTCTCCATCGCAGTTTCCAATACCACGGCGAGCTGCTGCCGAACCTGATCGAGACTGCGACTGCCATCGATGATTTTGATGCGCGCTGAAAACTGTTCAGCGCGACGCAGATAAGCAGCGCGAACGCGGGCATGAAAGTCGGTTTGCTCGCGTTCGAATCGATCCGGCACACGCGCCGAAGACAGTCGTTGCGCGGCAATCTCGGGGGCAAGGTCGAACAAGAGGGTCAAATCTGGCTGCAAATCAGCATGCACCCAGCCTTCCAGCACCGCCAGCCGCGCTTCCGGCAGGCCACGGCCGCCCGATTGATAGGCAAAGCTGGCATCGGTGAAACGATCAGAGATCACCACTTCACCGGCCGTCAGGGCCGGCCGGATCACTTGCTCGATATGCTCACGGCGGGCGGCAAACATGATCAATGCCTCGGTATCGGCATGCATCGGCTGGTGCAAAACCATTTCACGCAATTGTTCGCCAATCGCCGTACCGCCCGGCTCGCGGGTCATCCGGACTTGCCGTTTACGCGAGGTAAACCAAGTTTCCAGCCAGTTCAAATGGCTGCTCTTGCCGGCGCCATCGACGCCTTCCAGCGTAATAAACATCTCAACGCCCTCTCTGATATCGATTCACGGCCCGGTTATGCGCATCCAGGTTGTCGGAAAACACATGCCGGCCGCCGCCCTTGGCGACGAAATAGAGCGCCTTGCTGGTTTCCGGATGCAATGCCGCCTGGATCGCCGCCAGCCCGGGCAAGGCAATCGGCGTTGGCGGCAAACCGGATCGGGTGTAGGTATTGTAGGGCGTATCGGCGAGCAGGTCGGCACGCCGAAGATTGCCGTCAAACTGGGCGCCGAGGCCGTAGATCACTGTCGGATCGGTCTGCAAGCGCATGCCGATCCGCAAGCGATTGATGAAAACAGAAGCAATCAAAGGCCGTTCATCGGCGACGCCAGTCTCTTTCTCGATGATCGATGCCATGATCAGCACTTCATACGGCGAGCGATAAGGCAGGCCCGGCGAGCGCATTGACCAGCTTGCAGCAAGATTTTCCTGCATCGCATGGTAAGCGCGCTTGTACAAAGCAAGCTCGGAACTGCCCTTATCGAAGAAATAGGTGTCCGGAAAGAACAGTCCTTCCGGATGTGTTTCGCTGGCACCAACCGCACGCAACAGTTCGGCATCGGTCATGTTCAACGTGTCATGTCGCAACGCCGGATTCGCCGCGACGCTGCGTCGCACGTCTTGAAAGGTCCAGCCCTCGATCAGGGCCAGCTTGCCAAGAATAGTGTCTCCCTGGGTGATCTTGCGCAGCAATTCAAGCGGTGTTGCAGCCTGCTCCAGCGCATAGCTGCCAGCCTTGATCTCGCCTGCCTGGCCTTTCAATCGCGCCAGCAGGACGAAGGCCCAGGGATGCGACAGCACACCGCTGCCATGAAGTTCTTCACTTGCGGTTTTCAGCGCCGTGCCACGATGAATCGAGAAATCAATCGGATAAGTCACGCCAGGCATTTGCATTGGCTGTCTGGCATAGCCAAACAGAACACCCGCCAAAACCATCCCGGCGATAAAGCTCAGCAACAGAAAACGGTTGATCCATCTACGCATCAAGCCACTCCACCAGACGCGAACTGATCAACGGATCAGGCCAGTTTTTTGATTCCAGACGCGCGACGCGGCGAAGTCCCATCACGCTATTGGTCAACATCACTTCGTCGGCATCAAACACCGCTTGCATGTTCAAGTCTGTTTCCTCGACGTCCAATCCCTGTTCACTTGCCAGCCGCAACAAACGCCCCCGCGCAACGCCGGCGACACCGCATTGATCGAGGCGTGGCGTCAGTAACCGGTTGCGCTGCCAG
>JBBQQT010000093.1:0-14458 GCA_038215555.1 Burkholderiales bacterium | reverse complement strand
CGTTGCAGAGCGCCATCCTGAAGTTCTGCAAGAACTCGCTGCGTAAAGAGTGCTGCCCGACTCATCATGCCACCGGACGCTGCGCGATAAAGCCGCGCATCACCGGTGAATTCAGACGTTAGGCCATCGATGCCAATGGTTATGCCGCACGGTGCTGCTCCACATACTCTTGCAGTGCGTCATTCATCCGTGTTTGCCATCCGTCGCCAGTCGCTTTGAAATACGCCACGATCTCTGGGTTGTATCGCACGGTCAGTGCCACTTTGGTTGGCCGTTTTTGGGCACCACGCTGGCCGGGCAGTCGAACCGCTCCCTTAGCCCAGAATGATGCAACAGAGGTTGCGTCATTGGGATCGTATGGGCAATCCGGGTCGTTTACACGATCAGGTGCCGCCGCCATAGTGGCTTCTATTTGTTCCTTGCTAATTGCCAAGTGCTTCGAAGTAGGCGCGCGTTTCATATTTGTCACCATAACGACAAGAGATTATTCGAGCGCTTTCATCACGCTCCGTCCAGACAAGAAAACAACCCGGTCGCGAAACCAACCCAAACTTTGCAGCCTTTGCTCGCCGTAGTGCTCACGGTCGTCTTCCACCGTAACCATTGGGGCATCAAATACACAATCAACCTGAGCCAAATCAATGCCGTGGGCTTTGATGTTCTTTTTGCGCTTCGATTCGTCCCAGGCAATCATGACTTTAATTGTGGTAACAAAAAGCGCATCTGTCCAAGCTTTTTGCGGTTACCAACAACTAAAGGGGCCACAACAACTAAAGGGGCCAGGGTCGAATTAAATGCCTAACTTTTCATTCAACCCGGACTGGCGCGATAAAGCCGCGCCATCCGGTTGACGCCCAGCTAAAGGGGCCAGGCTCGATTTTCTCCTATACTTCGGGCCATGCCCCGTCGCCCACGCATCCATCTCACAGGCTTGCCGCTTCACATCGTTCAGCGCGGCCATAATCGCGATGCCTGTTTCTTCACGGAGGAGGATTTCCAGGCGTACCGCCACTGGTTGGGCGAAGCGCTGAAGGAAACCGGGGCGTCGTTACATGCTTAGGTGTTGATGACGAACCATGTCCACCTGTTGCTGACACCTAAACAGCCGCAAGACGTTACCCGGCTCATCATTTCTCTTGGCCGACGTTACGTTCAATACATCAACAAGACCTACCGCCGCACCGTCACGCTGTGGGACAGTCGCTACAAGTCTTCGCTGGTGCAGGAGGATCAATATCTTTTGCTCTGCCAGCGCTACATCGAGTTGAACCCGGTTCGCGCCGACATGGTCAATGACCCCGCAAAATCAAAGGGGCCAGGCTCACATTGTTTTCATAACATCGACCATGTGCCAAACAATCCGAAACTGGCCCCTTTCATTGCATAGAGAGAACCTGGCCCGCCAGTCCATTTAACAGGGGGTTTGAAGAACGTGAAAAACCCTAAGCTGGCAAAGCCGGAACCAAACAGGGGTCGTAGGTTGGGCAAAGCGCAGCGTGCCCAACTGCTTACGTAGTGCGCACTGCTTGTTGGGCACGCTGCGCTTTGCCCAACCTACTCGCTTTGTGCTGCTGTCGCGCGGTTGCGAAATGACTCGCCGGCTGATCGATCAACTGGTCGCCGTCGAACAGCATACCGGCCTCAGCCTCAAGGTGCATGTACAGCACCGGGCTGGTTTCGGCATGGCCGGACCAGGGTCAAACCTTGATCAGACCGCCCAGGGTCAGCGCATGCAACCAGCGGGCGAGTCGTCCGCTGCCGGCGCCGGATTGGCCTAGCGTCAGCAGATCATGGCGGCCGCTCAGGTAGCCGGGGTCAACGCCAGCCACCACCAGATCGGGTCGCCATTCGGCCATGCAGTCGGCGAAGCTGCATGCAGGCTGGCCGTAGCGCGCCAGCAATGCCGCCTCGTCGGCGCCCAGCGTGGCGCCGAGGAAAGCCAGACGGCGCAAGGCCGCCTGTTCAAATCCTTGTTTGTTTGCCTGGCGGCTCGCGGGCGGGTAGCCGCCGTCCAGGCTGGCATCGGGCGCGATCAAATGCAGGAAGGCCAGTTCGGCCTGCCCCAGGCGCGCCAGTTTCAGAGCGCGACGGGCGACGGCTGAGCCGGCGTCATTGAAATCGACTAGGGCGAGAATCCGGCGATAGTCATGCATGCGCCAACTCCGCTGTGATGGCCGGCGCCTGGCTGGCGGTCGTCGCGCCGCATTCCCGGAAGATGCGCGCCTTGCAGGTGCGGCAGACATCGCGATCCAGGCGTTGGTAAATTTCCCGGATGGCTTCAGTTTTCGAGTCGAACATATTGCTGCCGCCGATGATCTTGAGCGCGCCGCTTTCCGCCATCTGTTCCTGCACGGTGTCCTTGATGCGGATGAAATACAGCCCGCCGCCGGCTTCGCGCCGCCTTTGCGCTTCTTCAGCCAGGTAATGCGCGCCGGCCAGGTCGATGAAGTTGATGCCGTGCGCGACGATGGCGACGTGCTTCTGCGCGGGTTTGTCCTGATCCTGCGCGGCCAGCGCTTCGCGGATGTGCGAGGTGGCGCCGAAGAACAGCGAGCCGTCGATGCGGATGAAGCGCAGTTGCAGACATTCCGGCGCGTTGGCCGCATCGGTGAACTTGTGCGTCGGGCTGTTCGGGTCTGGCGCGCGCACGCGCACCTGCGGTTTGGAGGTGCGCGACAGGTACAGCGACAGTGACAGCAGCACGCCGATGATGATGGCTTCTTCCAGCGTCAGGAACAGTGTGCTGGCGAAGGTGGACAGCAGGATGGCAGTTTCGGCGCGGCTAATCTTGATGACGTGGATGATTTCCTCGAAGTCGATCAAGCCCCAGGCCACCAGGAACAGGATGCCGGCCATCGCCGCGTTGGGCAGGTATTGCGCCCAGGGTGCGACGAACAGCACCAGCACCAGCAGGAAGACGCCGGCCAGCATCGCTGCGATCGGCGTCTTGGCGCCAGCGGCGTAGTTGACGCCACTGCGATTGAACGAGCCGGTGGCGACATAACCGGAGAAGAAGCTGCCGAACAGGTTGGATAAGCCCTGGCCTACGAATTCCTGATTGCCATCCACATGCTGGCCGGATCGGGCCGCCAGGGCGCGGGCGATGGACACCGCTTCAGTCAGCGCCAGCAGCGTCACGGCGATCACCCCGGACGCAATCGCGCGGATGCTTTCACCGTCGAATGCGGGCGAGGACAGCGGCGGCAGCTTGGCTGGCAGCGCGCCGACGGTCGGCAGCGTGATGCCTTTCCAGGCCATCAGGATGGCGGCGAGCACCGAGCCGCCGAGCATCGCGACGATCATGTACGGCCATTTCGGCAGCCAGTGTTTGACGGCGATGCCGAGCAGCAACGTGGCCATGCCGACGATGAACACACCAGTCTGGATGTCGGTGGTGTGCGTCAGCGCCATGCCCCAGGTGTCGACGAACGACGCGCCGCGCGGCACGCTCAAGCCGGTGAAATGCTTGACTTGGTTGGTCGCGATCAGGATCGCAGCACCCGCCGTGAAGCCGGTGACCACTGAATGCGAAATGAAATTGACCAGCGTGCCCAGCTTGGCCAGGCCCATCACCAGTTGCACCATGCCGACCAGAAAGGTCAGCGTCAGCGCCAGGCTGACGTAATGCGCCGAGCCCGGTTCGGCATGCGGCGAGAGCACTGAAAACAGCACGATGGAGGCGGCCGTGGTGGGCCCGGATACCAGATGCCAGGAGGAGCCGAACAAGGCGGCGATGACCGCCGGAATCATGCCGGCGTAAAGGCCGTATTCCGGCGGCATGCCGGCGATGGTGGCGAACGCCACACCCTGCGGCAGCGCGACCAGCGCGCCGGTCAGGCCGGCCATCGTATCGGCCTTGACGCTGCCGCGATTGACGCGCGGGAACCAGGCGAGGAAGGGTGTGAATGGACGCGCCCAAACGGGCAGGTTTTGAATGGAAAGCGGAGACATCTGGACGGCGGACAAAGGGCGGATGTGCACATGATGCCGCAGGGTGCGTCGCCTGCCCGTCAAGCTTGAGTCAAGGGATGGTCAAGAGATGGTCGAAAGTCGGTCCTTCTCCCCGAACCGCAGCACTGCTTTTGTCCCTTGCCCCTCCTCGCTGTCCAGGCTGATTTCCCAGCCATAGCGGTCGCAAATCTTTTTCACCAGCGACAGCCCGATGCCGGCGCCCTGGCTGTGTTGGCCCTTGTAGAGGCGCTGAAACACTTTGCCTAAGGCATCGCGCGGAATGCCCAGGCCGGTGTCGCGCAGGGTGAGGCGGTCCTTTTCCAGGATGAGCTGGACGCTGCCACGTTCGGTGTAGGTGAAGCTGTTGCGGATCAGGTTGGACAAGATGATGGCGATCAGATTGGAGTCGGCGGCCAGGGTGGGTTGGGCGCGGATGTCCAGCACCAATTCCACGGTTTTTTCACGCAGCAGGTAGCGGTGCTTGTCCAGGGTTTCCCGGACCAGCGCGGCCAGGTCCACCGGTGCGCGCTGGCCTTCGTCGCGCTCACGCGCCATCGCCAGCAGCGCGGTGGACAGGTCAGCCATGTCAGCGGCGGCGCGTTCGATGCGTTCCAGTCGCTGGCGCTCCTTCTCCGGGCGGGTTTCGTCGGCCAGCAAGACTTCCGCCGCGCCCCGGATGATGGCCAGGGGGGTGCGCAGTTCGTGCGAGACATCGGCGGTAAAGGCGCGCTCCCGCGCGATGAAGCCGGCCAGGCGGTGCAGGCTTTGCTCGAAGGCGCGCGCCAGTTCGCCCAGTTCGTCGGCGGGGAAATCGCCGGCCAGATCGATCGGCGGGCTGTCCGGGCCGATACCGCGTACCCGGCGAGCGAGTTCCTTGACAGGTTCGATCACCCGTTCCGCCAGCCACAGGGCAAGACCGGCGGCGGCCAGCACCATGAAGGCGACGAAGCCGGCCAGGAACAGGCTGAGCCGATGCTGCCGTTCCTGGAACAGGGCCTCGTTGTAGAGCAGGTAGTAGCGGGCGCCGTTGCGGTCGGCCACGAACAATCGGTATGGCGTGGCGTCGAGGTGGATGTGCTGTCGCCCCGGGAAATAGGAAGTCAGGGCATCGGGCAGGGGTGGCTCATTGGCTGCAGCGGGGACGACATAACCCAGCAGGGTCACGGTGGCCGGCGGCAGGGAATGCGGGTTGCGTGCACGCCGGGCCTGATAGTCCTGCATCTCTGCGTTGAGGGTTTCGTCGATGAGCCGCTCGCCGGCATCCTGGGCGCCGATGAACAGACCGATCGCGATAACCAGGGAGAGGCCGCCGCCCAAGGCCGCGAAGCTGGCGGCGACACGAAAGCGAAGGCTACGGGTGAAGCGCATCCGGCGCCGCGAGGCGATAACCGATACCGCGCAGGGTGTGCAGGAGCACCACTTCGCCGGCACCTTCCACGGCCACGCGCAGTGTGTGCATGTGGGCGCGCAGGGAATCGGAATCGGGTGGCTGGTCGCCCCAGATGGCGCGTTCCAGTTCCTCCCGTTTCACGACACGGGGGGCTGCGCGCATCAGAGTTTCCAGAAGGCGCAAGGAGATGGGCGGCAAGTCGATGCTGCGCGCACCGCGCCGCACCTGGATCATGGCGGGATCGAATTCCAGGTCTCCCACCCGCAGTACGGCTTGGGAGGTGGCGCCGTGGGCCCGTCGTGAGAGGGCTTTCAGGCGGGCTTCCAGTTCGCGCAGGGCGAACGGCTTGACCACGTAATCGTCGGCACCGAATTCCAGGCCAGTGACTCGGTCGTCCAGGGAATCGAGGGCGGTGAGCATGAGCACCGGGGTGTCGCGCCGGGCCTCTTCGCGCAGACGGCGGCAGACGGTGAAGCCATCCATGCCGGGCAGCATGACGTCGAGCACGATGGCGTCGTAATTCTGGGTGACCGCCAGATGCAGGCCGGTGATGCCGTCACCCGCCGAATCGGTGCTGTGACCCTTGGCTTCAAGGAAGTCGCAGACGTTGGCGGCCAGATCCGGGTTGTCCTCGATGATCAGAATGTGCATGGATGAGCAGACGCCGTGCGTAGGAGGCTGTCAGCTGTGGCGAACCGCCTCCTACGGCGGATCATCCCTGCGCCCGTGCCAGCAGTACCGGGCATTGCGCCTGGCCCATGATGCGTTCCGAGATGCTGCCGAGGAACAAGCGGGAAAGGCCGGTGCGGCCGTGGCTGCCGACCACGATCAGGTCCGCCTTGTGGCTGGCGGCGGTTTCGATCACCACTTCGTCGGGGCGGCCTTCCAGCACCAGGCTGTCACAGTCGACGCCGGCCGCCTTGAGCGCCGCAGTGACATTGTCCACCGCAGTCTGCGCCTCGGCCTTGCGCTCGGCGCTGTGGCTCTTGGTGGTGGCGGAAACTACGGTCACCGGCATCTGGCACTGTTTCGCCACATCGCGCGCCGCATCGGCGGCGGCGGCGCTATGGACGGAACCATCGGTGGCCAGCACGATGCGCTGGTTCCAGACCTGGCCGACACGCGGCACCATCAGCACGTTGCAGGGCGCGTGGCCGGCGACATGGGCGGTGGCGTGACCGACCATGAAGCGAGCCAGTCCGCGTTTGCCGCGCCGACCCAGCACGACCAGATCAGGTTGCAGCTCTTGCGCAGTCTGGACGATTTCGTGATGCGGCTCCTCGCCATAGACCAGTTGCGTGTCGCAGACGACTCCCACTGAACCGGCAGCGGCCACCACTGCGTCCAGGCGGGCCTGGGCCTCGCGTTCCATCTGCTCGCGCAAGCCGTGGGTACCCACCCCTTCCAGGTCCTGGGTGGAGAGGACGATGGTCATCACGGTCAGTCTGGCGCCGCAACGCTTTGCCAGATCAATCGCCACGCGCTGGGCGCCGCTGGAAAAATCGGAGCCGTCGGTGGGGAACAGGATGTGCTTCATTTCTTTGCTCATGATTTTGCTTATGCCTTCTGTGCCAGCTTGTGTGCGGCCATGCCCTTGATCAGGGCGACGATGATGGTGATGCCACCAACCGCCAACGCCAGCACCAGAGTGCCATCACCCAGCAGTTTCAGAAGATCGATGGTGGATTCCTGCATGGTATCGATCAGGCCCAGCTTGGACAGGTAGCCCGGTACGTAGAAGAAGCGGGAGAACAGCACAATGACCATGATGATGCCCATGACGAACTTGACGATGGAGTCCTTCACGTAGGTGGTGCCGATGGCGCCGATCTGGATGCCGAACAGGGAGCCGGCCAGGATGATCATGGCCAGGCGGATATCCACCACGCCATCCATTGCATACAGAATGGTGCCGCCCGTGCCCATAACGAAAGCGATGACCAGTTCGGTGGCAGTGGCCATCAGGGCCGGGGCGCCAAGCACATAGATCATTGCCGGCACGCCGATGAAACCGCCCACCGCGATGGTGGCCGCCAGCATGCCGGTGGCAATGCCCAGCGGCACAATGAACAGCACGGAGACGCGGGCCTTCAGGCTGCTGAAATACATCATGGTGCCGGGGATATGGACCGACTGCACCCACTTGGCCAGCTTGGGCACGATGTGGGGCGCCACTTCACCATTGCCGTCCTTTTCCGCCTTCAACATCTTCAGCGCGTCACGCAACACGAAGCTGCCAACCACGGCGAGCACGATGACGAATACGACCGAGACGTACAGGCTGGTGCCGATGTCGCCGTAGATGTGTTTCACCTCGGTCATCGCGTGTTTGCCGACCAGCACGCCGGCCTCCGCGAAGATACCCATGATGATGCCCAGCTTGACGTCCACCTGGCCGTACTTGTGGCGCTTCATGGCGCCGACCAGGGATTTCGGGAATTTGTGGCAGATGTTGGAGGCCACGGCGACGATACCGGGCACACCCAGGGTCATCATTGCCGGCGTGAGCACAAAGGCGCCGCCGGAACCGATGAAGCCGGAGACCATGCCGCCGATGAAACCGACTACGAACAAGGCAATGGCGTTATAGAGATTGATGTCGATGAACAGGCTGCTTTCCACTTTTTATGCTCCGTTGATTATTTTTTGGTGGTCGAGGTTTTCGCGGCGCGCAGGCCCAGGGTTTCCCAGAAGTAGCCGGTGAAGGCACCGTGGAAATACGAAAACACAAAGGCGACGACGACCGGGACCAGGAACAGGGCCTTTTCTCCTTTGATGGTGCGTTCGGCCCAGTCAACAAACAGATCGGAGTTCATCAACAACAGGGTGTACAGCACGAGGCTGGCAATACCGAACAACAAGGTGGCGGCGATGGGTTTTTTGGGAGACATGGTGAATCCTCAGGGTTGCGAGTTTGGATAACGAGTTTGGATAACGAATTCGGGAAAAGGATGTAGGTTGGCGAATGCCGGTTAGCCAACTGGGCATGGGCGCTGGCGAGCAGGTTTGCTGGCCTGTTGCCTGGCGGCGGGCTGTGATTCACCGACGACAACCACCGGCACTGGCGTAGCACTGTCGAGCAGGCCGCGACGGCCACGCACCAGCGAACGCACCGGGTCGTCCGCCGTGCCGGAAACCGCGAACAGCACGCTGGAACGGCTTTGCAGCACGCGCAACACTGCGCGCCGGTTGGCCGTGCTCAGCGTCTCGGCCTCGCAAGCGATGCCGTTGAGCGCGGGCAGGTATTCGGCCAGCAAGGCACGCAAGCCCATCGGGTCCTGGGTAAGCAGCAAGAGATCGGCCTGCATGCGGCGACACACGCCGATCACGTATTCCATGACCGGCGCAGGGAGCGTGGCGCCGACCCCCAGGGCAACCAACTTGCGCGAGGGGTTCATCGTTGGCGAAACGGGAGTGGGGGTGGGAGTAGTGTTCAACGCCGCCTCCATGCGATAACGGCCGCTGACCTCGCCGACATCGGCCTGAGCCAGCGCGCTCAGGGCTTGTTTGATCTGATTGGCAAGGCGTTTCATAGGGAACTCCGGGTCAAGGGGGGATTGAAAAGCGCGCCGAGCACTCGCTCGCAGGACGCGACAGGTTCTCTATTGCAAGCACTGTGCCAACCTCACATCAAATCCAAGTCGTTGTTTTTATTGATATCGGCCAGGCGTGGTTTAACTACGTTTGTTTCGAAAATGAAACGTCTTAACACTTCCTTAACCTAACACCCTGATTGGTATAGGCTTGTGAAAGGCGTTTAGAATCTGAAACGTGTTTCATATTTGAAATAATCATGTCCAGTATTCGCGGCAAAATCACGGTGGGTTATCTGGCACTCGCGTTCGGCGTCGGTGGCTTTGTACTTTTCGCATCTGCCGATCTGCGTTTTCTGGAGACCCGTGTTCGTGAAGGCGTGGCGATTTCGGCGTTCCAGGAAACCGCTCAGGAAATGCGCCGGCATGAGAAAAACTACTTTCTTTATCGAGGCGCCGACGAACTCGAGGAGGCGCGAGTCCTGGCCGGACGCCTGGCACAACAGCTTGCTGATGAAACCCAAGCCCTGGCCAGCGTTGCCCGAAATGACGAAATGCCCGCGCTGGGTCGGGCGATCCAGCGCTATCGAAGATTGATCGAGCAACCCATCGAGTTCGCCGGCATGAACGGTAACGCCGGCGCCGAGGCCGAGATTCGCGCTGCGGGGCACACCATTTCCGAATTCAGCGACGACCTGGCCTTGCGCGAACGCGCCTCGCTGATCGCCACGCTGCGTCAGTCGCGCCATGCCTTGTTCTGGTCAGTCGGCCTGGTGGTCTTGCTGGCGCTGGCCGGCGGCCAGCTGCTCTATCGCGCTGTGGGCCGCCCGCTGCGTCGGCTGGAAGAACAACTGGAACCGCTGGCGGAGGGGCGCTTTCAAGCGTTCTCCATGGTTTCCAAAGACCGCGAAATCATCTCCTTCACGGCGGCGTTGAATCGCATGCTGGGCGAACTGGAAATGCGCCGCCGTCAAGTCTTGCAGTCGGAAAAGCTCGCCTCGCTGGGCACGCTGGCGTCAGGCGTTGCGCACGAACTCAACAATCCGCTCGGCAACATTTCCGGGGCGGCGCAGATCGCGCTTGAGGAAATCGGAACGCTGCCCGAGGCAATGCGCGCTGAACTGCAAGGCTGGCTGCGCCAGATCGACGACGAAACCGAACGCGCCCGGCGCATCGTCGATATCCTGCTCGATTACAGCCGCAGACCCAGCCAGACCAACCCGCCGACACCGCTGCGCGAAGTCATCGAAAAAAGTCTGCTGCTTTTGCGGCCAAAGCTGCCGGCCGAGGATACGGTCAGCTTCAATGTCGCGCCGGATCTGCGCCTGTGCATGGACCCGCAACGCATGCAGCAGATATTCATCAATCTGATCCAGAACGCGCTGGCCGCCGGTGGCGCCGGCGTGCATATCCGCATCGAAGCCAGCGCCGCGCCGCGGGATTGGCCACCGCCCGCCGTCACCCGGGCTTTGGCATCCGGCACGGCACAGGTGCTGGGCGTGCCGCTGGAAACAGCACAGGCGCTGCTGATCCATGTCTGCGATGACGGTCCCGGCATCGCCGCCGAGCGCATCGGCCAGGTCTTCGACCCGTTCTACACCACGCGAGAGCCGGGCGAAGGCACCGGCCTGGGTCTCTACATCGTGGCCGAGATCGTGCAGGAGCAGAACGGTGCTGTGGCGGTGACCAGCACACCCGGCAGCGGCACCTGCTTCCATCTCTGGCTGCCGTGCGGAGCGACAAAATGAACGCTCAAGCCGCGCGCATTCTGGTGGTCGACGACGAAGCCGCCGCGTTAAAGAATCTGGTGCATCTGCTGCGCAAGGAAGGCTATGCAGTCACCGCCTGCCAGAGCGGCGCGGCGGGATTGAAGGCCGTACAGCAGCATGAATTCGACGTGATTCTGACCGATCTACGCATGCAGGGCGTGGATGGCATGGCGCTGCTGCGCCGGGCGAAGACGCTGCAAGCGGACTGCGAAGTCATCGTCATCACCGGCCACGCCACGCTGGATTCGGCGGTCGAGGCGATGAAGGAAGGCGCATTTCATTACATCGCCAAACCCTATCGACTCGACGAAGTGCGCCAGGTAGTGAAGGGCGCGCTCGATGTGGTGCTGCTGAAGCGTGAGAATCGCGCGTTGAAGCGGCGCATCGAAGGTTACGAAGGCGGCCCCAACATCGTCACCCAGGACGCGGCGATGCTGCGCCTGCTCGATACCGCGCGACAGATCGGACCGACCGACTGCAATGTGCTGGTCACCGGCGAATCCGGCACCGGCAAGGAATTGCTGGCACGTTATGTCCATGCGCACAGCGGTCGAGCCGAGAGCCGTGGTTTCGCCTCATTTGTCGCGGTCAACTGCGGCGCGCTGCAGGAGGAACTGCTCGCCAATGAACTGTTCGGGCATGAAAAGGGCGCCTTCACCGGCGCTGACCGGGTCAAGCGAGGCCTGATTGAAATCGCCGAAGGCGGCACGCTGTTCCTCGATGAAGTCACCGAAATGTCGCCCGCGATGCAGGTCAAACTGCTGCGCGTCTTGCAGGAACGCGAACTGCTGCGCGTCGGCGGCACCGAGCCGGTGACCGTGGATGTGCGTTTCATCGCCGCCACCAACCGCGATTTGCAGGAAAGCGTGGCCAACGGCCGGTTCCGCGCGGATTTGTTCTTTCGCCTCAACGTCGTCAACCTGGCGCTGCCGCCGCTGCGTGACCGGCGCGACGACGTACCGCTGCTGACGTTTTATTTCCTGAAGAAATTTGCCCAAACCATGGGCAAACCCGTCGCCGACATCGCCCCCGATGCACTCCGCCTGCTCAATCGCTACGACTATCCCGGCAATGTGCGCGAACTCGCCAACCTGATCGAACGCGGTGTGGCGCTGGCGCGCGGCGAATTGCTTGAACTCGCACATCTTCCGGAAAGCCTGCGCAGCCTCACGCTACGCATTGCCACCCCGGTCAGCAGTGAACTGCAAAGCCTGGAAAAGAACGAAGCCGTTTATATCGCCCAAGTGCTGGCGCACACCGGCGGCAACCGCAATCAGGCCGCCGACATTCTCGGCATCGACCGGGTTTCGCTGTGGCGGCGGATCAAACGGTATGGATTGGAATAACAAGAAGAATGCAGTCAAGTCGTTGCCGGTTGCTCGTTCAGGATGAAAAGGTTGGCTGGCTTGGGGGGTATCCACGGCAAATTTGTTCTACCCGAAACCTCGTCATTCCGGCGAAAGCCGGAATCCAGATTCCACCATCTAATCAGGCTGTTAACGTTAATTAGACGATTGAGCTGGATTCCGGCTTACCCCATGCCGGATAAGCAGGGACTTAGCCGCTGTTTTTTGGCGGCTTAGTCATCGCTTACAAGGAACAAAACCATAAGGCTTTGTTTCTTTTAGAACGCCTGACCCGCGCGCGGGTTTGGGAAGCTTAGTAGCTTCATCAATGACGGTAAATCAAATGGTTACAACCAGAACCAATTTATCCTGGGAGGGTTATCGAAGCCGCTTGCTAAGGGGCTGTCCATGATTTAACGACGGCGGTGGCGGCTCTGCCGTCGCGATTGAGACTGCTTAAACCAGCTCAAACAGAAACAGCATGCCGAAATGGAACACGATGAAAAGCAACACGCCGTAGACGACCGCAAGGTTTTCGCTGCTTTCAAACAGTTTCTGCATCATTTGAGTGACTCCTTCAGAAAGAATTGATAAGGCATGGTGGGTGGCGTCATTCTGCCTTTGCGCCTGGAATCGGCCTTGATAACTGTCAATTGGCTTTGTACGTCGTCCGCGTCGATCAATTCAGTCGTCCTCAATGACTGGTTCCCTCCGATAGCCGTGTCTTGTTCCAGACGTTGTATTTGCCGACCGCGCGTTTCATTGGCAAGCGCTTGATTTCCTTCAGCGTTTGCGCGTCGTAGACAACCACCGCGCCATCCATTTCCCAGATCGACACCAGCGCATATTTGCCGTAGCGATCGAATTCGACGTGCATCGAGGTCTTGCCGGGTTCCGGGCGCAAGGTTTGCACGATCTCCAGCTTCTGCTTGTCGATCACGTGCATGACGTCCTTGTTCGGGCCGCTGAACACGTCGGCCCAGACATAGGGCGAGTTTTCGTGGCCGCGCAGGAAAAAGCCGGGGCCGAGCGTCGGTATCGTCTTGATGGTCTGCCAGGTTTTCATGTCGATGATGGTGAGCAAGCCGTCCTTCAGATTGGGCGAGGCCATCACGCGGCGGGTTTTGCCTTCGGCATCCTGCCAGTCCCAGGTGATGCCGGAACCCAGATGTGGCATGCCGGCGAGGTCGAGGTCAGCGACCTTGCGGCCGGCGCCGAGGTGGATGACCTGGCCTTTCGGGCTGGTTCGGGAAGCGCCGAGGATGTAGTTGTAGTTCTGGTCGAAGAAGAAATCATCCAGGTAGTCGTCCAGCACGATATGCCGCACCGGCAGCGGACCAGGCTCCGGGATGGCTTCCTTGAGTTGGTAATCGTGCACCAAGCCTTTGTAAATCGGGCGGCCGTCATACGGAATTTCCCAGACTTCCGGGATGTCCTTCAACGCTGCGATGAAGCTGTTGCGCGGACGGGCGTCGTAAACGGCGGAGACGCGCGAGGTTTTTCCTGTATTGCCTACCACCGGGATGACCTTGATCGGCGCCAGATCGGTGCTATCCAGCGCGACCAGGCTATGCGGCAGGTAGTTGGCGACCATCACCACCTTGCCGTCGGAGGAGACGGCCAGATTGCGGGTGTTGATGCCGGCGCGGATTTCGGCCACCACTTTCAGGTTCCACAGGTCGAACTTGGTGATCCAGCCATCGCGCGTCGCCCAGAACACGAAGCGTCCGTCCTGGGTGAATTTGGGTCCGCCATGCAACGCATAGCGGGTGGGGAAGCGGATGATCGGCTCCATCACGTCGCCATCCAGCACGGTGATGTGATGGTCGCCATGTTCGACCACCAGCGTGATATTGCTGGGATCGGCCTTGAATACCGGTTTGGCCGGCAGGTTGACGGCGTCGGCGTGGACGATGCGGGAGGCGTTGATGTCGGCGAGATCCCACTTCGGCGGCAGTTTCGGCGGCGTGTAGATCCACTCCGCCAGCGCCTTGATCTCATCCGGCTGCAGCGCTTCCTTGAACCCCGGCATCTGGGTTGCCGGCAGGCCGTCGGCGATGGCTTTGATCGCATCTGGTTGTTTCAGCCGCGCCAAGGAATCCGGCAACAACGCCGGCCCCATGCCGCCAAGGCGGCTGGGTGCGTGGCAGCTCAGGCAATAGGTTGCGTAGAGTTTTTCCGGATCGGGCGCGGCGTGGGCCAGTCCGACCATCAGCAACAGCATGTAGGGTGCGCCGCGCGCACCGGCTAATCGGTGCGCATGGCGCACCCTACCGAATATCGACATGATCAAGCCTCTTCAAAGTGGTTTTCAACGATGCCGATCTCCGCGTCGCTCAGATAGCAACCCGGGTCTTCGGCCCAGAAATTGTGGGTGGTTTGCCAGGCGCGGACGCAGGTGTTTCCGTTGCAGATGGCGCGGTGCTCGCAGATGGCGCCTGGCAAACCACCCACAATTTCTGGGCCGAA
>JBBQQT010000092.1:0-14486 GCA_038215555.1 Burkholderiales bacterium | reverse complement strand
GCTGAAGAGCCTGCCGAAGCCAGATCATCAACGCGCGTGCTGGGCAAAGATGACATTCTCAACGGCGTCATTGCGTCTACTGGGCGGTCATACGCCTGGTAATCACCCACCCCGCTCGGCCTCTGGCCTGGCGGGGTTTTTTATCGCCCGATGCGGCGGCTACTTCTGTTTGAATGTCGACGGATGCATCGATCACCTGAGAAATTAACAGATCACACCCCAATGGGGATATACACTATGGATATGAAACAGCAAGACATCCTTCGCGAAGCCATGCGTCAGTCTAGGCAAACACGTGCCGACCTGGCTGCGGTTCTGGGCGTTTCCAAGCGCGCGCTGGATAAATGGTTGTTGCCGGAGACTTCCGGAGACTTCCGCCAGATGCCTGAACCGGTTTTGCGCCTCCTGGTCAGTCAGTACGGCATACGTAAGAGTGACGATCTCTCCTTGCCATATGACTGGTCTGATCCGGCCATGACCGACATGGCGCTGATCCTGGCGGTGCTGCGCCGCGCGCGCTTTGCCGACTTGGTGCGGGTTTGCGCGGATTTTGGTTTACCCGCCGTGAGAGCGTTGCTGCCGCGCACACTGGAAGCTACACCGGCGCTGGAGCGCGATTTGCTGGCGCGCATTCTTGCCCGCATGCTGCGGAGTATCGAAATTGCTGTCACCGAGCACGCTTCAGCTTGATCTTCTGCCACCCGCCACGCTGGCGGTTCTGGCGAAACTGGTGCAAGAGCCGGCGCTGTCCGGCTTCTGCCTCGTTGGTGGTACGGCACAGGCCTTGCAAGCCGGACATCGCCGCAGCCTGGATCTGGACTTGGTTCGGTTCAGTTCCACCTTGGACAAGCAGGTGTTGTTTCGCGCCCTGCGCGCAAGGGGCGCAGAGTTGATCACGCCGCAATCGGCGATCTCTGCTGCCCGCATCAATGGCCTCGACCTGCTGACGCGAGTGCAAGACTACGTAATCGATGGTGTCAAGGTGCAATGCTTCACCTACCCGGAAGGACTGCGCCATGCGATCGGCTGTCAGTCGGTCGAAGGCTGGTCGTTCGATCTGATGAATCTGGACGGCCTGTTCGCCATGAAAAGTGCGTTGCTGCTAAAGCGCGCTCGCAGCCGCGATTACTTTGACCTGATGTGGTTTTGCCAGCATGGCAAGACGCTGGACGACATCCTCGCCGCCGCGCTGATGGCGGATGATGCCCCGGACACGCCAATCGTTGTGGAACACAAACTGCTCGGCCTTCTGCCGTTGGATGTGGAAGATGAGGGGTTGGACCCAGTTGGCTTGAAGATCACATTGGCGGATATCCACGCCTTCTTCGAATCGCTGGTACAGAATCGTGAAATCGAGGAAGCACGTCATATCCTTGCGCAGAGTCGTCTTTCCAAGCGGGGCGCTTGATCCATTCCGGGATCTTTGTCGGTTGTCTTGCTGGCCGAACATGAGGCTGACCTTCTTTGTAAGCATCTTGGAATCAAGTTGAACCACGCGCCTGCATCAAGGCGCAACTGTGTTGACACATCATCAGGCAGATTCCCGCACTGGGCGCCGACCGGCGTCGACCCCACAGAACAAAGATCGGCTGATTTTTTATGGGGGGCTTGTTCCGGCTGCACGCATACGCTGCTTGCCGATTCAGGGATGGAGATCCTGCGCCAAGCCGACAGCCGCTACTACGTCCCACTGCGCCATCACTACGCCCGCCAGCAAAATTGCTACGATCCCGACGCCCCTTGGCGCTCGACTTTGAGTGAAATCCCGTAAGCAATTCGTCCCGCTCTGCTTCGGGCTCGCGTTACGCCCCTCGCAGCGCGGGACAATCCCGCCGTTTCAACCTCGAATGGCTTGGGTCGGTGAGTCGGAAATAGGGTGGGACGTAACAGGGCCAAGCGGAGCGGGCCCATCGTTGCACCAAGCGTGATGGGCTACCGTTATTTCGTGCCACGCGAATTTCCGGAATGCACAGCTAAAACGCAGCCGGGATCAGGAAGTCTGTGGTTACAAATATCCGTCAAACCCCGTTCCGCTTGAACCACACTTGCATGCGCTGCCAGCCGTCGTCGGCTTCTTGTTTGCGATAACTTGGCCGGTAATCGGCGTTGAACGCGTGCGGTGCGTTGTCGTAAACGTGGATTGTTGAAGCCTGGCTCGCCGCGCTGCTGGCGGCTTTCAGCGCGGCGGTCATTTTGTCCACCGTGTCGAGCGGAATACCTTGATCAAGGCCGCCATAGAGGCCGAGCACCGGGCCCTTCAGGTCGCCGGCGACATCGATCGGGTGTTTTGGCGTCATCGTACTGGCGGCGCCAACCAACCGGCCGTACCAGGCCACACCAGCTTTCACGGCGGGGTTGTGTGCGGTATACAGCCAAGTGATGCGGCCACCCCAGCAGAAGCCGGTGATGCCGAGTCGTTTTGCATCGCCGGCATTTGCGCCGGCCCAAGCCACGCAGGCGTCAAGGTCGCGCATCACCTGGTTGTCCGGCACTTTGGAGACGACATTACTGACGATGTCGGGAACCGCGCTGTACTGGCGCGGGTCGCCCTGGCGCGCGAAAAGCTCGGGGGCGATGGCTTGATAGCCGAGTTTGGCCAGACGGCGGCAGAGATCCTTGATGTGTTCGTGCACGCCGAAGATTTCCTGCACTACCAAAATCACCGGGAAGTTGCTGCCCTGCGCCGGTTGCGCGCGATAGGCGGGCATGCTGCCGTCTGTGGTCGGTACCGAAATTTCACCCGCCAGCAGGCCATCGCTGGCGGTGGTTATGGTGCTCTGCGCCATTACCGGTTGCACTGCGAGCGCGAAGCCGGCGCCGAGTGCGGTGACCAGGAAGCCGCGTCGGGTATGCGGCAGGGGCGGCGGAACCAGGCTGTCGTAATCAGCGCAATCGAATTGGTTGGAATCAGTCATACGGAGTCTCCTTTTATGGTGAGGGCGGGAAAAACAACAACATTGGGAAATCAGGGTATTGGAACTTGCAGCAGGATGCGAGCTGCCCAATCGGCTTCCGGCTGGGTCAGACCGACTGACGGAAACAGCCGATGTGGCGTCAGCGCCGGCAACACGGCTTGCACATCTTCCGGTTGCACGAAGCCGCGTCCATCAAGATAGGCCCAGGCTTGCGCCACGTGCAACAGGCCAAGGCCGGCGCGGGGTGACAGGCCGGCGATGAAGCGGGCATCCGAACGGCTGGCGGCGATCAGCGCTTGCAGGTAGTCCAGCAGTGCATCGGAAACATGCACCTGTTGCACGCGCTGTTGTTGTTCGACAAAAACTTCGGCGCTGATCGCTTCCGGCAAAGCCGCCAGCAGATCGCGTCGATCCTCGCCGCGCAGCAAGGCACGTTCCGCCGCACGGTCGGGGAAGCCAAGTCGGATGCGGAGCAGAAAACGGTCGAGTTGCGATTCCGGCAACGGAAAGGCGCCAATCTGGTCGCTCGGATTTTGTGTCGCGATGACGAAGAACGGCGTTGGCAAAGGCCGCGT
Source organism: Burkholderiales bacterium (assembly GCA_038215555.1). Taxonomy (GTDB): domain Bacteria; phylum Pseudomonadota; class Gammaproteobacteria; order Burkholderiales; family Thiobacillaceae; genus PFJX01. The sequence goes on along the minus strand of JBBQQT010000092.1, from coordinate 10,996 downwards.
TTCGCCTTCGATGCTGACCTGCCCTTCTTCCATCGCTTCCAGCAACGCACTTTGCGCCTTCGGGCTGGCGCGGTTGATCTCGTCGGCCAGAATCACCTGCGCGAAAATTGGCCCCGGGTGGAAGGTAAAGCTGCCGCTGTCCTTGGCGTAGATCGCCGCGCCGAGGATGTCGGCCGGCAGCAGGTCGCTGGTGAACTGGATGCGGTGAAAATCGAGTCCAAGCGTTCTCGCCAATGCATGCGCCAGTGTGGTTTTGCCGACGCCGGGCACATCCTCGATCAGGAGGTGGCCGCGTGCCAACAGGCAAGCCAGACATAGGCGGACCTGGATGGATTTGCCGAGCACAATCTGGTTGATCTGGTCGAGGGCGCGTAACAAGGCCGGAGTGGGTTTGGAAGTCATTTTTTGTCTGAAAGGATTTGGGCGTGATACTAAACCGGCTGGTGTCTGTTTCACTTGGCGACTTGTGGTCAACCCTGCCAAGCATCGTAGGGTGCATCGTGCGCACCGATGCAGGCGCAATGGTGCGTACGGCGCACCCTACGGGCTTGTGTTCACCCCGCTATGTGGGGCTCCTGTTTTCTGAGCGGATATGCGTATTCTTTTCCTGACCCATGCCTTCAACAGCCTGACTCAGCGCCTTTACGTCGAATTGACTGCGCACGGGCATCAGGTTTCAGTCGAGTTCGACATCAACGACACCGTGACCCAGGAAGCTGTCGCCTTGTTCCGGCCGCATCTGATCCTGGCGCCTTATTTGCGCCGGGCGATTCCGGAATCGGTCTGGCGGAACAACCTTTGTCTGATCGTGCATCCCGGTATTGTTGGCGATCGCGGTCCATCGGCGCTGGACTGGGCGATCCTGAACGGCGCTGCCGAGTGGGGCGTGACGCTGTTGCAGGCGGAAGCGGAAATGGATGCCGGCCCGGTGTGGGCGGCGGAAACCTTCGCCATGCGGCCGGCGATGAAATCCAGCCTGTATCGCAATGAAGTCACTGAAGCGGCGGTGCGCGCGGTATTCAGCGCCATCGATCGCCTGCCGGATTTCGCAGCCGGGCGCTGGCAGCCACAAGCACAAGCCATGCGGCCGATGCATCCACTGATGCGCCAGGCTGATCGCGGCATCGATTGGCAGCATGACGATACCCACCGCGTGCTCGTCAAACTGCGTTGCGGCGATGGTTTTCCGGGGGTGCGTGATCGCCTGTTCGATCAGGAATGCCGGTTGTTCAATGCAAAATCTTTCGCTGGGGCTGGCGCGGGGGTAGGAACTGGTGCGCCGGGCGACATCCTGGGCCGCGTCGGCGAGGGCATCGTGCGGGCGACGCTGGATGGCGCGGTATGGATGGGTCATGTCAAACGTATCGATGGCGGAATCAAACTGCCGACCTGCATCGCCTTCCCGGAAGCGGCCGCGCTGCCTGAACTTGACGCAACAGTGGACGCAACAGTGGACGCAATCGATTATCGGGAAGCTGGCGCGGTTGGCTATCTGAGCTTCGATTTCTATAACGGGGCGATGGGCATGGCGGCATGCGAAAAGCTGCTGGCGGCGTATCGGGCGGCGCAACAGCGGCCGACCCGGGTTATCGTGTTGCTGGGTGGCGCCGATTTCTTCAGCAACGGCCTCGACCTCAACCGGATTGAAGCCGCCGCCAGCGCACCTGACGAATCCTGGCGCAACATCAACGCGATGGACGATTTGTGCCAGGCGATCATCGAAACACAAAGCCATCTGACAATCAGTGCATTGCGCGGTAACGCAGGCGCTGGCGGGGCATTTCTGGCCTTGGCCGCCGATCGTGTCTGGGCCCGGCGTGGCATCGTGCTTAACCCGCATTACAAGAACATGGGCAACCTGTATGGCTCGGAATACTGGAGCTATCTGCTGCCGCGTCGAGTTGGATCCACCGCAGCGAAAGACATCATGCGGCGCCGCCTGCCAATGGGCGCGGTCGAAGCGGCCACAATCGGTTTTGTCGATGTGAGTTTTGGCGAGAATCTGGCTGATTTCGAACGGCAAGTCGGACAACGCGCCGAAGCCCTCGCAGGCAGCCCTGATTTCACCGATCAGCTTGCCGCCAAACGCCAGCGCCGGGCGGCGGATGAAACCCTGAAATCGTTGGCGACTTGCCGCGTCGATGAACTCAAACAGATGCAGCGGAATTTCTATGGCTTCGATCCCAGCTACCACGTCGCCCGCCACAATTTCGTCGCCAAAACCTTGCATTCCTGGACGCCGCGACATCTGGCGATCCATCGCGAACTGGGTTGGGCAGTACCGGAGTCGGACTCGTCAACCAATAATCCATAGCGGCAGATGAACGTAGAGGCACGCAGAGGCAGTGAACCCATCCTGTTGGCGGGTACTATCTGCCCCCGCCCATTCAACAGAAGCAAAAGCCGTATGCAAAGAGAAGTCAAAGAACAGCCCCAGTTCGCCATTGTGGCGTCGGTGCAGCTACCTGGCGTCAGCGATGTCGAGTTCGAGGCGTCGCTGGCCGAGCTGCGCGAGCTCGCAAAAACACTGGGTTTCACGGTGACCCGCGCGTTCACGCAAAAACGCAACGGCTTCGACAAAGCGGCCTATGTCGGCATTGGCAAGCGGCAGGAAATTCGCCGCTTCGTAAATACCCTGGCTGACGACGAAGCGTGGCATGACGATGCACATGACAAAGACGCACAGGACAAAGACGCACTCGACAACGAGGCCGTCGCGGTCTCGCCCGACCCGATCGAAGCGCTCTTCATCGATCACGAGATTTCACCGTCGCAGGCGCGCAACCTGGAAAAGGAGGTCGGCTGCCTGGTGATGGATCGCACCATGGTGATTCTGGAGATATTCCATCGCAATGCACGTTCCCCGGCTGCCCGCGCGCAGGTGGAAATCGCTCGTTTGGGCTACATGGCGCCGCGCTTGCGCGAGGCGGCGAAACTAGCGGGTCCGCAAGGGCGGCAGCGCAGCGGCATGGGCGGACGTGGCGCTGGCGAATCGCACACCGAGTTGGATAAACGCAAAAACCGTGACCGCATCTCCGAATTGCAGAAAGAAATTGTTGCGATGGAACTCGAGCGCAAGACGCAGCGCGCTCGGCGATTAGGCAACCAGGGACTCGCCAGTGTCGCGTTGGTCGGCTACACCAACGCCGGCAAATCCACCCTGATGCGCGCGCTCACCGGCAGCGAGGTGCTGGTGGCCGACAAACTTTTCGCCACGCTGGACACCACCGTGCGCAGCCTGCACCCGGAAAGCATCCCGCGTGTGCTGGTCAGCGACACGGTTGGCTTCATCAAGAATCTGCCGCACGGGCTGGTCGCATCGTTCAAGTCGACGCTGGAAGAGGCGCTGGATGCATCGCTGCTGCTGCATGTCATCGACGCCAGCGATGCCGGCTATGAACGGCAGCTGGAAACCACCAACGAGGTGCTGAACGAGATCGGCGCGCAGGAAGTGCCGCGTATCCGCATCTTCAACAAGATCGATCACGTCGGTGAGCATCCCGGCGATGCGGCGGCGCAAGCTGAACGCGAAGCCGCGCTCCTCGCCCGCTATCCTGATTGCATCGTGATGAGCGCCCGCCGACCTGATGACATTGCAAGATTGCATCGGGCGATCGTTACGTTTTTTCAGCGCGATTTGATCGAGACCGAGCTTTTTCTGCCTTGGTCGGCCCAGCAACTGCGCGGCGAGATGTTCGCCCGCTGCGAGGTGCTGGCGGAGCGGGCCGATGATGAAGGCGCGTTCTTTCTTGTTCGCGGCGAGCAAGGCGCCTTGAACAGCCTGCGCGAGCGGATCGGATGCTCGATCTGATCAGTCCTGATTTTTGCCTTGAAATGGAGCTTTGAACATGTGGATTGCCGTTGTTGCTGCCGTGGTGTTGCTGCTGATTAGGGTGGGTTTTATCTATTGGCTGTTGAAAAGCATGGGTGAAAACGGCATTGAAGCTGCTGCTCCCGGCAGCTGCCGTAGTGGTCGGTGTGGCGTGACGCCAGAGAATCGGCCCGGCGGTGGATGCGCTGCCTCGTCTTCGGAGGACCCGCTGATTGGCGAGATCACTCGCAAAGATGCCCTTTCACATAAACAAACCTTGTAAAGGTGTTATTCCGGCGCAGTCCGGAATGGAGTGATTTCCCTTTCGACCGATCTGCTTTGATCGGCGCGGTATCGATCAGGGCGATAGCGATCAGCGTGACATCAGTGCGACATCGGTCCGCGCCAGACCGGTTCATGTTGCCCGGCGTTGCGGTTGATTCGGCGTGATAGCACAAACAGGAAATCGGACAGGCGATTGAGGTATTGGCCGAGTCTGGGCGACAGCAGTTCCTGATCGGCCAACTGCGTCAGGCGGCGTTCGGCGCGTCGGCAAATGCTGCGGCAGACATGGGCCTGGGCGGCGGCGGGGATGCCGCCGGGGAGGACGAATTCGGTCAGCGGCGGCAGGCCGGCGTTGAGTCGGGCCAATGTCTGGTCCAGGTTGAGGATGTGTTCCTCCTCAATTTGCGAGACCTCCGGCCAGGCCAGTTCGGCACCCAGATTGAACAGGTCGTGCTGGATTTCGCGCAACAGCACCCGGTTTTCCTCGGACATGGCGGTGTCGATCAGGACGCCGATCTGGCTGTTCAGTTCGTCTACCGTGCCGATCGCTTCGATGCGCGGCGCGAACTTGGGCAGGCGAGTGCCGTCGGCGAGGCCGGTGGTGCCGTCGTCGCCGGTGCGGGTGACGAATTCGCCAAGATGAATAAACCCGGCATTCGCGCTGTTTGCCACATCGGGTAGTGGAATAACCTCATCTGCCGGACGCGTTTCGCCATTCGGCAACTGCTCGCGGCATTCGCGGAAGATGCGCGATTTGCAGGAGCGGCAGATTTCCGGATCGAGGCGTGGATAGATGTTGGCGATGGCGTCCGGCTTCTGGCTGAAGACATTCTCGGCGCCGATGTCGGCTTCGTAGCCGCCTTTTTTCAGCATGTTGCAGGTCGCTTCCCGGACACCGCAGAGATACAGCGCGCCGCCGAGTTTGCGCCGGCGCACGGCTTCATGCGCCAGCATTTCGGCGCCAGCCAGGTCGATGTTGTTGATGCCAGTGGCGAATAGCAGCAGATTTTTCTGGCTTGGCACATGTTCGTCGACGGCGACAAAAGTTTGCTGAATGTGCTCGATGGCGCCGAAGAAGATCGAGCCTTCCAGGCGCATCAGCTTGACCTGCGGGCAATCCGGTTCGGCGCCGGTTTCGACGATGAATTTGCGGCGTGGATTGTCGACATCGCGCGCATCCGGAACCAGCGAGCGGATGGCCGGCTTGGAGGTGCGCGACAGATAGAAGATCAGCGAGGTGACGATGCCGATGAAAATGCCCTTTTCCAGATCGATCACGGTGCCGAAGAAGCTGACCCCGAGCACAACGGCTTCCTCGCGGTGGGCCTTGATGATGGCGCCGATGTGGTGGAAGTCGATCAGGTTCCAGGCGACCAGGAACAGCACGGCGGCCATCGCCGGAATCGGCAGATGCGCGGCCAGCGGCGCGATCATGAACAGCACGGCGAGCAGGATCAACGACGAAAATACCGCCGCCAACGGTGTGCGGGCGCCGGATTCGTAATTGACGCCGCTGCGGTTGAACGAGCCGCTGGAGGCGTAGCTGGAGAAGAAGCTGCCGAACAGATTCGACAAACCCTGGCCGATGAATTCCTGATTGCCGTTGATGTGCTGTTCGGATTTGATCGAGATCGAGCGCGAGATGGATACCGCTTCGGTCAGCGCCAGCACGGTCACTGCCAACGCCGAGAAGAAGGTGATTTTCAGGGTGGCAAGCGAGAAATCCGGTATCGACAGCGGCGGCAGGCTGGCGGAGAGGGCGCCGACCGTCTTGATCTGGGTGATCTCGTTGCCAAAGGCGCGATCCAATATGGCCGCGACGATGCCGCCGATCACCATGGCGACGATCATGTAGGGAACCTGCTTCAGGTATTTGCGCGCCAGCAGGCCGGAGATCAGCGAAATCACGGCGACGCTGACGATATACGGATTGATGTCGCCGATCTGGATCAGCAGTTGCCGCATCACTTCATATGCTGGTGCGCCGCGTTCGATGTCGAGGCCGAAGAAGTTTTTCACTTGGCTGGCGGCGATCAGCAAGGCCGCGCCGGCGGTGAAGCCGATGACTACGGTATGCGAGATGAAATTGACCAGGGCGCCCATCTTGGCCAGGCCCATGATCAATTGGAACAGGCCGGTGAGGAAGGTGAGGGTGAGCACCATGCCGATGAATTCCGGCGAACCCGGTTCGGCATACGGCGAGACGGAAGCGAAAACGACGATGGAAATTGCGGTGGTCGGGCCGGAAACCAGATGCCAGCTGGAACCGAACAGCGCGGCGATGATGGTCGGCACCATGGCGGCGTAGAGGCCGTATTCCGGCGGCAGGCCGGCGATGGTGGCGAAGGCGACCGCCTGCGGCAGCACGATCAACGCGCCGGTGAAGCCGGCGATGCCATCGGCTTTGATGCTGTCGCGGTTGACTCGATGCTGCCATTTCAGGAACGGCAGAAACTGGTAAAGCCAGAGATTGCAGGCGAGGAAGTTGTCGAAGCGTTCGAGTTTCAGGTTTTTCAGGAAAGACATTTCTGGTCCAGACATTCAAGGTAGGCCAACGCGTCCGGCGGCTGGTTGTTGCGTTGCGCTTGCCAGATCATTTCCGCCAGACAATCCATGACTTCATGCTGCGCGGTGTGTTCGTCGCCAAGTCGCTCGGCGAGGGCGAGATAGCGTGTTTTGATGCCGGGGGGCTGGTCGATGGAAAGCTGTTCGCTGATCGACAGGTGCATGGAAAGGTGCAGAAAAGGGTTCGTTTCGCCCGCTTCGGGTCGCCATTCCTGCTGCTGGTAACGCTCGGGTTGCGCCAGGATGGCGTGATATTCGGGATGCCGCGTGATGTGCTCGACGGCAATTTTCTCAAGATCAGTCAGCGTCTGCTTGGCATTAAATTTATGCCAGGCGCTGAAGAAGAAATCACGGACCTGGTCGCGGGTGGGATTGAACATAGGGGGGCTTGTTCGCTTTCAGGTGGTGTAGCCCAGTGCCAGCACGGTGCTGTATTGCAGTAGCCGGTTGGCGCCGTCGAAATGGGCGATTTCGCCATTGCCGTAAAAACCGATGAACGGCAGGCCGGGGAAGCGTTCGGCGAGAATTTTCTGATCGCGATCTTCGCCACCGTAGAACATCGGGCCGCGCCCCATACAGGGAAACATCAGGCCGAAATGAGGTTTTTTCGTCTTCTCGGCGGTCATCCGGGTCAGCATCGCCGCCATGTCGTCTGCCGCTGCTTTCGGCTTGCGCAGCGCCCAGAACAAGGGTGTGCCGGGGTCCAGTTGGTTGGCGATGGTGACCGATTGATCGTCGCTGTTCACCGCGATCACCGGAAGCAGATGGAAACGGCCTTCTGCGACGGCATTTTCTGGATCGCCATAAGGAATGCCGGCCATCAGCAGATGGGTCGGAATGCGCTCCGGCGCTCGCACGCTGAGCGGCAGTTCATGCGCCAGGCTGACCAGCGCCTTGATTCCGCCCATGATCTGCACATCATGGCCGGCCACCTTGTCGAGGCGGGCAGGCTGGGTCAGCGGATAGATACCCTGGGAAAAATCGACCTGCAAGCGCGCGCCTTGGACCGATAGACCGCACCGGCCGTCAGTCTGCACGCGACCACTCTGCCAGACCGAAAATAGACCCTGGCCGGTGGCATCGCCGGACACACCGCCAAAGCGGGGCGGGCCGGACTGCAGCCAGGTCAGGTCGAGCGCGTTGGGGGCGCAGTAAGTCAGCACGGGCGCCGCGTCGGCCTGGATCGGTTGCAGGTTGACGCCATCACCCAGCACCAGTGCGGCGGCGGCGGGGGCGTCGAGCACCCAGTCGGTTTCGTTGAACACGCCGGCCGCGGTGCAACCGACGACCTGGGTGCACTGGCCGGCGCGCGCGGCGGCGGCGATCGCGGTTTGCGGATCATGTGCAAAATCACTGCTCAAATACAACACCACCGATTGTGCGATTTCGAGTTCGGCCGTTTGCATTGCCATGCGCACGGCTTGCGCCGCCAGTTCCGGACCGGCGTGGCGTCCCTGGACCAGGCCCGACGCGGCTTTCATGCCCCGGCTTTCATACGGTTTTATCCTTGAAATCGCACAGGTCGCGGATGCCGCATTGGGCGCATTCCGGCTTGCGCGCCTTGCAGACATAGCGGCCGAGCAGGATCAGCCAGTGATGCGCGTCCTGCTTGAATTCGGCCGCTACATGGCGCAGCAATTTGCTTTCGACTTCCTGCACGGTTTTGCCCGGCGCCAGGCCGGTGCGATTGGCAACGCGGAAAATATGCGTATCGACGGCGATGGTCGGTTCGCCAAACGCAGTATTGAGTATCACGTTCGCCGTCTTGCGGCCGACGCCGGGCAGCGCTTCCAGCGAGTCACGGTCGCGCGGCACCTCGCCGGCGTGCTTGTCGAGCAGGATCTGGCAGGTGGCGATGACGTTTTTCGCCTTGGTCGGGTACAAGCCGATGCTGCGGATGTGCTGCTTCAGCCTTTCTTCGCCCAGGGTCAGCATGCTTTCCGGCGTAGCGGCCACCGGGAACAGCGTGGCGGTGGCGATATTGACGCTCTTGTCGGTGGCTTGCGCCGACAGCATCACGGCAATCAGCAGTTCAAACGCGGAGTGGTGAACCAGTTCGGTCGTCGGGTGTGGATTCGCCGCCTGCAGGCGTTGAAAGATTTCACGGCGGCGCTGGGCGTTCATGACTGATTCTGGCGCGGCGCGATCAGCCGTTGTTGCGCATCAGCAGACGGTTGCGCAATGCGATCAGCAGGCCCAAGCCGATGAATGCGCCTGGCGGCAGAATCGCCAGCAGAAAGCCGTTGTAATCGTGGGCGAGAGGAATCACCCAATTCTTGGCGATCGGGCCGAGCGCGAGGTCGATGCCGGAAAACAGCGTGCCCTTTCCGATAGCTTCACGCAGGCCGCCGAGCACCACCAGCACGGCGGTAAGGCCGAGGCCCATCATCGTGGCATCCAGCACCGAATGCGCGGTGGAGCGCTTAGACGCAAAAGCTTCGACGCGTGCCAGCACGATGCAGTTGGTGGTAATCAGCGGGATGAACACGCCGAGCACGATATACAGCGCCGGTACCCAGGCGTGCATGGCAAGTTCGACGATGGTCACCAGCGCGGCGATGATCAGGACGAAGGCGGGAATGCGGATTTCATGCGGGATGAAATTTCGTACCAGGGCGACTGAACCGCTCGCCACTGCCATCACCAGGGTTGTCGCCAGGCCGAGGGAGAGCGCGTTGACGATGTTGTTGCTGATCGCCAGCAACGGGCAGAGGCCGAGTAATTGCACGATGCCGGGGTTCTGTGTCCACAGGCCGTTGACGATGATGTCGCGCGTTTCCTGCGAAATCAGGCCGTGCGACGAGTTGCCGGGATTGATTTCCGGTAGGGGGGAAACCGGCGCCAGGGTGGCTTCAGGGCTGGACATGGTGTTTTGCCTCTTCGGGTTTCATTGCCTCGCCGCCGGTTTTCACCGGTGCAAGCAGCGCCGTTTTGTGGCGCTCGAAATAATGTAGCGCTTTATTGACCGCTTGGATGACGGCGCGCGGTGTGATCGTGGCGCCGGTGAGGTAATCGAAGGCGCCGCCGTCCTTGCGCACTTTCCACGCCGCATCGGCGGGTTCGGTCAGGCTTTTGCCGTTGAATTGGGTGATCCAGGGGTTACGGCCGATTTCAATGTAGTCGCCCAGGCCCGGTGTTTCGGTGTGGCCGGTAACCCGAACGCCGGCGATGCGCCCCGTCGCCTGAATTCCGATCAGCAGGCGAATTTCACCGGCATAGCCGTCCGGCGCGACCGTTTCCAGTACCACTGCGTTGGCAACGCCTTGATTACGCGCCACATAAGCCAGGCCGGGTCGCTTCAGTCCGAGTTGCGGGTCGGCGGGCAATACCTGCGCATCGCGGATCAGGTTGTTGTCGAAACTGCCGGCCGGCAGGGTTTGTGCCACCAAGGCCAGCTTGACGGCTTCTTCGCTGCGCTCGATGGTCGGGCGGGTGAGGGTGTAGGCGCCGGCAAGCAGACTGGCGCCGATCACCGAAAACACCAGCAAGGTGAGCGCGGTGGCAAGGGTTTCGCGGAGTGCCGGGGTCATGGTTTGTTCGGCTTCGGCCGTTTGCCTGGATGGCCGAACACCCGCGGTTGCGTGTAGTCGTCAATGAACGGCACGCACATATTCATCAGCAGGATGGCGAAAGCGACGCCATCCGGGAAACTGCCAAAGCCGCGAATGATCGCAATCAAAAATCCGGCCATGCCAGCGTAGATCAGCTTGCCGCGCGGGGTGGATGCCGCCGATACCGGGTCGGTGGCGATGAAGAAGGCGCCCAACATGGCGCCGCCGGAAAGCAGGTGCAGCCATGGGCTGGCATGTTGTGTCGGGTCGATCAGATGAAGTACGCCGGCGGTGGCGGCAAGACCAAGCAGGAAAGCCAGCGGGATGTGCCAGGTGATCAGCTTCAGGCTGAGCAGCAGCAGGCCGCCGGCGAGGTACATCAGCGCGACGATTTCGTGGCCCTGGCCACCGGCCCAGCCAAAAATCGGCTGGCTGAGGATGGATTCGGTCGGCATATTCAGTCGCGCCTGGGTTTTCCAGGTATCCAGCACAGTCGCCGAGGTGTAGGCGTCCGGGCTGATCGAGCCCTGGCCGGCAAAGACCACGTCGAACGCGTCCCACAGCGTCAAAGCGTGGTCGGCCAGCGCAACCGGCGCCACCCATTGCGTCATGTAAACCGGAAAACTGACGATCAGCGCCGCATAGCCGACCATCTATCTTCTACCGTATCGACGGTGTCCTGACCTACGGCCATTGTCTTCCAAAAGTCATCCACACATCACTTGCTTCACGCCTCAAGATCATGGCCGAACTTGATATTACCGAACAGCGACTTCCACAGGAT